>CAZFUD010000051.1:0-20777 GCA_964521705.1 uncultured Opitutaceae bacterium | reverse complement strand
CGGCAACCCCAGCCGCCCGATCTTCGTGAGAACACTCAAGTTCACCAGCGACTCGGCAGCAATCGAAATAGAGAGTTTCGATATCCCTAGCGGAGCGAGGAGATCTGAGGAGATATTCGATTCGGGTCTCTCCTGGGCGATCTTCAAGTACGGGCAGAGCGCTATGGGAATTGCCGTCCGCTCCTCCAACGGAGCCCAAGGAATCGAGATAACCTCTTCTGACAGCCGGCCTCTCTCGATTCAGCTGCCACCTCAGCCGGCGGGCTCGGTAGTGACAATCTACTCCTGGAATGGGGAAGGCGATGCTTCAGATTCGATTGAAACCATCTCATCGCACCAACCAATCGACCCTGAGCAATACACAGATGGTGGGACAAAGAAGGGAAGGGAGGAGATTGTCCTTTCAGGAGATTTGGGAACGAGTTATGATCCCTATGTAATAGATACCCTTCCAATCCCCTTCGACAATCCTCATGGTTCGCCCATGTTCCTTACTGGGCTCGACTTTTTCCCCAATGGCGATGCGGCAGTGTCTACCTTTTTCGGGGACGTTTGGATCGCGCGTGGAATAGGGAGGGATCTCAGAGAGATTCGCTGGAAACGGGTGGCCAAGGGCCTTAATCAGCCTCTCGGGCTTCTCGTTATCGATGGCAAGATCCACACGCTCGGGAAGGATCAGATCACCGTGCTCCACGATTTGAACGGCGACGAGGAGGCAGACTTCTACGAAAACTTCTGCAACACATACATCACTTCGCCCGGTAGTCATGATTACAATACCGGTTTTCAAAAAGACGATGCGGGAAACCTGTATTTCGCTACAAAACACGCCGGCATCATAAAAGTTTCTCCGGACGGAAAACAGGTTGTCTCGCTAGGAGCTGGCTTAAGGAATCCCAACGGAATCGGTGTTAGCCCCGATGGCAGAGTCTGGTGCTCTCCACAGGAAGGGCAGTGGACGCCCGCCTCGCAAATCGTCCGAATCCAGCCAAATGGCTACTACGGATTTCAACGCCATATCGACCAAAGGGAAATCACGCCCGCCACTGCCTACATACCTCGAGGTATAGACAACTCATCAGGTGGATCGGTTTATATCAACACGGATCGCTGGGGTCCCATGAAAGACAAACTCGTCGCTTTTTCCTTCGGGGCTTCGTCTCACTATCTCGTTCTGGAAGACACCAGTGGCTCGGCACCGCAAGGGGCCATCGTTCCCTTGAAAGGGAACTTCCTCTCAGGTACGCACCGAGCCCGCGTCCATCCCATTGACGGGCAGGTCTATGTAGTTGGTTCTCAAGGCTGGATGAACTACGCCATCCAAGACGGCTCCTTCGAGCGTGTTCGCTACACGGGACAACCGGTTTTCTATCCCTCTGGGTTTGAGGTATACAGTAATGGGATACGCGTCGATTTCAATGAATCTCTTGCGATCGGGATGGGCATCGAGAATCCGGAAAGCCATTTCGCCCAGCAATGGCAGTACCTATACTCGATGGGTTATGGTTCTCCCGAATTTTCCATAAGAGAACCAGGCACGGTGGGCCACGATCCTATCTCAATCAGCTCGGCTAACGTGAGCGATGACGGCAAATCGCTTTTCTTGGAAATGCCGAATTTGACCCCCGCAATGACCGTACATCTTCGCCTGCATCTCGCATTCGCAGATGGAAATCCATTCGCTACAGATTTATTCGCCACAGTTCACGATCTTGGTGATCCCTTTCTCGATATACCGCAACCTCGAGATATCGTTTCTGGTAAGCCATCGTCTATCGAACTGCCGATTCGCGACGCTCCCCAGGCCTCAGAATTAGAGCCTGGTAGCGACGAACCAGGTCGAGCGATCGAACTGAAAGCCATCACAGGTCTCAAATACGAACAGGAACGCATTGTGGTCCAAGCAGGGGAACGCATTTCCCTCACCCTCATTAACACCGACGAAATGCCCCACAACTGGGTGCTTACTGGCTGGTTCACTTACGAGCTAGTTGGACAATTGGCAGACGCTATGGTCGCCGATCCGACGGCTGCGGAGCGGCACTACGTCCCAGACGACCCGAGTGTTTTACTCAACACCCGTGTCTTGAACCCTGGGGAGTCGCAAACGATTCATTTCAATGCTCCTTCAGAACCTGGAAAGTATCCTTTCCTATGCACGTTCCCCGGCCATTGGCAGACTATGAAGGGAACGCTCATCGTTTACTAATCCTTCTTGTTTTATCTGTAACCAGAAACAAACTCCTAATAACTGCACGCGAAATGCGCTTACTCACAATCTGTCTTCCATTATTATTCTCCGTCAGCCTGACAGCTTCCCAACTACCTTCGGGGTCTTGGACCAGTCATGGTCTTGAACCTTCGCAACGAAATGAAATACGGGCAGCCTTTGAGAAGGGGATCCAAGAGCAGTTCATACCTGGTGGCTCGCTCATGATCATTCACAAGGGCGAAGTAATCTTGCATGAAGGATTCGGCGTTGCGGACCTCGAAAGCCAGAAACCTTTTGAAGCGAATACTCCATGCCGTATCGCTTCGTTAACCAAACCTCACACGACAACGGCTTTAGCCATACTAGCAGGGGAGGGGAAACTGTCTTTCAGCGATCCAGTCAGCAAGTACTTGCCTGGGTTTAAGGATATGAAAGTCCGTGGCCAGGAAGGTAGAGCAAAGCAGATCACATTGGCCATGTGTCTTTCCCACACAGCGGGATTCGCCAACAACAATCAGCTGAAATCAGGTGAGTTCAGTTTGGACTTTAATGGATCGCTGGCCGAGGTCGTTGAGGAGCTGGCTTCGCATGAACTTTTCTACGAACCAGCGACTGCATTCGGATATGGAAGACTTGGATACATGACAGCCGCCAGAGTAGCTGAGATCGTGACAGGAAAGCCATTCGAAGAAGTAATGGATGAGATTTTATTCAAGCGAGTCGGATCCACCCAATCCACTTTCGACTACGGATCCGTCATAGATAAAATTCCAACGCCCTACATAAGGACTAAAACAGGGCTGCAAATCAGGATAGGAGAACCCGTGGGCTCGGTTATAAATCCCGGAGGCAGCCTAACGGCAACGCCAACGGATGTGGCCCGCATGTATTTGTTGCATCGAAATCGCGGAAAGGTGGAAGGCCAACAAGTTGTGCCCGCATCGATTCTTCAGCAAATGTACGTCTCCCAACCTGGCAGAGGAAAAGCCAAATACGGTCTCGGATTCAATATTATCAAGCAACGAACTAATAGCGCCGCCAGCCGAATTCAACATACCGGTGCCTCCGGCACAATTGGCATCATAGACTTCGATCTAGATCTCATTGTTCTCGTGCTCACTCAGGTTCCCCAAACACAGACCAACAAATGGAGAGGCCCACTATTGAAGACGATCTTCAACGTGTTCGAGAATTGAAGCTCAACCTATCGCTCGAAAAGAGAATCGGAGGTATCGACTCGAAAGAATTAGCCCACCAGATCAGCACCCTCAGTGTAGTTACCGCTACCCGAAACGTATCCAAGAATTGGGGGTCAAAAAGGAAGCGACATGGTTCGTCGCCATGGGGCTGAGTTCCATGGCACTCGGGTTGCTCAGTTGGCTTATCTGAGCCAGACGGAATTCGCAAAGCTCTCTGGACCGCGCTACCCTAAAGGCCATCGATTATCTCTCGGTGGAACGAGAACCAAGCATTGCCGAGCATGGAATCAAATGCCTTGGCGCTAGACGGAAACTGCTACTATTTTAGGATCGGATAATTCTATCTTCGAGAGCCTAAGCATGAAAACCAAACCGTACCCCTCGGCTTTAATCTTCCGGCTTCACACCATAAAGACTTTCCTGTCTGGAGTCTCAGCATTCTTTTTGGCAACTATCGTCTCTTTCTCTCAAGAAAAGGTCGTCGTCTTAACGTTTGATGACGCCGTAAAATCGCACCGCGCCTTTGTCGCTCCGTACCTTAAAGAACTAGGATTCGGAGCCACCTTTTTTGTCACCTATCGTTGGATGGAGGACACCGAAAACTTTATGACCTGGGAGGATATAAAGGAGATCCATGAGATGGGTTTCGAGATCGGCAACCATACCTGGACCCATCGGGACATGGGCGATCCCCAAAATGCTCGCAAGCTGGCCGGAGAGCTTGGACTGGTTAATTTCCTTCTGCAGCGAAACGACGTACCCAATCCCGTCACCTTCGCGTATCCTGGAAATAAATTTGGCCCAGAAGCGTTCAGAATACTCGAGGAGAATGGCTACCAATTCGCTCGTCGGGGAATGCAGCCGGAAGCCGCCTACGGAAAACGGCAAATGGGTCCTCTCTACGATCCCCAGGTTCATCATCCGCTTTTGATCCCAACGACCGCTGATGCTTATCCCGTTTGGGACCTAGAGTATTTTAAGAGTGTAGTCGATCGAGCAGAGGCAGGCAAATTCGTGGTTCTGCAATTTCACGGCGTGCCAGACAATGCCCATCCTTGGGTACACAGCGATCCTGATAAATTCAGACAGTTCATGACATATCTAAAAGATGAGAAGTTTACTGTTATAGGTCTAGCTGAAATCGCCTCGTATCTACCTGACGATTACGAGGCTCCCTCCGATCCTTATGCGGATTTCAGGTATTCTGGCAAACAAGCCGTACGAACACTGACTCCAGAGCAACTAGCGACGCGAAAGCGACTTGAATATTGGGTCGACAATATGCGACGTTTTCACCGTTACACTTGGGAAGAGGTGGCGGAAGTGGCGGGTTACTCGGTCGACAAGATCAAAACCCTTTCAACGGACTTTGACGAAGTTGTTCAGACTGATGAGAACCGCCTTACTGTGCTGCCGTATCCGGGCGGACGTCATCCGCGAATCGGCTTCGCTGAAGGTATGATCGATCCCATGCGCGGCACGAAGCTCAGTTTCTTTCTGCCATGGGACAAATCGCAGTACGCTATTCTCGACCTGCCAGAGGCCATCTTCTACCAAAGTGGTTTGGCTTTTCTGGGCCACACCCATGTTCCAACTATGTGGGACTACGACCAGGTCGCTATCGAGAATAGCGACTGGGTTGTCAGCGAAGACGGTACGTGCCGAAATTCCTGGAAGCTTCCCAACGGGATCCAGATATCCGCAAGCGTTACGCCACTACGCGATACGGTTGATATGGAGCTTACGATAAAGAACGATTCCGAAGAGGACATGGATTTCATCAACGGCCAAGTTTGCATCATGCTGAAAGGAGCCGCGGATTTCGACGAGCAGACCAATGACAACAAGACGCTAGACGACGACGTTGCCGCAGTACGTTCCGAAGGCGGGAATCGCTGGATTCTGACCGAATGGGACCAGCTTAGGCGCACTTGGGGCAACCCGCGCTGCCCCTGTTTGCATTTCGACCCTATTCTCGATCCATGTAGAGCAGGGGAAACCGTCACCGTGAAGGGACGCATTTGGTTTCACGAAGGGGACAGGCTTCCGATCGAACTTAACGACTAATTCTGAAGCGATTTCGCAGAGCGAAAGCAATCCCGTCGCCGGACGACGCCTTCAACGGGAAGTCAGCGTCAATAGGTTCTGGACACGCCTGCGCCCAAACTCGTAGAACCTATCCTCGGAGTCGGGACGTAGCTCAGCCTGGTAGAGCGCTACGTTCGGGACGTAGAAGTCGCTGGTTCGAATCCAGTCGTCCCGACCATTGTTAAAAAGGCGACCAGATGAGAAGCAGCGAAGCTGGTTTGCGGAACTCAGTGGAGCGGACACGCGAAAGCGTGGGGGCAACGCCCCGAGTCCGAAGGGCGAGTCAATCCAGTCGTCTCGACCATAGTAAATTAGACGACTGGATGAGAGCCAAGCCAAGCTGGTTCGACGGAGCCCCCAAACGCGCGGAGATGGCCGAGGTCGTAATAACGACCAAGCCGCGGAGCGGTTTCGCAGAGCGAAGGCAATGCAGTCGTCCTGACCATTTTCACTCATACATTCCCTGGATTGCTTTGGCTCGCTCTCGCAGTGTCTCTCGCAATTCGGGTGGTTGCAGCGCTTCCGCCTGATCGCCCCAGCTTAGAATCCATTGGGAAATTTCTTCGAGACTCCCCAGCCGAAATCGAACAACGATGCTTCCATCTTCCATCTGCTCTATCGTTTGCGTCGGATGCCACACGTTCTCGGATACGTAGTCAGCCAGTCGCGGCAGGACCTTGATCGCTACTTCATGGTCACCAGACTTAGACCAAATTCCGAAGCCAGACCAAAGGTAATCGTCTACGGAAAAATCTTCCGGGATCTCGAAGGTCTCATTTTGAAGCTCAAGGTTGGACGCTCGCGACAAAAGGAAGGTGCGCATGGCCTTTCGCCGCCTATCCCGAGCAATCAAATACCATTTGCCCAAATAGTTGGTCACATGGAATGGCTCCACACTTCGAGATTCGGGCCCGTCGGCACCAGTCTTCTTGTAGGCGAATGCTAAGATCCTTTTCTCCAGCGCTCCCTTTATGGCCAACTGGAGGGTCTCTTCATCCAACCGGGAATGCTGCCCATGTTTAAAGGAAATCGTTTCGCTTAGCTGTTCGAGGTTGGCTGTGATCGTATCTGGAAGCGATGCAGCTAATTTATTGAAGGCGTTGGAAAGCGGTTTCTCGAAGGGCGTACCCTTATAATGATCGAGCGCCTTGCGAGCGATGCTAAGGGCCAAAAGCTCCCCCTCGGAAATATCGATCGTAGGGAAGCTCTCGACCTCCCGAGTATACTCGAAGCCATGCTCGGAGGGCTCGTACTCGATAGGGAGTAGCATTCGGTCTCTCATGAAATCGATGTCACGACTAATCGTTTTGGTACTGACTTCTAATTCCCGAGCCAATTTGGAGCAATTCGGATAACCGCCATTTTGCAGGGCCTTATGGATGAAAAGCATTCTTTCGATCGCCGGTCGCTTCAAAGTGTGGATACGGGAAGGAGACTCCATACAAGTCCTGAACCTGCCCGACCGAGATAGCGTGTTCAATATCGTAATTCCAAGAATCCACCCCGTCGTTGAAAGCTTGCCCAATTGACTGACACTCGTTACGTTGACGCTCCATAAAGATCAATCGATATTCCTGGTCTGGCGAGGATCCCTTGTATCTGACCTACCACGACACGGAGTGGGGTATACCGGAGAGAAATTCCAAGGCTCTCTTCGAGAAACTCATTTTAGGCGGCTCTCAAGCAGGGCTATCCTGGATCACGATTCTAAGGAAACGGGATAATTACATGAAGGCCTTTGATGGGTTGGATCCCGTTAAGGTGGCTCGCTATTCAGACGCTAAACTGGAAATGCTCATGAAAGATCCAGGAATTATGCGCAATCGATTGAAAATCCTTTCGGTGCGAAGCAATGCCCGGGCCTTTCTTCGCTTACGAAATCAAGGGATCTACTTCTCGGAATTCCTTTGGGAATTCGTCGGAGGAAAACCCATTCAGAACTCTTGGAAGACTATGGATGAGGTGCCCAGTGTTTCGCCTGAAGCAGAAGCTATGAGCAAAGCTCTCAAGAAGGAGGGCTTCAATTTCGTAGGTCCCACCATCATTTACGCCTTTAAGCGAGCCGTCGGCATGGTAAATGACCACCTCGTGAATTGCTTTCGATATGGAGAGTACGCCCAGTGAGAATGTGGGCTACTAGGCATGGAGGTTCGGCTCGATCCTCCATGGCTGGTTAGGTATCATCGAAAGCATCTGTTGTGAATCCACATATGCAGGAGGAAAATCCATCCAACAACGAGCCGTTTGTCACGGTGGGGAAATACCGTACGGCAAGGCAAGCCCATGAGGCGGGGCTCGCTGTACTGGCTGCTGGCCATCCATACTGGGCACTGGAGGAGGATGGATATTTCCTACTTGTAATCGACTCTCGGCATGCGGACATACTGCGTCGCGAGGTGCAAATCGCCGATTTCAAAAACCGGTATTGGCCGCCGCCATCGATAGATCTGCCGACTAAAACAACGAGTAAAGCGCCCACCATCCTATTTGGAATCTTTCTTGCACTCGTATTCACTGCCCAACGTCGCTTTCCTGAGTTGGAGCAGCTCGGCATGAACAGCAGCGAAGGCGTGATCGGGAAGGGCGAATTCTGGCGGACAATCACGGCAATAACCCTGCATGGCGATCTGGGCCACCTAGCGGGAAACCTCCTCGGAATTGGCCTTTTTACCTATATTTCCGCTCGCTATCTGGGAAATGGCCTAGCTTGGCTACTCATCATATCCGTCTCCGCTTTGTCTAATTCGACAAACGCTGTCATCCATTCCGGCGAACCCTATTTTTCCCTGGGAGCCTCTACTGCCGTGTTCGCCGCGCTGGGACTGCTCACCGGCTTTCCTCTGGGAAACTATCTCCGATCTAAAGAACCACTGCTAACACGAGACTGGCTCGTTCCACTATCAGGCGGATGCCTCTTGTTCGCCTGGATGGGAGGAGGGGAGTTTCCCACCGATGTAGCGGGGCACTTTTGGTCGTTCGTTTACGGAACCGCCATAGCTTGCGTCGTGGCAACAGCTTACCTTCACGCGAAAATCAGCCCGCGATGGCAGGGGATATTGATCGTCGTCACTTGGACCGCCATCGCTCTAAGTTGGTCCCTCGCTTGGAACTTAAGCGAAATAGACCCGGCTTTCTATCCTTAATAGCGCTTTTTCCCAGAGTTATTTCTCAACCTTGCGGAATACCATAGCCTCGCGAAACAGCTTCGGATGGTGACGGTTCTCAACTATCGATTTCTCGATCTCCGAAGCGGTCTTTATCTTTCCAGAAACGATGTTCGGATTGAGCAGTTGAATTATCAATTTGTCATCATCGACCGAATACATTACAAACTGATAGGTTAAATCGTTGTCGGGAACCTCTCCATCCTCGGTTCCGAACCAATCCAGCTGGGCCCATTTTCCCCAAGGACCGCTCCAGAAGGAACCGCGAGCGAACATTGCGTTCTTGGATTTGGCGGGGAAAACCACGAAATACCCTCGATCGTCCATCGGCAAGATCAGAAGCCGTTGAAGCTCGCCATTTACCAAGCGTTTCTCCCAGGAACCCAAAACGGCATCGTCCCTGGGTATTGAAGGAGCTTCTGCTAGAGGAACGGAATAGTCGCAACCGGCGAGCGCGAAACAGACAAGGCAAATAGCCAGGAGCCGTTCATCGAAAAGTCTGTTTTTAGCCCGCCACATAACGCTTCAACGGCCTCCTCAAGCCGTGTTTATCTTAACGATTCAAGTATCCGCGATTGGCGGAAACTAAGCAAGGTACGATTTACCCTGTCCTAGCTAGAAGTACTATAGATTGCGTTCGCTACGGCTGCGATGTTCCGCCCGAAACGATCCTGGAGGATAGCCGGTAGCTTTTTGAAATAGTCGAGAAAAGTTGGCGGGATTTTCGTAGCCTAGCTCGTGGGCGATTTCCTTTATCGATAGCCGGTCCTCGATTAGCAGCTCCATCGCCCGCTCCTGTTTCTTTTGAATGCGATATTGGGAAGGAGAAATTTCTTTGTGCTCGCGAAACTTTTTCCTGAAGGACTCATAGGAAAGACCAATCTCATGAGCGATCGACTCCAGGCTGATTTTCGAACCGAAGCCACTCCCTAGCAATTGGCAGGCTCGCTCGATATCTTCCTTGTCTTTGCTGTCTCGCTCTAGGCTTCTGTCGCGCTTGTAAAACTCGATTACAAGCGGGAGCGTTTCCATCAAGATACTTCTGACCTCATTGCTCGAGCTTCTCCTAAATCGCTGGACGAAATCGAGCAAGCGGTTGACGAACAAAACATCGATACCCGCATTGAACAACGATGGCTGAACTACGGTCAAACCTGTAGCCAGGAAGCCTTCGTATAGCGGCTTTGGCAGAATAAGAAAAAACTCGAGGTGCGGAAAAGCGTCATCCCGAAATACATCGTATTTGCGATTTGGATATCTTTGCACAACGCTGCCGGGAGCGAAATCATATCGTTTGCCCAGGCTATCAGAAAACCATCCCTGGCCGCACATGATGTAGGAGATCGAATATTCCGCCTGCGTGGCCGCCCGCTTTTTCATTTGCAGCTCGGGCAGCCCCATGTGAAAACCCGTAGATATTAGCCCCCTGCCACCGTCCCGCTTGACCATTCGGTGATGAACTTCACGTTGTATTCGATCTAGAATATCAGGGAGCTTATCAACGGCCTTTCCCATTTAAGACAGCAAAAATACCATTTTGAACAAGGCAATGCGCTTGCTCAACGCCATACCTCCACAATGCTGGCCCTCAAGCCAAGTCATGAAGTTTAATGAAGCCATAAATTCGTTGCAGCTTTTGTAGCGTCCCAATCTCACGCGACTCGAATCAAGAACACCCCAATCCCCTATGGACGAAACCACCTCGAAACAAGCCCGCTTTTCGTTAATGATGCTGCTACAGTTCTTCACGCGAGGGGCGTGGTTCGTGACCTTGGGAACCTACCTCGGCAAAGGGCTAGACCAGCCCGGCGAGTTCGTGGGCTTCTCTTATAGCCTTTTCGGCATAGCAGCCATCATTTCGCCGTTCTTCGTAGGAATGATTGCCGATCGGTTCTTTCCGACCGACCGGGTATTGGGAGTGCTGAATATCGGTTCGGGGCTTCTAATGCTGCTGCTTTCCCAGGTTACCGACCCGACCACATTCGTATGGACGCTCTTCGCTTATTGTATCGTCTACACCCCTACAGAAGCGCTGAGCAACTCCATCGTCTTTCACCATCTGCCACGAAGGTTCTTCGCCTATATTCGCGTATTTGGCACTATTGGTTGGGTACTAGCCGGACTTTCCGTGAATATGCTTCTGGGTAAATTCGTCGACAATGTAGAGGCCACCGCTGTCCCACTTCTGATGTCGGCAGGTGCCTCTGTCGTTTTAGGCCTCTACAATTTTACCCTGCCATCAACGCCAATTAAGGACAAGGGCAAGAAGACGGGTTTCAAGGATGTCATTGGTATCGATGCCTTGAAACTCGCCAAGGAGCCCAACTTCGCAGTCTTTTTGGGAGCGTGCTTGCTGATCGGGATCCCCATCCAGATGTACTTCGCTTTCTTCAACATGTTTCTCAATGACATTGGCGTTGAAAACGTGGCTAGCAAAATGACGCTGGGCCAAGTCTCGGAAGCGGCGTTCATGGTGTTCGTTCCTTGGATGATCGGCCGCATTGGGCTAAAGTGGATGATGACCTTGGGGCTAGCCTTCTGGTCGATCCGCTATTTTCTTTTCGCTGGCATATCAGTGAACGCGGAATACCTGATTCTTTTCTCGATCCTCATTCATGGCGCCTGCTACGACTTCTTCAATGTCACAGGATCGATCTACGTCGATTTAAAGGCAGGGGAGCGCTACCGTTCTGCGGCTCAAGGCCTGTTCATGCTCGTATTCCTGGGAGTGGGTAAGTTTTTCGGATCCAATCTAGCCGGATTCATCGCCTCAATCCATCAAGACGGAGCGGACGGTTCAAAATACAACTGGAGTGGAATATTCAATACAACCGGCGTGATAACAGCCATTATTACCGTGCTGTTTATCATATGGTTCCGCGACAAGAAAAAATACGATTTGAACAAGGCAGATGGGTAGAGCGGATTTTAAACGCGATCAGCGATCGCGTCTGCAGATAATCTTCACCACTAATTAGGCTTAGCCTCAGGCAAGATTGGAAAACAATTGTATGAAATTGAAGAAAGTAGGTATCATCGGATGCGGAGCCAGAGGCCTGCACCACATCGGATTTAATATGGTCGTCCAGCGCGATGAGTGCGGCCTGGAGATTTCAGCCGTGGCTAATCGGTCCAAAGAGAGTTCTGACTACGCAGCAGGGGAAATCGAGAAACGCTATTCAGAGCAGGGCAACAGAGCCTCCGTACGCTCCTGCCGGGACTATGGTGAAATGCTCGATGACGAGTCGATCGATCTGGTCATCATCACTTCGCACACCGATGCTCACCGGGAGCATGCTCTAGCTGCTCTGGAATCCGGGAAGAAGGTCTACCTCGACAAGCCAATTTCGGTAACGCTGGACGACGCTCACGCGATAGCCGAAGCTGAACGGAAAACAGGCAACCGGCTTTTGATGGGGTTCACCCGTCGCTATGAAGCCTCTTGGATCAAAATTAAGGAGCTCCTCGATGGGGGAGCGGTGGGCTCACTGCAGATGATCCTTCTCCGGTCGATCATCCCCTATAGCCGTTATCTGCAAGGCTGGCATCGTAAAATCGAGTGGTCAGGCGGGCCTCTCAATGACAAATGCAGCCATCACTTCGATGTCTTTCGCTGGATGGCGAGCTCGGACTGCCTGTCCATGAGCGCCTTCGGTGGTCGCTCGGGCGTTTTCAAACCGGACCCGACAGCGCCAGCTCGGTGTTCCGAATGCGATCGCGAATGCCCTTACCGCCGTTCCGAAGTTCTCGAGGAAAGTAAGGAAACTGTAAGTAGCGCATTCGTCAATACACGCAATCCTAACGATGAACGATCAATCCAGGATGCCTGCGTATTTAGTCCGGACAACGACGTTGAGGATTTCGGGAGCGTCAACATGCAGCTCGGCAAGGGTGTCGTTGGTAATCTGTTTTTCACTATCTTCGGTCCTCTGGCCCCCGACGGGGAGACGCTGGAGCTCGTCGGCGACTCAGGCCGCCTAGTCCTGTCGCGATCCGATGGAATGATTCGAAGCTATGCGAAGTTCGGCAAAGAAACAGACACTTTCTTTGCGGGTGGCGATGACTTCGAATCCTCGCACTACGGGGCGGACAAGAAGCTCGTTCGTCAATTGAGCGATTTTTGCAACGGGGCTGAGCCCGTCTGTGATGCCCAGGACGGCTTAAAATCTCTGCAAATGGTATGCGGGGCCAGGGATTCGTTCAAAGAGGGAGGAGCTCTGAGGAATATTTGATCTCCCGCCAATCGCTCGAATCGAATTTGGAAGAATTTGAATGTGAAGGAAATCAACTGCAGGCGCCGACACTGACCGAGTAACGCGATCAGCGATCGCGCCCACAACTCAAAAGCCCAAATGCTCAAAGCAAATATGTTTCAAAGGTAGAAGCGGGTTGACCCCGCGATTGAATCGATCCCGTAAGCCATCGCGGCGTTAAGCCGTTCCTGCAGCCGAAAACCCAACTCCATGATGACGACCCAATCTAATTTTTACTCTGATAGGCAACTTCTATTCGGCGATCTGCACAATCATTGCGGTCTTTCCTACGGCCACGGCTCGCTGGAAGACGCTTTGAAAAACGCTCGAGAGCAGCTGGATTTCTGCTCCGTGACAGGACATGCCCATTGGCCAGACATGCCCGAGCCGGACGAGCGAATTCAGTACATAATCGATTTTCACAACGAAGGATTCGCCAAGCTCAAGCGCGATTGGCCTAGAATGATGGATACGCTGAAAGCTTTTGACCAAGAAGGTTCCTTCACCGTCTTCCCCGGATTCGAGATCCACTCGAATGCTGATGGCGACCGGACGATTCTCTACAAGGAACTGAGCGGAGAAATCATTTACGCGGACAGTATTCCCGATCTCCATCAACGCTTGGGAGTATTGAATAAAGAAGGAGTCGAGGCTCTAGCCTTCGCGCATCACATTGGCTATCGCCGAGGGACTCGAGGGATTAATTGGAGCACTTTCAATCCCAATTGGAGCCCGTTTGTCGAGATTATCTCTATGCACGGCTGCTCCGAATCGAGCGAAAACACGCGCCCATTTCTGCATTCGATGGGAGGCTCCGATTGGCAAAGTTCGGCTCAATATGGATTAGAGCAGGGGAGCATATTCGGTTTTTCCGGACACACCGATCACCATAGTGGTCACCCCGGAAGTTATGGACATGGCGTCACGGGCTTGTGGTCGACAGGCAATGACCGGAATTCGGTTTGGGACGCGTTTAAGAATAGGAGGATCTACGCTTTGACAGGCGACCGAATTCGCTTGGAGTTTTCCCTCAACGAGAAGCCCATGGGATCCATTCTCGAGCACGAAGGGCGTTGCTCATTCGATGTCCGAGTCAGGGGAGGGGGCCCATTCGACTGCGTGGACATCGTCAAGAATAGCCGTTTGGCCTATCGAGCCTCCCAAGTCGACTTTGATGATAACCAAAAGGATGCCGATACCATTCACACCCTCATATACTTGGAGCTCGGTTGGGGAGAGCGTAACAAGGCTGCCCAATGGAATGTAGAACTGGGCATAGATTGTGGAACTATCATACGTGTCGAGCCGCGATTCCGCGGTCGCGAAGTAGTTTCTCCCGTGGAAGGCGAGGTCTCGGAATCCGGATTTTACGAATCGACTTGGAAGCAAACGGATGAACGGGCAGTAGCTTTTAGTACGGTCACGCGAAGCAACCCAAATAACGCGACTAACGCCTCCCAAGGAATTTGTCTAGAAGTTGAAATGCCTGCTCAAGGAAACATTCAGGCCAATATCAATGGGCAAGTCGTTTCAATGCCATTAAAACGCCTAGTCGAAGGAGCCCGCACCGGCCACCTTGGGGGGATCGACTCGCCAGCGTTCCGATTCCACCGTGCCCCGCTGCCGAACGAGTTTAACTGGAATCTGAACTGGGAAGATTTTGGCAAAACAGGTGATTACTATTACGCGCGGGTTCGCCAACTAAATGAACAATGGGCCTGGAGCTCGCCGATTTTCCTGAGGTAAGGAGGATGGTAGCAGGTAGCGGCCGCTACCAAAATTAGTTCCATACTGCTGAGTCTGCCAATATCGTTGCTCAATGAAAAATTCCGTTGCAAACTCATGGGGAAGTTGCCCGTCTGCTCGAAGTTCTGAGGGTTCACCCATTTCATTAACTACCTCCTATCCTATGAGTCCATTCCGAATCTCCAGCATCGCTAGTATCGCGATCTTCCTGACAACCTTATCTCAGGCTGATCAACTTCAGCGCTTTATCGCCCAGACGATCGACGATAATATTCAAATCGGATACGGCCTAGCTATTGGCGATGTGGACGGCGACGGCGATGAAGACATTCTTCTCGCGGACAAGAGGGACTTCGTCTGGTACGAGAATCCCAGTTGGGAAAAGCATTTGTTCTGGACTCTGTCGAGCCCTCAAACGAGCGGATCCCTGCGAGACAGCGTTTGTATCGCCGCTCAAGATCTCAATGGTGACGGAAAGGTCGAGGTAGCCGTCGGCACTAATTGGAATCCAGGGGAAACCGTCAGCGAGGAAAAGTCGGGGGGCGTTTGGTTTGTGGGATCGCTGGGCCGCATAGAACCCGTAAAGCTGCCACACGACCCCACCACTCACCGCATGGGCTGGGCGAGAGGAGAAGATAATCACGCGCTCGTGGTGGTTCCGTTGCATGGCCGGGGAAACCAAGGAGGGGCCGGTGAAAACGGTTCTCGGATTTTCGCTTATGATGCAGGGAAGGATCCCTACCGCTCCGATTGGAAACGGAGCCTTGTCGACGACAGCCTACGCAAGACTCACAACTTCGATATATTCGAGACGACCACCTCTAAGGGACAAAACCTTTTGCTAGGAGGAGCGGAGGGATTTAAAGTCGCCACCTCTTCCGGCAACGCTTGGAAATCAGCCAAACTCCCCGGTATGGATCGGGCTCCCGGCGAGCTGCGTGTCGGAAAGATAGATGAGAATGGATCCCCAGCTATCCTAGCAGCCATAGAGCCAATGCATGGGAACAATGTCGTTTACTACGAGCAGAGAGAACCTGGGATTTGGGCGAGAACCGTCCTAGACAATCGGTTACACCAGGGACACGCGATCGCCATCGCGGATCTAATAGGATCAGGAACGCTGCAAGTTGTGGCAGGTTGGCGAAATCGAGACTCTAAAGGACGCGTCGGAATCCGCCTCTACACGCCCACCAAAGAGGGCAGATGGAATATCAGCCCTATCGATGACGACAACATGGCCTGCGAGGACATCAAGCTCGCGGATCTAAATGCGGACGGCCGTTTAGATATCATTGCTTCTGGCAGAAGCACAAAGAACGTCATCATCTATTGGAACCACCTCGTTCAGCCAACCGATTGAATCAAGGAATTTAGCAATGTATCCAGTAAACACCGCTATTAGTCTCACCGAACCATTAACTGGTCGCGATCTTCCGCGAGATTTTTCAATGGTTCTACTTCATAATCCTACGGGACGACCGTTAGATTTTATCAATAAAGAATCAATCTCCCTAAGCTCTTCAACCCAGTCTAATCCACCTGGCCCAGAAAGGGTTATTCGCTAACGAAACTGCCGATTTCGTACAAAAAGTCGTCAACATCTTCCTAGCAAAAACGAACGAAAAACGTTAAACTGCATCTAACCAAAACATTATTTGAAGCCCCCTATGACATCAGATTATTTAATCTACCCGATTGGGATCGCAGTTCTGGCCCTAGTTTTCGCCTTCATCAAGTTCCGCTCTATAATGAAGCGGGACGAGGGAAGCGAAGAGATGCAAGACATCGCCAAGCGCATACAGGAGGGGGCTTTCGCATTTTTGAAAGCCGAATACACTTGGCTAGCAGTATTCGTGGCTGTCGTTTTTGCCGCTATCGCTTTGTCGCCAGCGGAACTCGGCCTCGGGATTAGAACAGCGGTCGCCTTCGTATGTGGAGCAGCGGCCTCAGGCCTCGCTGGATTCTTCGGAATGCACACGGCAACGCGAGCTGCGGTTAGGACGACTCAAGCTGCTAGAAATAGCGTGCAAGACGCTCTGGGCATATCTTTCAATTCTGGACTGGTCATGGGCTTCTGCGTCGTGGGGCTGGGTCTTCTAGGCATAGCTCTTCTAACTTTGGTCTATCAAGACGCGGGAACCATCAATGAGCATGTACTCGAACAAGTGCTTGGCTTTAGCTTTGGAGCTTCATCGATAGCATTATTCGCTCGTGTCGGCGGCGGGATATTCACTAAAGCGGCCGATGTCGGCTCCGACCTCGTTGGTAAGGTCGAGGCTGGCATACCAGAGGATGATCCCCGCAACCCAGGGACGATCGCCGACAATGTAGGGGACAATGTGGGCGACGTCGCGGGCATGGGAGCCGATTTGTTCGAATCCTATGTCGGTTCCATTATCGCCGCTATGACCTTGGGCGCGGCCCTCTTTATTGGTCAGGAGAACATATCTAGCGTAGTGCTCCTTCCCCTCGCTGTTTCAGCCTGCGGCATCATATCCTCGGCTCTGGGCAGCTACTTCGTTAAAGCTAAAAGCGAGTCCGCCCTCCACGGAGCCTTGTTTCGAGGTTTACTCGCAGCCTCTATCATTATGATGGCCGGCACCTACGCTCTCGTTTCCTTTGTATTCGATTTCGAAGGACTGGCCCTCAATGGCGATGCGCTTTCAGGCATGAACTTGTTCTGGGCCATCCTTTCCGGATTGGTCGCCGGAGTGGCAATCGGCAAAGCCACGGAGTACTACACAGCCAAGGAAGCCAAACCTGCTCAGTATATAGCCGCTCAGTCGAAAACTGGCACGGCAACGAATATCATACATGGCATCGCTACTGGCATGGAGTCCGTCGCTCTGCCAGTCCTGCTGATTTGCTCGGCAATCTATTTCGCCTACGCTCAAGCGGGTGTCTATGGAGTCGCTATTTCCGCCGTGGGCATGCTTTCCACCCTTGGCATCTCGCTCGGGGTCGATGCCTACGGTCCTGTAGCCGACAATGCTGGTGGCATGGCGGAAATGGCGACATTGCCAGAAGAAGTACGAAAGCGAACGGACGCTTTGGATGCGGTCGGGAATACAACCGCCGCCGTCGGGAAGGGCTTCGCGATCGGATCGGCAGCCCTGACCGCTCTAGCCCTATTTAATGCCTATTGCGAAAAGGCTATCGAAGGTCCAGGCACTTTGACGCTGAACATCAATAGCACCGACGTCATGATTGGCCTGCTCGTTGGAGGTTTGCTCCCGTTCCTCTTCAGTGCCATGACCATGCGAGCGGTTGGGAAGGCTGCGAATCATATGGTGGAAGAAATCCGCCGACAATTTCGGGAGATACCTGGAATTCTAGAGGGGAAAACCCCGCCCGATGCCGCTAGATGTGTCGAAATCTCCACTACCGGATCCTTGAAGTATATGATTGCTCCAGGACTCATGGCGGTGGCCATCCCCGTATTGATAGGCAAATTGTTTGGCGCCCAAATGCTCGGAGGCCTTCTAGCCGGAGCCCTAGTATCCGGAGTCATGCTGGCGATATTCATGGCCAACTCTGGAGGCGTGTGGGACAATGCCAAGAAATACATCGAAGAAGGGCACGAAGGTGGAAAGGGTTCTGACGCTCACAAAGCATCAGTTGTCGGCGATACCGTAGGAGATCCGTTCAAGGACACCTCGGGACCGTCAATCAACATTCTCATTAAGCTGATGACTGTCGTTGCCCTAGTTTTCCTACCCTGGTTTGTCGGGTAGGGGAACGAACTGCTAGTTGCCTCCCAAAAAGGGAGGGAAGACCGGCTCGGTCCTTCATTTCCCGTTCCGATCGCGGAGGATCGAGCCGATGCTCCCTACCAATAAATCGAGAAAACTATATCCGCGAGCTATACACAATCCTACTGCCCAATTTCCTCCGGATACACGACGCGTTGTGATTCCGGTCTCGTGATGGCGTGGTTTTCAATTGCAGGGCGGGATTCGCCTGCTCGCTCCATAGCCTTGAGAATCCGATTTTGAAGGTGGTCGGCAACCTCGCGATGGGAAGCGTAGCCGATCAGGTTTTGCAGTTCGTATGGATCCGAATGCAAATCGTACAAATAGCTTTCCACGTAGTTGTCCGAACCCATATCATTCCATCCATCTCCATCAGGGGCCACGATACCGTATTTCCAGCGGCTCGTACGTAAAGCTCGACCTATCTGAGATTCGCTAATCTGGATAAAGACCTCTTGCTCCCAATCTTTGGATTCACCCCTAAGAATAGGCATCAGCGATCGCCCAATCATTTCATCGGTCGGTTCAATACCGCTAGCATCGAGCAAAGTGGGCACAAGATCCACAAGGCTGGTGACCTCCTTGCGGCGTCCGCCTCCGTCAAAGCCAGGACCGCAAAAAGCGGTAGGGACGCGAACCGAAGATTCATGGAGAGAGCGCTTGTATTCAGAGTTACGAGTCTTGAAGTGGCACCCGTGATCAGCTGTGTAGAGAATAATCGTATCCTGGTCTATCTGAAGGCTCTTCAATGCATCGCGTATACGCCCCAACGCTTCGTCCAACCGCTTGATCATCCCTAGATAGCCACCTAAATGTTGGCCGCTACTACCCCCTAATTGTTGCAGGTCAGGAGGCATCCACTTACCCGTAAATTGCTCGCGATACCCGTCTGGAGGCGGGTAGTCGTCAACATGGTTTTGGTGATGAGGCTCCAGATACGAGGTGAAAAGGAAGAAGGGCTTATCCTGCTTGTTGGCATCGTCAATGTAGCGGATGACTGCATCCGTCATCGCGTCTACACGGTATCCCGGTAAATGGACCTTCTCGTTGTCGTTATTCCAAAGGTTGCAGTCGTAGGCGTCCGAACAAAACTCCAGCAAGTTGGCGGCCAGCCAGTAGCCATAGCCTCCTCGTTCCTCGACAGGAACGATATCGCGTTTAGAACCTAGGTGCCATTTACCAATGTATCCAGTATTGTAACCTGCCTGAGTGTAGAGCTGGGCAATCGTCGTCAGATTTTTGTCTAGCGGTACTTCATTTCGCCAGCAACCGGTTTGCGTCGCATACAAACCTGTTTGCAGGCAGGAACGGGCAGGGCCACACACAGGCTGGCAAGTGATAGATGCGTCTATGTGAGTTCCCTCGCCGGCCATACGGTCGAAATTCGGCGTCAGTCCTAGCGGATTCCCGTGGGCTCCGCAAGTATCCCAGCGCTGCTGGTCAGTGAAGAAAACGATTACGTTTGGGTGCTTTTTGTAACTCATATGCGAGAAAAGAAACCGCAAGTTGTCTGTGCCGCATATCGATGGCAATAAAAAGCTTGGGACCCGTTCTTGAGACTTGAGGGGCTGAGGCTGGCCTTCAATGCTAGCTGTATGACGAGCAAGCTATTAGAAGGGAGAGTTGCGTTATTAACTGGAGGTGGTCGCGGACTGGGAAGAGCCATCGCGCTAGCCTACGCCAAGGAGGGGGCCAAAGTAGCCATATCATCCAGAACCCAAAGCGAGATCGATAACTCGCTGGAGTTGATCAGGGAAGCGGGTGGCGTTGGATTTGGATTCGCCGCCGATCTGACAAAGGAGCACGGTGCCCAGGATTTGATCAGCGCTGTCGATTCCGAATTTGGCCAACTTGATCTAGTCTTCCTCAACGCAGGCGGCAACGCCGCTAAGGAAACGATTGAGAATGTGGATACGTCTTCCTGGATACACACGATAGAGATCAACCTATACACAGCGTTTCACGTAGCCAAAGCCTCATTGCCATTACTGAAAAAAAGCCCAATTGGGCAAATTCTGACAATGGGTTCAGGAATGGGACGGCGTCCTGATCAAACGAGCTCGGCCTATAGCGCCGCTAAGGCTGGCCTTTGGTCGCTTACCCAGTCTATGGCCATTGAATTCGCTCAATACGGCATCACCGTCAACGAGATGATACCCGGACCCGTTAAATCCAATGTTCCCGAAGGAGAGACCTTCGAACCCTATGTCGTCAAAGAAGGGGCTTGGGAAAACGAATGGTTCAAGAGCGCTGAGGATATTGTTCCTATGGCTGTATTTCTGGCATCTCAACACAGGAACGGGCCATCGGGCCAGAGCTTTGCTCTGAATAGGCGTTTGTTGTAGACTGAGGCTTCAGACCAA
>CAZFUD010000050.1:0-21357 GCA_964521705.1 uncultured Opitutaceae bacterium | reverse complement strand
AGATCACTCCGATTCCCAAAACGATCCCAGCCAGGTTCTTACACATATCCAACCATTTCTGGAGATCAAAGCCTTCCATCATTGTTTGCTTTTGCAAAGCTAGCGGATCGGTTGCGAAAACCATTTCATTCACCGTGACGAGCTCATCCGCAGTCTGGCCATTCTTGAGCTCTATGCCCAGAGCATTGAAGACGATCTGCCTCAGTTCCTGCAGTTCCGTCACATCTCGATCAATTGGATTGCCCTGCTCATCATAACGTTTGGATACCAGTAGCGATGCCGTTAACCGGCGAATTGTACCCGGATTCTGAACCCGATCACTGGTGACTCTTCCAATCTCATAGCTTTCCGTTTTCTGTTCGGTGGAGTCCTCGCGATCCAGGAACGTACCGGATACGGCGCCTCCATCATCTGGAATATTCGAAGTCGTTCCCGCTACGCCTCCAATGCCTCCTCCCGACTCTTTCTCGGATATTTTCGTTTCTTCAACAACCGAAGAACGAAGCACACCTTCCGGGTCAAAACTCTCCTCTTTCGTCACTACAGTTGACGTATCCACATCGACAGCTACCCGGACCTCCGATTGGTGCGGGCCTAATACGCGGTCCAGCATGCTTTGAACTTTGGTAGTGAAATAGGCCTCTAGCCCTTTTCGATATCTAATTACGTCATTAGAGATCCCGCCATTCAATCCGTCGCTTCTCAACTGCTCGCTCAACACAACTCCTTCGCTATCCACAACAACAACATCATTCACGTTTAGGGCTTGAATGGAATTGGCCACCAAGTGCCTAATTGAATTCACCGCTGAGATATCCAGGCTTCCCGCTGTATCTACGAATACCGATGCGCTCGCCCGATCCCGACCCTCGCTGGTAACGATGATTCGATTTTCCGGCATAACAACCATTACTCTAGCTGAACGAACGCTGCTGAATTGGGCTATGGTTCGCTCTAGTTCCCCCTTGATCGCCCTTAAATAATTGGTTCGCTGCACAAAGTCGCTGATTCCAAAGCTTCCTTTGTCGAAAAGCTCGAAGCCCGGTCCGTTCCCCGACGGGACCATTCCTTCTGACGCCAGCTCCCATCTCAACCGGTGAACTTTGCTCGACTCCACATAAATCGAGTTTCCGTTTCTTCCCGTCTCGAATTTCACGCCTTTCTGTTCCAGCTTCTCAACGATATCCCCTGCCTCCTCGGCATCGAGATTCCCGTAAAGCAGCTGCATGTTCGGCTGGCTCGCCCACACCATTAGGGCGACCATGGCCAGACCTACAAGACTGGCCGCCAGAATTAGAGACACCTTTTGATTCGCGCCTAGCGGCTGCCAAAGATCCTTAAACTGATTTGCTAAACCCATGAAAATCTACTTATCCAAAATTTTGCTACACTGGCATTTTCATTAATTCCTGATACGACTGAACCAGCTTGTTCCTCACTTCCACCAGCATCGTGAACGCCAGACCTGACTCCTGCATCGCTATCATCGACTGATGAATGTTATCCGTTTCCCCAAGCAAAAGCCGATTAGTCTCTTCCGCGGCGACCTTGCCTTTTTCATCCACTTTTTTGACGAGATCGCCAATCAAGCTACCGAACGACTCGTTTGTGTCGCTTTGAGGAAGGGCTTGAAGCTCTTTCGGCTGGAACGACTTGTTAACTTTTAGATGCTCTGCAAGTGGCTGATTTAAAGCCTGTTGCGAAACCATATCAGTATTGAGCTCTATCATTTCAACTCTCCGTATTCAGATTTACGATAAAAATCAGCGGCCCATTCGAAGGGCGTTTTGGGCCATCTGCTTGGCCGTTCTCACGACTTGCAGATTGGCTTCGTACGATCTTGAAGCAGCGATAAGATCCACCATTTCATGCGTCAGATTGACATTGGGCAATCGCACCATGCCTTTTTCATCCGCGTCTGGATGTCCGGGATTATACACCAATGGGCCGGCCTTCGGGTCGGATTTGATTGCCTTGATCCCTACCCCTGTTGTGAGATTTTTTCCTCCGTCCGAATTCGTTCCAACCTCTAAGAGCTTGGCTTCGAAACTTACCATTTTACGGGCATATGGCTGTCCATCGGGTCCACGGGTCGTGTGGGCGTTGGCGATATTCTGCCCAATGACATCTAAACGCACTTTTTCCGCGGCGAGCGCGGATGCGGTGCTTTCCAATCCTGGCATTATGTTCATCGACTCAATCTCCTATTTCCGTTTGCTACATTACGCGTCCAGTGATGGCCGTTTTAATACGCTTCAATGAATTCGCCGTGTACTGAGTAAGGAACTCGTACTGCATGGCGTTCTTGTTCATTTTCATTAGCTCCGAGTCCAACTGAACATTGTTGCCATCAGGGCGAACGCTGGGGGAATTCAGATCCGTCTCCAGTGTTGCCCGGAGCGCTGAAATCGATTCAATGTCGTTGGATTTCGCTAACTTTTTTAGCTCCTCAGCAAAGTCCGTTTTTATATCGACCCGTTTATATCCAGGCGTTTCGGCGTTAGCCAAATTCCCGGATATGGCCTCATGACGGGCGTGGGAAACGTCTAGCAACTTTTTGGCCAGAACGTAATTCTCACGGTCATAAACTTGATCGATCATGCCAAACGCATAGCATTCAGCGTGCCTAACTCATGAGAAGATATCCTAACGTGTTGATAATTAACTAGTTAAAATAACCAAAAAATATAAAGAGGCGGTATTCCTAGGGTAAGGGAACAAATTGCCTACCCTAATGAATTGTATCTAGCGGCCCTCTTCTTCGGCACCGCCCGAGAAGAATGATAGCATCGATCGAGAGGCCAAAAACTTTACAGAAAAAAGAGCCTATTCTTCCGTGGAAGCTTCAGCCCGCTGATCGAGGGCATACCGATCTAGCAGCAGCATGGAATCAGAATTATCCCCAGCCATTTTGAGTTTATCGATCATATCGGATACGACCTTTTCTTCTTCGACCTGCTCGTCGACAAACCACTTGAGAAAAGACACGGTAGCGAAATCCGATTCATCTTGGGCGATTTTATATAGTCTATAGATGCTCTTGGTAACTTCTCTTTCTTTCTCTAGCGATGATTCGAAAACCCTGAGTACGGACTCGTAGTTCCATTCTGGGGCCTCTATGGCTGGCAATCGCACGACCCCGCCTCGATCGATCAAGTATTGGTAGAACTTCATCGCGTGGGCACGCTCCTCCTCGCACTGCAAGCGCATCCACTGAGAAAAGCCGTCATAGGCATTGCGCTCGAAGAAAGCGGCCATCGAGAGATAAGCATTCGATGCCGAGAGCTCGATTCCAATTTGCTCGTTAATTGCTGATTCCAGGGTTTCGCTAATTTCCATAATTTCCCATGCTAGAGAGCTCGCGTTTCAATGGTCGAGCGTGAAACGCGTTCCGTCATCCCGAATGACGTCGGTCACATCAATTCGCCTGCTAGCCTTCCATGCGTAAGGACATTGTTTGTCGAAGGGAACCACGCTTGGCATCGATATTGTCTGGCTTTCAGTTCCTTCCGATTTGAGCAAAATCGATTGTGAAAGGTTCCTCCCCGAATCTCCAGATCCAAAGTCGAACGGATCATCCGGGAAACAGAGCCCCAACAGACTCGGACCCAAATCTAAGAGCGAGATCAACATAGGATCTCTTCTGGCAAATCCAACGCCTTGGGGCCATGAGAGCAAGAGCGGCACCCGCACTGAATCTTCATGAGGCCATCCTTTGCGAAAAAGCCCGAACGACCCATGCATATCCCCATGAACCGAGGTGAAAACGAAGATCGTATTTTCCCAATCAAGGCGATGCTTGGTCTCGCTACATATGCGGCCAATCGCCCGATCCGTCGCTTCAATATGCCCGTAATAGCCAGCCAATTCTCGACGGGAGCAATCTCGAACAACTGGATCGTCAGGCACTTCGTCCGCCAATACAATAGAATCAGGGAGCCTGGCATTAATTCCTGGGGGCTCTTCTCCGTAGGGAGGATGAGGAGCGTCCAGGCTGATACAGGCGAATACGGGTTTGTCTATCGATTCAGAACTCAAATAGCGGCTCCATCGTTCCGCGAGAACGTCCGATTGATAACCCTCGAATCGTGTCGAAGGACCTATTCCGGTCCCGTGATAATAGCCATCGTTTAAAAGAAAGCCCGACTCAAAACCCTCCCAAAACTGGAATCCTCCTCTACGATTTTCGGGAACTTCAATCTTCGCATGTTCAACGCCAACGACCGGAGCATTTCGATCGCGGTCGAACAATTGCCATTTGCCGAAAAAAGCGGTATTATAGCCTCCTTTTTGAAATCTATGGGCGATCGTCACGGCGTTTTCCGGAAGTGGATCGAAGTAGCCGACGACCCCGTTTTCTGGACAGGGTATACCCGTCAAAAAAGCTGCCCGGGCGAACACTCCCATGGGATGCGGCGTTACCGCTTGGAAAAAATCGATGCTCTCTTCCGCCAAGGAATCGATAAAGGGTGTTGCCGCATTCCCATCACCACCGTATCCAGTCGCCCGAGCTCTCCACTGAGTCGTCATTACGACTACCACGTTAGGCCGCTTTTCTGGTGTCGCCATCATCTCAACTCCAAAGCTATGGACTTGATACAGCAAGCGAATTGAAACAAGTTCCCAAGCCAATGGAACAACAATCGGCTGACATCGAGTTGAGACCAGCCCAGCCCAAAGATGTCCCTTCAATTGTGGAAATGATCAAGGGCATGGCCAAATACGAAAAGCTAGAGGACCAATTGGAACTCGAATCGGAGAGGCTTCTCAATTGTCTCTTCGAAGAGAATCCAATCCCCAAGGCAATCGTCGCGACTCTCGATGGGGCAACGGTGGGTTACGCCATCTACTTCTTCAATTTCTCAACCTTTCTCGGCAAGAAAGGCGTCTACCTCGAAGATTTGTATGTCGAAAGAGAATACAGAGGCAAGGGTATAGGAAACAGGCTATTTATGAAAGTCGCCGAAGTCGCTAGAGACGAAAACTGTGGACGCATGGAATGGACGGCCTTGGATTGGAACGAACCCGCTCTTAGATTCTACGATTCACGAGGAGCCAAGATACTGGAAGATTGGAAAATACTACGTCTAACTGAGATCGGCATCGAATCTCTAGCCGGCCAATTCGACTAGGTCGTAATGCCCGCTCTGCGAAAGATTGCCTGGCTGACGAGCCTTTCGCTCGATGCTCCCTTGGTAGCGGTCGTTTGGCAGCGGGCCTTAGCCCAATCTACCTCCGCGAATCTCGAATGGCGCCACTATTTTCTGGTGTTCGCATCTGTTTGGCTCGGCTATTCAGCTGACCGCTGGTTAGACGCGTGGAAGCACGACTTAAACCTTACTCAGCGTCACGCGTTCCACGCTTCTCGGCGCTGGACTTTACTCGCTATTTAGATTTGCGTACTGACGCTATCGATTTCAGTAGCGGTAGTGACGCTTGGGAATGACGAGCTCTTGCGAGGTCTCCGCTTGGCTTTAACGTCTCTTCTAGCCACCCCGATCATTCAATTGGGCCCGAACAATAAATACAGTGGCACAGCCAACTCCCTTCTGACCTCTGGCCTAGTGACTGCTAGCGTCCTCGTATTTCTATCCCCCTCTTTGGTTCGCGAGGAAATACCCACGGTAATTATGGTTTTTCTGTTCTTCAACTTGTGTTGCTCATGTATTCATTTTTGGGATTATCCTATCGATTCAAAACAGGAATCGAAGCACAATGGAAAATGGCTAGAAACTAACGTGATCATTTCGTTTACCCTGGCGATCACGTCTACTATTTTCCTGATTAGATCGCCACTCGCCCTCTACTCGATTTTGTCAATCACGGGCTTATTCTTGCTACACATGAAACACAAAAGGCTTGATGCCGACTTGAATCGATCCCTCGCCGATATCATTCTACCGACTCCCGCGCTGAAAATCGTATAATGCCATTCAAAAATAGAAATGAGCAAATGGCATAAATCGCGTCGCTCCTTTGACAATCTATCCAATATATATTGGATAATTGAATACCTATCTTTTGGAACGCTTCTTGAACAGGCTCGAAGGAGCTCCTTCAGCGTTTTTGAACTCCTACCCCACGCTCGTTTACTGATATTCGGCGACGGCGATGGGCGGTTTGCCTGCGAAGCTCTAAATAGATTCTCGAATATCCATATTGATAGTATCGACTATAGCCAAAGCATGATCAACGCCGCAACCAACCGAATACAGCAAACGGACTCGGTTAATCTCGATAGATACAATTCTATAACAGGAAACGCTCTTTCCTAAGAGTATCCTTATCTTAACTACGACATTATTGTTTCTCAATTTTTCCTCGATTGTTTCGAAGATATTGAGGCTAAAGAACTAGCTGTTCAATTGAGTCTAGCCCTAAAGCCCGAAGGATACCTTTGTCACGTGGACTTCGCCTACCCAAAGCGCCAGCCCATGAAGAGCTTTTCGAAAATCGTTTTGCCTATCCTGTATGGATTTTTCCGACTCACCACCGGATTGTCCGCAAATCGCCTTCCCCAGACCGGTTCGTCGCGCTCTCTAGATTTCTTGGAACGAGACAACTGGCTAAAGGGATTCATTGTCTCGGAAATATGGAGAAAGCGGGCTAATTAAACGGCTACTTGAGTTCTCCGGGAAGCGATTCATACCGGAATTTCAACGAATTCATCACACGATCGTACTCTTCCTTGGGAAAAGACCGGCCGAGCGCTAATTCTTCATCGACAACAAGATTGCCGATCAATGCGCAGTATCGTTTATCGACCATCAGACCGAGTAATTCGCCCGTCTTTGAGAAGACAAGGTCTCCACTAGTGGGGGAAAAGTCTCCGAAGATACGATTGAAGATCTTGGATTGCATGCGCACATATCCTGGAGTCGCAGGATCCAATTTGAATTCCACCTCACCATAATAGTCGCCTTTCTCATCCACGAGAACCGCTTCTGAAAACTTGAATGGATCCAGAGCCGTGTAAAAAACGAGCCCCCCCAAGTTCTCCGATTCCTCACCCGACAAAGGAATAGCTACGATCCGAGGATCAAGGGAGAGAAAACCGAACTTATTCGGCCAGACTTTCGGGTCATTCCTTTGCAGCTCGATTTCCACCCTTCGATAAGTGAGCGACTCACGATTCATCCCTAATGGAGTCGAATCGAAGTGGGTAAGCGCATACACGCTCTTTCCATCGGAAACGAGGATTGTCATCGCCTCACTCGACTCGACAGCTGTCTGTCCTCGATAAATGCGCTCCGAACGGAATCGAGCTGCGATTTGGTTCTCGTTAAAACGGTTGAATATGACGTTCGCGTTTACCGGCTGGCTCGACCTGAACTCTTCTCTCAGATCCTGTGACCGTTCGGCCAATTGAGTGATGCCTTCCGCCATTTGCGAAGTCTGCTTCCGCAGCTGCTGACGCTCCCTACGCTCCGCTTCGACTTCTCCTTTGAGCGTCTCAACGTTTGCCATAAGCATCTTTTTTTGCTCCTCAGCCACGCCGACCTTTACACTTAGCTCCTGGGCCTTCTGCTCGGCCAGGCGCCTTTCTTGTCTTTCTTGTTCGATCGCCTTTTCCTTTTCCGCGATTTCATTGAGCTTCGTTTGTAGCTCTTGCTGCAGCAAGCGGGTCTGAGTTTCCGTTTGCTTCGCCTGGGTTTCCAACTGGCGATAGTCTTCTTCTAGGTCCGTAATCGTCTTTTTAGCCAGCTCGGATTCCATTTCTAAGGTTCGCTTTTCGCTGGCGAGCCCTTCCTCTCGCGTTTCCGCAGCCTGTAGCTCGCTTTGCAACTCGTTCAGCGATGCTTCTTTCGCTTCGAGGGCCTCGTTCGTCCTTTCCAGCTCCTCTTGGGTTTTGTCCGCTTCCGTTTTCGCCAATTCCTGCAATTGCTTCTCCTCTTCCAAAGCTGCTGAGAGCGTATCCAACAGATCCTGCTCCATCATAGCCATGTTTGACACACTTTGCTCTTCCGCGTCTCCCGACGAGAGGTTTTCCGTTTCCGACTCCTCCTTTTCCCAGTTCACTAGGGAAAGCAAGGTCAGCAACAGAAAATCGCACAGTATCAGAAGCAGTGTCTTATTCATGGAACGACGAATTACTTGATAATCTCTTTCCCGCTTAGCGCCGCTATTCGCTCTTGGCTCTCCAGAATTAAGCGATTCTTGTAAGGACGGACGAGCCGGATTTTAACGATGGCGACGCACAATATACCGAATAGATTGGAGGAGTAGGCGGAAAGCAAGTTCGCTTCAATCAAGCCAATCACTTGCAGGACTAAGGAAATACAAGTACCGGCGATTCCCACATAAAGTCCGGAATCGAATAGATTCTCTTCGTTCTCCATCAGTTTCAGCTTTATGATTGTATCCAGATCTTCTTTATCGATTTGCCTGACTTTCAAGAGGCATATCAAGAATACCAGGACTTGAAGTATAAAGAAGAAGCTTACGGACAATAGGGTTGCAGGATCCATAGATGCAGTCGGTTCAGTTTCTATAATAATCGTCTCGCCCTCCACTTGGGCGAGCACGGGCATCACTAATTTGAAAGAATACCCTTCCGTCAAGGCGCCACTGGCCAGGTGAGGCTCGCTTAGGATTATCAACACGATAAGCGACGCGAGCGATATAAATACTTTCTGAGTCGCCCCAAGCAATGCTGAGCCTGACTCGCGATAGAACCCGGTAAATCGACTCCCTCCCCAAGACAAAAAAAGAGCCCCGAAAAAGAACAGCGAGTATTTAAGGGAGAGGGAAAGCTTAGGGTTATTCAGACTGAAGCGCGTCAGATTGATCTCTATCGAAGTAGATTCCTTAAGACTTTCATCGCTATCCAAGGGCAATTGTTGCTCGAGCAATAGTTGTAAGGCTCCGGTTCCAAACTGCCCTGCGGATTTCAGGAATTCAACCCCGTCATCGCCATAGACGCCTAAAAAATTCAATACCGAGCTCGGACTATCCACAACGATAGCGGCCGCATAGAAAACCGGAAGATCAGCCGGTCGGCGATGGAATCCATATCTCAGTCGACTTAGGGTTTCGAAACTATCAATCCGCTCGAACAGGGCTTTGAATTGTCCCCAATCTAGGGCTCGGGCCAGGGAAAGGGCGTTTAAATAAGCATCCTCCAAACGTCCCACGTCACCAGAGGCATTGGCGGATTGGATTTCGCGTCGCAGCTCTCGGCTGAAGCTCGAGTTCAAACGGTCTCCTTGGATCAGTAGACCCAGTGAGAGCAGCGTAGCTTCGAGCGGCCTCCCAGACACACTCTGGACGGGGAAAAGCCGTTTATAGGTGTTCAGGCTGCCCGTTTGCAGAAGCCCCTGAACCATAGAATCGCGAGAATTTTCCAGTATTCCACCAAGTGAGTCCCTACATTCTCTGGATAGGCAAACCCCTAGTATCCCGGGCTGTGTCGAATAGGCATCCAATGGCACATCAGCCAAGGCCGCATCTAAAAAAGGGTCCCATGCCCCCCAGCGGAAAACGACGGGATTGCTAGATTCAACCGACGACAGCTCCGATTGCGCAAATTCTCCACCAGCAACGCCCAAGTACTTGCATGCCTCTAAGAACATCGCCGCCAATCCGTAATTTTCATCCTCCAGGGCCAAAATAGCCCTGTCGGTTAGCGTTTCGGAACGGGCTCCAGCCTCCGCCAAGACGGAAAGAGGCATTGACTTGAATCTAGAGGGTATGGACCAGCCAACGAAGATAGCAATCGAGCCTAGCACGACCAGAGCCACTGAAAACGCGACTCGGATTTGGCTTTTTGAACTGGAAGCAGGCATAATTCCTATCCGATCCTCTCATCGAAAGGATTTGCTCTAACCTGAACCGGAGTTTTAGCTAGGTCAAATCGAAGACCCATGGCATTGGAAATTGTTCACTTCGGAACTCCCGTACTACACCAGAAGGGAGAACCCATCACCGAGTTCGACGAATCGTTGAAATCGCTTTTTAACGACATGGTGGAAACGTGCATCGAAGCTGAAGGTATCGGACTAGCGGCTCATCAAATTGGCAAGGCTCTTATGTTTTGCGTCGTCGATCTACGGGGCATCGAGATCGATTTCGACTACACGCTGGATGCTAGCAAGCCGCCTTTGGAACTCTTCAACCCGATTGGAATGTGCAATCCGATAGTGACCAAGCTGGAGTCGCCTAAGACTATCTACGAGGAGGGGTGCCTTTCCTTTCCCGATATCAGAGGTGACGTAGAGCGGACCGATTGGATCCGCTGCCAATACCAGGATATTGATGGGAACCCTCACGAGCTTGAATGCAATGGGCTGCTGGGCCGTTGCGTGCAACACGAAGTGGATCACCTCAACGGAATCCTTTTTACGGAACGCATGAAGAAAAAGGTCCTGAGGAAAATCCTTCCGGAAATCAACGAGCTACGAACCCGAACCGCCGAACGGCTGGGCCGCTAAATGGCGGCTATAGTAGAAACGTCTTCGAATACCTCAAAGCAAATCGGCCGCCAGTTCGGCCAATGGCGAACGCTCCCCCTTTCGTTAGTTGCACATGGGCCGAAATCGCCTGGCCCCTCATGCGGTTGGCGCAATAGACCAGACCATTGCTGCTCGAATCCACATAGGGGTTATCAATTTGATCTGGATCACCGATGAGGACGATTTTCGAGCCTTCCGAAATCCGGGTAATAACCGTTTTCACCTCGTGAGGCGTTAATTGTTGAGCCTCGTCCAAAATGAAAAATCGCCGGGCTATGGATCGCCCCCGAATAAAGCAAAGGGCCTCAATCTCCACCAACCCACTGTCTAGCAATTTCTGATAGGGCTTTTTGGCTGGTTCACTGCGTTCCGAATTCGCATCTTTCGTTTTCCGGCGTTGCCGCTTGTTTTCGAATTGAGGATCTTTCGGAGGCTTCGAGGGCACCAGCACTTCTAGGGCGTCATAGTAGGGCTGCAACCATGGATTCATTTTTTCTTCCAACGTCCCTGGTAGAAATCCGATTTCCTTCCCCACGCCAATCACGGGGCGGGAGATCGAAACACCGTCATATAGACTATTGTCCGTAGTTGTTTGCTGGATAGCCGCTACCGTAGACAAGAGAGTCTTTCACGTTCCCGCTTTTCCGTAGCAAGTTATCAAGGAGACTGACTCGTCCATCAAAGCGTCCAGGAAGAATTGCTGCTCGAGATTCTTTGGTCTAATGGATATGCCGCCGGGGGCCTGCAAGCTATCCGGCACGGCAAGTTTTCTCAGCAGATGAGAGCAGTGCAATCGGGCTGGCATGGTTTTGCCCTCTTCGGTAACGAGTAAAACGTAGTCATTAAGCTCAAGTCCTTCGGACAGGCTATCATCCAATTCGAATTCCCCTTACGATGCGAATCGCTGCAAATCGTACTTCGAAACGACCAGTTTCCGATAGCTCTGGTAATCCTGCTCCTCCGGGGCTTTATCGTTGAGGTAGTCTTCAGCTTCTATCCCGACCGCCCGTGCCTTCAACTGCATATTGACATCTTTTGTGACCAAAATGACCGGAGGAGGAAAATTTTCCTGCACGAACAAGGCAGTAGCGATAATTCGGTTATCCTTGTTTTTGAGGTTCAGGATAGAGCGGACAGATTCCAGTCTTTCGGACTCTTTGGCCGTGCCTTGCAGGTATTTGTTTATGACCACAGACAAGGTGCCACCAGTGTCTAAGGGCACCCCTTCCAGCATTGTTCTAGAATCCGGCAGCGACTCCCGCAACAGCCTATGCACCCTTCGGGCGTTTCGCCCGCATTCACGGGACTGCTCCATTTTAATGGCGTCCAGCTCTTCCAGGGCTTCTATGGGGATGACCAGATTGTTATCGTCGAATTTGAACAAGCAGTATGGATCATGGAGCAACACATTCGTATCCAATACGTATGTTTTCGTTTCCCGCTCTACCTTCCGGTTCGATTCGCGCCGTGTCGTGCCAGATGACGATTCCAGCGTGTACAAAATAAGTTAACCGAACCCGCTCGGATGTCCAACCGTTGAGTACAACGATTGTGTAAAAAAGACGGCGGACTGTCTACCCCTAAACAGTCCGCCTTAGTTTTCTTCTTTACCCCAATATCCCGCTAAGCGGGACTTGATAGTCAAACAGCTAAACGACAGACCAGTTCCCTAATCAAGCAAATGTTAGCCTTTTTTATGAAAAAACTCTGTTTAAGTAGTGATTCTTATGAAGCGAAGAATCCACCGGCTTGCTGGAAAATCGATTTTGACTCATGAAATCACCGCAAGGGCGGAAAATCATCTGCCGCGTATCAACCTGAGCGAGATGCTGTCCGAATCGCCCTCTAGCGACCGACCATCAGTATTCATTTGAATTCGCGACACGGTTCCCGGCTTGAAGAATGCCAATTCTGGCGTGTCATGTGGCTGCCCAGCAAAGGCGACGGTGGTTAGCTCTAGACGGCCCTGGACGTCTCCTTCCTTTTCGATAATATCCAAAACCCCGGTAAAGTGCTTTGGAGAGGCCGCTTTTTCGTCCTCCAGTTTCAATAATCCCTTTATCAGCTCTCCATCGCCTCTCGTTTCGGTAACGATCAAGGAAATGTCCCTAGTTTCTTCACTCGTCTCGCCCAAAATGGCTACACCCTTGAAGTAAGATCCCTGAGAAAGGGACATGATGAGTTCCTGACGAAGCTTCTGTAGTCGTTCCGCTTTCTCTGATTTAGAGGCTATCCAGATTTTCTCGAAGGCTCTCGCCTCCTCCAGATAGGCTAATCCCGCCTTTTCAAACGCCTCCAAATAGTAGGTAAACTCCATCGCATCGACTTCAACCGATCCGTCCTCGAATTCCGATTTCGACAGCATCGATGCCCAAGCCAGCCCATCTTCGCTACCGTTAATTCGAAGATTTGACAGTTCCCAACCGCCCTTTTGGTCACCGTTGGCGGTGATTCGGTAGTGGGCATCGAAGTCGAACATCTCTCCTTTCTTGCCATCCTTCCTGTACAGTCTGACCCATCCAAGGCTAGGCAATTGGAGATCCGCGGGCAATTGACTAGAATCGTCAGCGAAGGCAGTCGCCCCTTCCAGTTCCGCTTTGGAGAACGGCAGCAGAGAATAGACGTAACTGTCTTCCAAAGGCGAATAAAGGTCTTCTTCAAGCCTTACGCCAATTTTGGCAACCACCCGATATTCCGTATCCGACACGCGTTGTATTTCGCTTTCTATCCACGCCAGATCATAAGGCCGCCCAGGTTTTACGCTGCTGAAAACCTCGTCGGTCATCTTGGCTACCACGCGGTGGATGCGCGTTTCTTGAACGTTGCCATGGGCCAGCAAGTCCACGATCGGTCCTTTGAAGCTCGCCCCCAATATGCTAAGTCCGACAAACACCAAACTCGCTGCGACCGACCAGGTGATGTATTTACTTACTTGAGATACGCGTCCCGATTTTGCTCGAGAACTATCCACATCGCCACCCCCAAAACCGGCAGCTACTCCATCAATGTCATCATCGTCGTCGCTGATTGAAAAACCGTCCTCGGAATCCAAAAAGGGATCATCTCCCGCATCATCGTCAAACAGCAGACCGCCATCGTCATCCGCGGGCGGATCGTTCTCTTCCGAGCTCTCTTCGAGCTCATTGGCCTCCGGTTCTGCGTTCCTTTCAACAGGTTCTTCATCTTCTTCCTTATAATCTTCGCTGCCCTGAAACTCTTCCTCCAGACTTATCTCTTCTTCTCTATCCTCAGACTCTATCGTCGGGCCCTCCGATTCGGGCCCTGGGCCCCTATTTGAATCAATCTGAACATCAACGCTTGCCTCTTTCAACAGCGATTGAGGATCATGCATCGATACCAATCCTTCCGACTCTACAGGCTCGACCTCGGAAAAATCCGCATTCTCCTGGCCTTCTTCTTTGAGATTCTGATCTTGATCGTCTACTTCGGCTAAAAGAGATTGAGGATCCGGAAAGTCAATCAGCCCATCAGCATCTTCATCCGCTATCTCTGCCTCTTCTTCTGGTTCCGGGATGTCTGTTTCCCCTCCATTCAAGATATTTCCTGCTCGGCTAAGCAATTCATCTGATGGATCAACCTTTGACGCCTCGCTTTCCGATCCTGTCGCATCACCGTTTCCGCCTCCAGATATCTCGCCTTCGGACGAATCAGTATCGATAGAATCCAGCATTTCGCCCACGGACAATTGAAACGACTCGTCCTCTGACAGAGGCCCTTTCTCCACAGCCGATCCGTCGATTTGCGATTCAGGCAAATCGGATAGGCTATTCGAAGATTCCGGATCTACGGAATCTGAACGCTGGGAGTCGGTCTGAGCCATATATTGTTTTGCTTAGCCTCTGAATTTCTAGTTCAAGAAACCCGCAATCGCATTAATCGGCTCAAATCCTTGCCGCCTAAATTTTCCTTCGATTCTTACAAAGAATCATAACTCTGTTTTAATCCCTGAATATGAGCGAGTTATCTATTGATAGACTGGAGAGCAAAATCAGCTTTCTCGAACGTCACGTTGAAGAGCAAGACCGCGTTATCTTGGAATTGAGAAACTTGCTAGACGACACCCGGAAGCAAATTGATGCGCTGAAGGAGGCTATCGAGGGCGTTGAAGATCCTCAAACGGATGTGATCGACGAGAGGCCGCCCCACTATTGAGCCGATTCGACAGTCAAATAGACCTCCATAATCTCAAAACCAAAATCGTCACCGAGTCGATCTGAGCTCGCTTCGTAACGACCTTCCCCCAAAGAGAGTGACAAGACCGCGTCTAAGCTATTCGAGGGAAGCGGGAAAGCGCCCGCATCGAGCATCTGCGGCTCAATGTAGCTCGATGGCTGAACGCCATCCTTCCAGTCCTCGTTAGTCCAACGCTTCATTCCGTTTTTGAAAACTGTCAAATGCGGGTTTAACGTGCACTCATCCAACTCAAAATATGCTAGGCCCGGACCCACGGATCGCACGATTGCTCTTCTAACTCCCTGGCCGGCAAGTTCAAAACCAAATCGGTGACTAAGGGCCGAGGCTGTCCGTTCGTACATCGTAGATCCATTGACCGCTGCGATCGAATCCATTCGATCGAAACGAGCCCGAATTTCTACCTCAGCTGAGAAATCTCTCAATCCACTCAGTTGGACTAAGTAGGTTCCACGCGGTAAGGAGGCAGGCAAGAATCCGCTAAGATGGTAATCGAACTCTCCTGAGCCCGATTTCTTCACTCTTGAAAGGGGACCTGAACTGAACATCAGATTCCAGTCTTCCCTGTGGTCCAATTGGTAAAGCTCCAGCTCGATTGAAAGATCTATGAAACCAACCCCAAGATCCCTCGAGTCTAGCGCAACCAAAGATTCTATGGAAACGGGAAGCGAGCTGGCGCCTTCCAGTATGAAATGCAAGGAATCAGAGAAATCACCTTTTTCCTTTTTAAACGCATTCCAAAACTCAGATAGCGAAGTGTAGTTCAAAGAATCGCCAAGACTCGTTGACTCAGAGTCTTGCAAGTTTAGATCGCCCTTTCCACCGTCCGCTAAAGCATAAGTATAGGCTCCTTTAGCCATATCGAATTCCAAACTATCGCCACGCCTTGTATGAAATAAATGGGTGCCTTGATCTGAAAGACTGATCAGTCCACCATGCAGGAAAGCTTTGGAATCCAATAGCAATCCATAACCCGTTCCTTGATCATCAAGGACGATGTGCATTTCGCCAGAAGCCTTACCTTCCAATTCAAATCGGTAATAGAGGGCGCTCGAGCTCGAATATGCCTGAAACAACAGCTCTGGCTCCACCCACTGGGTTTCAAGAATCACCTCGCTTTCAGCTCTTGTTCGAGCCCGACCGTGCCCCGTCGCGGCGATGAGGCCTTCATCGGAGGGCGACGAAATTAACCCACTAAATTCAAATTCGCTTTCATCTCTCCAATTAATCTTCGAAGAATAAACGGCTAGCTCTAGTTCATCATCGAAGCCAAGAAACACGCCAGCATCTGAGAGCTCGACAAACACTCCTTCTACTCGGCTCGCTCCCTCCCCAAAGGAGCCCCAGTAAGCGATGCCTGCTTCCTCTCCTATGCAGATAGACTGCCCAGCCAGAAATATCACCGCTAGGAATCCGAGCCTGCCCAAGCGATTGCGCCCCATCCAAGCATCTAAGCCTAACCCATCCATAATTTGTAAAAAAATTACTAAACATGGATGATGGGAGAGATGCAAGCACTTAAGTAGCTTGCTGGTCGTATCTTACCGATACCGAGATAGATACCTGCTGGCTCCCGAAACCTTATTATCAAGGTCAATCTTCTGGCTTCACGGCAGATTGTCGCCCAAAACCTCGATTCTCAGTTGAATACTCAACCAACTGCTGTTGCATCAAATCTTACAAATAGACCCGGGCACAGGCGCCTGAGAATCAAGCATTTGCTTCGCTGCCAAAGGACCCGAAGGAGAACACGCCAACTATGTTGATAAGCCGGTTTCTAAAATTTCTAGGACGAGAAAAAACAAACGAGCAATCAAAGGAGGCGATCGAGGAGCTCTCACCCCCTTCAAAAATCAGCGCCGAAATCCCTGAGCAGCCTTACCGAGATTATTCAGATTTCTGCCTCCGTATGGAATCGGTGGTAGAACAGTACTGCTCAAACTTCAGCAATCGAATTTCCAAACTAGAAAAGCGCCCTCTCATATCGATAATATTACCCGTATACGATCCCGAACCCAAATGGCTCGAAGCGGCAATCGAATCCGTTATCGAGCAAATCTATCCTCACTGGGAACTCTGCATAGCCGACGATTGCTCCTCGGATCCCAGAATAAGGCTGCTGATCGAAGATTATAGCAAAGAACACGACAATATTCGGGCGGTTTTCAGGGAGCATAATGGCCACATTAGCGAAGCATCTAATTCCGCTCTCGCTGTGGCCACTGGGGAATTTGTCGCCCTATTGGACCACGATGATTATCTTCCCAAGCACGCTCTCGCCAGAGTCATTGATTGTATCAATGGCCATCCTGAGACCGATATCATCTATACGGACGAAGATAAAATCGATGAGAGTGGCAACCGATCGCAACCTCACTTTAAGTCAGATTGGAATCCGGACCTTCTTCTCGGACAAAACTACATAAGCCACCTCGGCATATACAGGCGTTCCGCTTTGCAGGAAATCGGGGGTTTTCGCGTCGGTTTCGAAGGAGCTCAGGATTGGGACCTTGTACTCCGACTCTCAACGCGAATTCCTCCTAACCGCATCAGGCATATACCGGAGGTTCTCTACCACTGGCGGTCCATTTCTGGATCAACTGCGCGAGACATCGACGAAAAGTCGTATGCACACGAAGCGGCTGGCAAAGCGTTGGAAGACTACTTTAGGACTCGGAAGATCGATGCGTCCCTCGAGGCGGTAGACCGCTTCTATTGGAGGCCAGTTTACAAACATTCGATGCCAAGAGCGGCCATTATAGTTCCCACCAGGGATCGGGTCGATCTGCTGAAAACCTGTATAGAGAGTATTCAATCCAAAACTAGCTACCCCCATTTCCGCATCGTTGTAGCCGATAACGATTCGACCCACCCAGAGACTCTTCAATTCTTGGAAAGCATAAAGGAATCTGGAGTCGAAACGATCCGAATACCGGGAGATTTCAACTTTTCCCGAATCAGCAATCTAGCTATTTCATCAATAGATGAAGAGATAATTTGTCTCCTGAATAATGATACACGAGTTATCAATGACTCTTGGCTCGATGAGCTCGTAATGCATGCTGTTCGACCTTCGATCGGCCCAGTAGGGGCAAAACTTATCTTTCCCCATGATCACGTTCAGCATGCAGGCATTGTTTTGGGACTCGGGGGGATAGGCAGCGAAGCATTTAAATACATACACAAATCCGATGATGGATATATTCACCGGGCATTCCTAGTAGGCAATTATAGCGCAGTCACAGGGGCCTGTATGGCTATGCGTAAATCGGTTTGGAGAGAAGCAGGCGGTTTCGACGAACAAAAGACTCCCAACGCCTATAGCGATGTCGACTTCTGCCTAAGGTGTTCCGAAAAGGGGTATCGATCGGTCTTCACTCCCTTCGCTCAACTCGTGCATGAGCAATCCGCTTCTCGAGGACCGGAGAATAGTCCCGCTTTTGAGGCAGCGGTGAGCTATATGAAACAACGCTGGGGAGACAAGATCGCGAGAGATCCTTACTACAATCCGAATCTGTCTCTTGAACGCGAGGATTTCACTCTATCATTTCCTCCTCGCGGCTACACAACCCAATGAAGGTCTCGTTCATCGTTCCCGTTTTCAATAATTTCGATCTTACGAGCGAGTGCATCCACTCTCTACGCGATTATCTACCGAAAATTGAATACGAAATAATTATCGTAGATGATGGTAGCGAGGAGCTCGTATCCAAAAAGTTGAAGAGCCTAGAGAACGATCGCCTAAAAGTAGTTCTGAATTCCAAAAATTTTGGATACGCAAAGGCTAACAACGTGGGAGCGACAAGGGCTACCGGAACCTTTCTTTTCCTTATAAACAACGATCTCATTTTCGAAGCCGGATGGTTCAAGCCGATGTTAGCAGCGGTTTCCAAACGAAGAGTGGGAATAGCAGGCAACGTTCAGCTGGATGCCCAATCGCGAAAAATCGATCATGCAGGTTTCCTCTTCGATGGAAACGGAGCCCTTCGTCACAAAAGATCGAGCAATCCTGGAAAGCGATATTCCCAATTCACCGCCGTTACGGGAGCCTGCCTGGCTATTCGTCGAGAGACTTTCTTTAACGTTGGAGGAATGGACGAGAGCTTCGAGAACGGGTGCGAAGACATCGACCTCTGCTTTAAAGTCAGAAAGAAAGGACTTAGAATCCTCGTAGCCAACAGGAGCGTTATTCTTCATCACGTAAGTTCAACGCGATCATCGGACTCGATTCGAGACGAAAGCAACGCTCGACGCTTACAAAGCAAATGGAGGGACGAATTTATTCGTGAAATGGCCAGTTCTTGGCCGATTACTTACCTGAATGGCGTGATCCACGGTGAGAAACCCTTTCGATGGGCGGCATTTCGCCAGGCAATCGTAAGACTACTGCCAATCAGGCTCGACGCCTCTCCCATAGCTTCGCTTATTGTTGAGGCTAAATTGAGCAGAAACGAGCGGCATTGGCTCTCTCTTCTCGACGGAAAAAGCGATGAAATGATCAAGGAAAGCTACCAGTCCAACGACGGAAAATGGCACGGGACCCAATTCTCATATAAAGGCTTAGAGCCAAATCGCGTCAAAGAAACGGGTCGCTGGATTCAGGAGGTTGGAGAAGTCAGACTCGGACCCGGCTTTTTCCTGACGAGCGTGCAAGTCGCTGGGGTCATTAAGCCGCCCGATGATAAGGCCAGAGAAACTGAAGGCGAGCTGGGCCTAAGAATCACAATCAATGGAGCGGAATCTAAGAAAATGTATCCCATTCCCGTGGGTGAATTTGAAGTCGGGATCGAAGACGTTCCTGCCGCCTCTAACAAGCCTTCGGTCATTGAAATCGAGTTGCTCGGGGCGTATAGAGGGAATGCCTACGCTTGGCTTGGAAGAGTCACCCGCAAATGGTTCTTTTTATCAAGACAACTCCGGCAAAACTGGAAGCTTCATCGCGAGCAAAAACTGAATCAGCGGCTTATCCTCAAACAAGTGAAGCTAAACCACGAGATGCTGTTAGATTTTCACAATCAGCCAACATCGCCGGTAAATTTCGATTTTCTGCGAAGATCGACTCAAATTGGCATCAACCTGGTTGGCTGGTTCGATGCTGAGCTCGGCGTGGGCGAATCCGTACGCCTCGCGGCCAAGGCTTTGGATACGACCACAATCCGCACCAATCTCGTTCCGCTGAAGGTCAACTGCCTCGCTAGCCGCGAAGACAAGTCGTTCGACGATCGTCTGGTTGAAAACAATACTTACCCGATAAACGTCTTTCACATAGACGCCCCCCAAAGCGCGGATATCGATCATCATCACGGACCTGCGTTTCGCGAAGGCAAACGCAACATCGGTTATTGGGCCTGGGAACTTCCCGAGTTTCCGGACGATTGGGTGCCCTACTTTAGATACTTCGACGAGATATGGACACCGTCCAATTTCGTTCGAGAAGCCGTGGCCATGAAGTCTCCAATACCGGTTGTCACGATCCCCCACTGCATCGAATTCGAAATGCCCGAAAAACAGGAGCGGGAGAAATTTGGGCTACCCAGCGACAAATTCCTTTTCCTTTTCGCTTACGATCTAAATAGCTATCAGCCACGAAAAAACCCGATGGCTGTTATACACGCATTTAAAACCGCTTTTGGAGGCAGTGCGGGTAAAGATGTTGGCCTGGTAATCAAAACCCACTCGACAAAGCGAAATAGGGGAGCCTTTGAAGAGCTCAAAACGCATCTAGAAGGCATCGAAAACATCTACCTAATAGAAAACCGACTTTCACGCGAAGACATTTACTCATTAATGTATTCGGTAGATGCTTACGTTTCGCTTCATCGATCGGAAGGATTCGGTCTTACAGTAGCCGAGTCCATGTATCTAGGAAAACCAGTCCTATCTACCAACTGGTCTGCTACCACTGAATTCGTGAATACTCACAACGGCTGCCCCATTGATTTCGAGCTAGTGAAACTAGAGAGGAATTTTGGACCTTATTCAAAAGGCCAGTATTGGGCGAATGCATACCCTGGTGAAGCGGCGAAGATGATGCAGAAATTGGTAAACGATTCCGAATTCGCCCGAAAAATCGGTGAGGAAGCTGCAAAGACAATCCGCGAGCGATTTTCTCCTGAGTTTATCGGCAAGATATACGAGAAACGCATGAAGTCCCACACACTTTGGTAGGCGATGACAATCTCGCTAATGCAAAAACAAATTACCGTAGCGAAAGGTCTATGAGCGAACGCGTATTAATCACGGGAGGTTGCGGATTTGTCGGCTCTCATCTCGCCGATGCCTATTTGGAACGAGGCTATTCTGTCCGCGTATTGGACAATCTGGATCCTACCGTTCACGGGTCACCCAGCCAAGTGCCCGCCTATCTCTCCAAGGACGTCGAGTTCATGCAGGGAGATGTAAGAGACACCGACACCTTGGTCGCATCCCTAAAAGACGTATCCATTGTGTCCCATCAGGCCGCTGCCGTCAGTGTGGTTCAATCCATGTCGAACCCATCCCGATTCGCGGAAGTCAACACCCTGGGAACCGCTCGCCTTTTGGAACTGCTTACCGATGGCAATCGTTTTCCAGTACGCAAGCTCATTGTCCCGTCTTCTTTGTCAATTTTTGGAGAGGGCCTATATCAGGTAGGAGGAATTGAAGTTGCGCCGCATCTCAGATCAAAAGAACAACTCGAATCCAAATCTTGGGA
>CAZFUD010000049.1:0-21535 GCA_964521705.1 uncultured Opitutaceae bacterium | reverse complement strand
CCCATAGGTAAAAATGCCGCCAACATAAGACTCCTCCCAGAAATTCTGTTTCACGCGTCCCACAAAGAACTCCTTGTCCTCGACCAAAACGGGATCCCCGTCGCTGTCCAAGGTGGTGTCGCCCGTCATAACTCCCAAAAATCCGACCTCGGTCTGCCCAACTCTACCGGTCAGTTTTGCACCCACATCAATAGGTACTTCGGCGCCTCGAAAGAGTCCGATCCGCCGACTGAAAAAGGGGATGATATCCGCATCCGCATCCGGAGCTCCTGGAGGGCCTTCCGGAACCGTGCTGGCGAAATTAAACACGCCAATATCCTCTAAAAAGAACGATCGTTTTTCCGGAAAGAAAAGTGAAAAGCGGTCAAGATTGATCTGCCGGGCATCCACCTCAGTTTCCCCGAAATCGGTGTTAATCGTTCCCGATAATTTCAAACTAGGAGTGATGTTATAAAATACATCCAGGCCGGGTTCGAAATCAAAGTCATCGTCGCCCGTGCTCTTCGAATGCAATAAGCTGGTCGCCAAAAAGGGGCGCACGTCGAGGCCGATTCCCTGCTTAAGACCGGTCATGTTGGTTAATGCCCCCGCGTTTGAAACATTGAGGAAAGTGCTCTCGACGCTGGCACCGGACCATACGGACTCCTCGAGTTTCCGGTAGATACTCCTTCGAAAATTGAAACCCCAGGTATCGCTGTTCTCTGGGAAATTGAGACTCTTAAACGGGATGGCAAATTCAGCGGTCCATCCCTCGTCGGTCAGTTGAGTCCGCGCGTCCCAAATGGCATCCCAATCGTTGTTAAAATTTTGACTTCCATACAACAAAGCATCGCTCATTGAGCCGACCGCATTGGTTCCGAAATAATAGGCATTACGCTGATCACGAAACGTATCCAAAATAATGGTTACCCTGTCCTCAGAACGTAGGCTGGCATCTCTCGCCATGGTCGTGCCGATAATCTTATCCGGATCAGAATCATAGGCGATGACTCCAACGTACAGGTTATCCGAATCGCGTAATAGAATGACCTCCGTTTTTTCCGACACCACTTGCCCGGTGTCGGGGATGCGCTGAATCAGATCATCTAACTTTCTTGCAGACGCCCAAACGGATTCATCCAAAACACCGTTCAACGTGATGGGTGAACTGATCTCTGTGACTTCTGCAATTTTGAGTTCCCCGTGATCATTTCCATGCAACGGATAGATTAAAGAAACCAGACAGGCAAACTGCGCTGCAATTTTGAAGTTAGGTATTCGATCAACTAAAAGAAATCTAAATGGAGCAGGAAGCACAAGTAGGTCTAGGCAAGGTTTGTAAAGCAGTAAGTGGTTACGGATAAACCCTAGCTGTTGGAAGAAGTCGAGCCACAATGCCAATCCAAAAATGAATCAACCCAGAATCGCATCTCCCCTGCCATTCGCCCAGATACGAATTCGGTCGTGCTTTTCTATATAAGGTGGTTTCGGTTAGCGTGCCCGCGCTGTACCGTGCCTATTGAATTGTCCCATCAAGGCGAATACGCGAAACCTCCGAAGAAGTCTACGCCCTGCCTACGCGTGCCGCTATGACGGAGGCGGCCAAGCGGTTGAATAGGGGTGAGCTCCCCGGCGTCGAAGGCCTGTTTAAGGTGATTGGCGGAAAACAATTTTCTATCTGGAATGACCAACGTGGCCACTTGGGCCCCGGCTTCGATCGCCTAGAAGGTTATGTCTTCTACGCCACGCTCTATGGCAAATCCCCTGAACTCATTTCAGCGCCTATAAAGTTTAACAACAACCCAAGCTACCTAACCGACGAAGTAGATAGTATCTTCCGTGAAATCGTCTGGACGGCAGTCGTGGAGCATCCCCTCTCCGGCGTTACCGACAAGAACGGAAACGGCATTGGTGATCATCTAGAGTAACTATTAGTGGGCCCCAAAGACGAAATGGGGAGGCATATTTATCACCGACAGCTTCACTGAGGTGTACTAATTCGAATATTCTGGTATCGGACTGAACGGGTAGACATGTGACGCAATCCGATGCGCCCTTCATGAACGGCTGGCAAATCGGCGTTTTTCATATGGCAAACAACGTCCTGTTCCGTATTTTGGATACGCATGAAAATTTCGAGATCCTTCTTGATAACCGTTATCTTGTGCGGCACTCCCGGTTCGAATAAACCTTTAAGAAAATAGTCAGGCTCGAGGTTGGAACCTTGGAGACCCGTCGCGTTTGGCATATAGCGCCGCCCCCGTATATATTGGGTGGTATCTTCATTGTTCGGAAAGGCGGCATAACTAATGTGGTAAGTATTCATGTGGTTAAAGTACGTGCGCATGGAAGGAACGCGGCGCAGTTCGCTCCACTCGGTAATGTCTTTGGTGTAAGGCGCCTCTCCGCTACCGGTTGCCTGAATATAAAGGATATTCACACAACGGGTCTCCGAATCGAGGCGAGTGTAATCGTATTCGATCTTGAGATCCCCTTCGAAGGATTCCCGAGTCCATAGAACCATGTGATAGGAATCGTTCCTGAATTCCGGACCTGCCGTAAGCGTCATGCCATCAGCGCAGTTCGCTACTGTTCCAATCTCCCCATCGAGAAACCACCGCTGTGTCCAGTCCTCCGTGCAGGGATCAAAAAAAAACTTCATTCCATTTCGCGGCAGAAAGCGTTTCAAATCGCTGATATAACAGCTACTAACAAGCAGACTGAGTGGGAGCAGGAATAATAGAGCCTTTGATATCATTATTCAGTTTTTTCTATTGAAAGCGGCACCGTAAAATGTAGCGTCATACCATGATTCGGTTACCCCTACGAATGTTAAGTCTGCTCCTAACTTTGGCATCAATGCTTCATGGATTGGAAGTTGGGGTGGGTCACGACCGAGATAAATTCGGTCCTGTATTGCCGGCGATCGCTGAACTGGGATCCGTGACCGGTATGGCCGTCGACATCGATGGGGACTTTGCCTATCTGATTGGAAATGGCGTATTGACTGTTGTCGACATTCAGCAACCTTCAAAGCCACGTATTGTGAGTCGTCTTCAGAATTTGGGTACGACTCGTCAAATCGTAGTCCGGGAGGGATTGGCTTACATCGTATCACGGGGAGACGGGATGTTTATCGTGGATGTGTCCGATCCGTCTCAACCTGAGTTATTGTCCACTTACGACAGTGTAGAGTTTGCCACCGGGCTTGCGATTGGCGGCGATGTGGCTTTCCTAGCTTGCCGACTCTATGGTGTAGAGCTGGTAGATATATCGGATCCTGAGAATCCAGAGCATATCAGTCTTTCCAGAACGGGAGTTTCTCAATCGGTGACCTATGCAGATGGCTACATCTATGTAGGTGTCTGGAGTGAAATGGAAGTTGTGGTCGTGGATGTACGTGATCCGTGGAATCCTCAAATTACCGACCGATTGCGATTAGATGGCTATGGGGATGGGGTAGCTGTCTACGAAGGTCACCTATACGCCGCCACGGGCCAACATTCGCGCGCTAGGCCCAAAGAAAAGCCAGGCGATCCTGGATTCGGAACCGGACATGGATTGGAAATTTTTTCTTTAGAGGATCCGGCTCACCCTAGATTGGCTTCCAGAACTAAATTTCCTCAGGATGATCACACGGACAGTCATTTATGGACCGTGCGGGTAGCGAATGATCACGCCTTTGTGGTGGACAACTACAATGGTCTTTTCGCTGTGAATGTGGCTGACCCTTCACAACCCTCGGTGGTTGGTCAGCATCAAATGCCGTATTTTGAGGAGCGGAAGGGTGCCGCGGTCATGAGCGGGTTGGCATTGGCCAAAGATCATGTTGTGATTATGAGCCCGTACATGGATGCCCGAGTTATAGGGGCCTCTGGGTTGGCAGACGAGGTGAGCAAAGATCTTACACTGGGACCTAAAGTTGGAACCCGGCCCGATCCGAAACCCACCCCATACTACCAGGCGCACTATTTGGATGGACAAGTGAACGCCGTCGCGCGTGATGGCGATATTGCCTACGTGGCAGCAGGTCAAAGTGGACTGCATATAGCGCGGATTTGGCCTGAGTTTAAGCGTCTCAGTCACATCCCGACCAAAGATCGGGTTCAGCATCTGTATTTACGGAACGAAAAACTCTATGTAGCCGAAGGCACCCAGGGATTGGCCATCTGGAATGTTCGAGATGCTGGCGCGTTAAAATTAAAGGGTCGCTACTCAACAAATGGAGAAACAGCCAAGCAGGTGATGGTACCAGAGTCGGAAGACTATGCAGTATTGATGGTGGGTCCCCATAGTATCCATATAGTGGATGTATCTGATCCCGAACATCCGAAGAAAGTATTTCGGGAACACGGCGAAGGCATCCTCACGGGTGATAATATTGCGGATGGACTTTTTGAAGATCGCTACGTTGGAGTCTATTGGCACAAGAGCGGTCACTATCACCGACGTACGGATCGCATTCGTTGGTACGACTTAAAACACCCCGAAGGTCCCAAATACGTTCAAGAAACCACTTTGGGCCGAATCAAAACGGCAAACGGGGTCACGGTGGTTAATGATAAGGTGCTCGTTGTCGCAAACGGGGGCTACCGGTTAATCGATCCTCTGGAGTCCAGAAATCTACAGTCCTTGCCGACTCTCAAACTGCCCGGGATTAGTATGATTGGAAAACCCACGATTCACGGCAATGAGCTCTACGTTACACATCGGGCTGGAGGTGAAGTCTGGATGCTGGATATCAGCGATTTGAGAAAACCAAAGTTGATGAACCAGTTTGAAACGCGCGCCAATCCCTGCCGCATACTCCCTCATCCGGATTGTTTGCTCATTCCAGGTGGCTACGAAGGTCTATTGGTTTATCACAGTCAATAAGGGAGAAACGGCTCCCGGGTGATTGAGAATTCGGTTGAATTCCGGGGCATTGAAATTGAAGTATAATATTATTTATTTGGATATTATAACCAATAGATTGAACTTCCTATCAACGAATGGAAAAAGAGAACATCAACCGCTGCTTGGTCATTAGAACCTGCGCCAAGACAGGTTTTGGGGTAGGTTCTAGCCTTCTTGCCGGAGCATTGGGCCTCGTCACACTGACATGGGTGGCGAATGGGCAAAGTTTCACTCCCGCAAGGACCTCGCTCGACGAGCAACCGCCGCGGATGATTAGCGCATTCTTTGGTCTAGATAACGCTATTCCGGCGCTCAGATATAGAGGTGCCGATGGGCTGCCGGTAACCTTCTCCCGGCGAGTGGCTGATCCCGGTTCCCTCAAGCCAGGCGCATTCACAGTAATCACTCGCTCAGGAGCGCGAGCGCACCCCTTGCGGGCCACCACTCGTCCGGCAGACGAGGCATCTAAGCGACATACGGTTCTGCTTATCGGCGAGTTCGGAAATGAGCCTGATGATCCTCCAGTAACCGTAGAGGTGACCGGCCATTTGACCCTGGCTGGAGGCGATGACGCGCACGGCATGTCGGTGTCGGTTACACCGCTAGAAGATGGCCCCTCGCTAGTAATGGCCTATGCCGTTAGCCCTGAAAATCTGAAGGTCGATTATCCGCCAGGGACTAAGCAGATTATTGTTGCCGTCTGGAACGGCGGCGTACAGCCCGTGGAAGGCGTTACGGGCGAGAACCATCGCCAGGGATATTCCATTGAAACGACCGACGGCGATATCGTGCAGCCCATTGACCTTGGCGACGTAGGAGGAGACAACTACGAGCACCTCTTTCTGGATACAGAAGCCACTCCTTTGCGCCTAAGCATGAAAAGCGGGCTCCTGAAAGATCCGCGCGCCGATCCGAATCCAGCCACAAGCGTTGAAGTGCACCGCGCTGCCCCCTAGGGCCTTACGGTCCAATCAATGCAAGGAAATCAAAACTTGGAACGCGACTACTGCTCAACCACCCAGATGTTTCTGAACTGAATCTTGTTGCTGTGATCCTGAAGCGAGAGCCCTCCGCTCTTGCCTTCCTCAGGCTGACTGCGTCCCTTCTGGGTATTGGAAGTCGTTCCTTTGATCTGATAATTGTTGTGGATTTTCACTCCATTGTGCCAGACCGTGAACACTGCGTCGTCGACTTTATTACCCTCAGAATCGCGACGAAGCCGCTTAAACTCCACATCGAAAGTCTGCCACACGCCGGGCGCCCAGCACATGTTCACCCGGGGGGGTGATTGCTTGTACAGGGCTCCACACTCGTTCCACATACCGCCCAAGCCATAGCTATCGAGTATTTGCACCTCATAGCCGCCCGGCAGGAAAAAGCCGCTGTTGGCCCGTTTTTGCCCTCGGTGCTCTGGCTCGTACGGCAAACGGAATTCAAGGTGGACTTTCACATCGCCAAAACTCTGACGGGTATTGATGGAGCCACCGACACCGTTGTTATCCTTTTTCGGTAATACTTCAAAGTAGCCGTTTTTGATAAGCCAGGTGGGATCTTCCCCATCTTGTCGCTCCCACGTATCCAGATTGGCCCCATCGAAGAGCACAACAGCATTCGCAGGCGGCTTCGCCCCCATTGTAGGCGACGCGCGGTGTACGCGTTTCAATGAAAACGACGTGTCGAATGCCCCTCCGGCCTTTTTGCCCGTAAAACTATCCTCCGTTATTTTGCCCGAGTATCCATTTTGATCGAACATCATCTTGCCGTTTTTCCACACAGCTTCGGTTTTGACCTTAAAGTCGGCCCGCTTGTCGAACTCCTCCATTATCTGAATTTCGTATCGATCATTGCCCAAACCGATCACACGGGCCACCAAGCCGGGATTGTTCTTGGCATTACCGTCTTTTTTCGGGGCATCGACCCAGCCACCTTCCCAATCTCCCATGAAGGGTGGAATCGGCTCCATATTGGCCCAGGAAACAAGGGAACCGCTTGTCCCGAAAAAGGTTAAACAGACGAGGGCGACGGCGTTTTTAAAGGATGTAGAAGTCATTCGAATCAGACAGGTTAGATTTTAGAGAACGGCATCAATAGTCGACCAAACGCCCTTCAGGCAATCTCAGATTTACCCTATGGGCATACCAAGAGACTGTCTCAAGCGATAAGATCATTCACGACATGCCCGTGCACATCGGTCAGGCGAAAATCGCGTCCTTGGTACCGGTAGGTTAGCTTCGTGTGATCGATTCCTAGCAAATGCAGGATGGTAGCGTTTAGATCGTGAATATGCACAGCTCCAGGCGTGAGATGATGTTTAGACGGTTGGTGTTCTCCTACCAATGGGTTTCCGTCACCATCCGTGATGTTGTATCCAAACTCATCGGTCTGCCCATAGGTAATGCCCGCTTTGACTCCCCCGCCAGCCATCCACATCGTAAAGCAACGAGGATGGTGATCGCGACCATACGAATCCGAACCGTATTCTCCTTGCGAATACGCTGTACGCCCAAACTCTCCTCCCCATACGACCAACGTGTCCTCGAGCAAGCCACGACGCTTCAAATCGGTTATCAGAGCCATGCAACCACGGTCGACATGTTTGCACTGAGCGGGCAGCTCCTTGCGAAGGTTATCGTGCTGGTCCCAACCGCGATGGAATATTTGAATATTTCTGACGCCTCGCTCAGCCAATCGACGGGCGTTGAGGCAGCACGCTTCGAAAGTCCCCGGGGTCTTCGCTTTCTCGCCGTAGAGCTTCCAAGTCGAATCTGGCTCCTGGTCGAGGTCCATTAATTCGGGAACCGCAGCCTGCATACGGTAGGCCATTTCGTGCTGCTCTAGACGGGCCAGAATGCCGGGATCGCCAAAGTCCCGGTAATGCTCCTGATTGATCGCCGCAAGGGCATCCAATTGGTGGCGACGATGGGATCGTGACACGCCTTTGGGATTCTTCAGATAGAGCACGGGATCTTCACCTCCTCGAAAAATGACGCCCCGATGATTGGAAGGCATGAAACCGCTTCCCCAAAGCCTTCCGAACAGGGTTGTACTCTGCTCGATACCCATCGAATGCATCACGACATAACTGGGCAAATCGGAATTCTCGCTGCCCAACCCATAGCTCAACCAAGCGCCCAAACTCGGCCGCCCAGGAATCTGGCTGCCTGTCTGGATATAGGTGATCCCCGGATCGTGGTTGATCGCCTCAGTGTGAACGCTGTGGATGACGCAAAGGTCCTTCACCACCTTGGCGGTATGAGGCAAAAGCTCGCTCACCCACACGCCCCGGTCGTGGTTGTCATATTGAGAAAACGAGTACTCGCTGGGCATTACCTTCAGTACTCCTTTCGACATTCCCGTGACGCGCTGGCCATCCCGAATATGAGCGGGCAGTTCCTCTCCCGCAAGCTCCCTCATCTTTGGCTTGTAGTCCCAAAGGTCGTGTTGGCTGGGACCGCCAGTCATAAACAAGTAGATTACTCGCTTTGCCCGAGGCCTATGATGAGTAGCTCCCTGGTTCGGACCCGCCGCGAAAGCCGGCCCCAACAAGCCCGCCAATGCAGCCGTTCCAACTCCCAGTCGGGCCCGCCCGAAAAACTGGCGGCGGGTCATCATGAGTTCATGTTCGCGGATCGGATCGGCTTCCATGGCGGTTTTCAGTATAGGAGAATAAACGGATCGCTCGCCATGACAGCGATGATAACCTGAGTCCAAGCGGCGACCTCTACAGGATCAAGCGTTTCGTTTCGCTGCGGTACACCTACTTCGAGCAAAGATGCGGCTAGGGAAGGATCCGCTAAATAGGCGCTTCTCGTTTTCTCGAGCAGCGACGCGCACGCAGTCTGTTCCGTCAGATTAGCTTTCCGACCTGCCAGCGTCTCGAAGATAATGTCTATAAGCGCTTCGTCGGTTTCCCGGGATTCAACGATCGACTCGGCCAACGTCCTTGCAGAGTAGATGCGCTGAGGTTCGTTCAGGAGCGCAAGCGACTGCAGCGGCGTATCCGTTCGTGATCTACCAGCGCAAGCGGATTCGCGATTCGGCGCGTCGAATAGGGTCATCATAGGATGAGGGCTGGTCCGTTTCCAGTAGACGTAGATACTGCGGCGATAGACTTTAGAACCCGTATCCGGAACATACACACGGGTATTGCTTTTCTGGTGACCAAGCGCCTCCCAAAGTCCCGTCGGTTGATAGGGCTTCACTCCTTCGCCGCCCATGAACGGATCGAGCAAACCCGCAGCGAGGAGCGTCGAGTCTCTAATGACCTCCGCATCGAGTCGGAAGCTCGGGCCGCGAGCGTAGAGCCGGTTTTCCGGATCATCCACATCGACTCGCATGACCGACGACTGCCGAAAGGTTCTGCTGAGCGCCAACCGTCGCAGCATGGCTTTCTGATCCCAACCGCTTGATTGAAACTCCAGGGCCAAAAAGTCCAGCAGTTCAGGATGGGTTGGATGCTCCCCTTGAAGCCCAAATTCTTCAGGCGTTCTCACGAGCCCTACTCCAAACACCTGCTGCCAAATTCGATTCACCAATACGCGGGCCACCAGAGGGTTTTCCGGAGCCGTTAGCCATTGCGCTAGACCGAGCCGATTTCGAGGAGCGTCGCTAGGCATGCCTCCAATCGCAGCAATAACGCCGGGCTGGAGCGCCGGGCCCGATGGCGAAAGGTAATCGCCCCGCTCCAGAAGAAAGGTCTCCCTTGGCTCGCCTTCCTCCGCGACCAGTGTCGTGGACATGCGACATTCGATATCGGCAAGCTCGAAGGTCTGCTCATCTGACAGCGAGGAACCCAGTGACTTCAGCTTCTTATACCGCTTCCAGTCCGCGATGTCTCGCGGGGCCTTCTCAACAGGCGGAAGGTCGTATTTATAACCATCGAGCGGCTTCTCAGCGGTATTGTTGAAAAACGCAAAGAGCTCGAAATACTCCGTCTGACTGATGGGATCGTACTTGTGGGTATGGCAACGGGCGCACTGTAAGCTCAGGCCGAGAAAAACTGTACCCAAATTCTCGACACGATCGAAGTTGTTTTTCGCCTGGAATTCTTCCGGAATCGACCCGCCTTCATTGGTCGTCGGGTTCATGCGCACATAACCGGTGGCAACTCGCTGCTCGAGCGAGGGCTCAGGCAAGAGATCTCCCGCCAGCTGCCATGTAATGAACTGGTCCATCGGCAGATTGTCATTGAAAGCCTGTATGACCCAATCGCGATAAGGATACAGGCCCCTGCGAACATCGCGGGCCAGACCCGACGTATCTCCGTATCGAACGGCGTCTAGCCAATACCGGGCCCGATGCTCCCCAAAACCTTCGCTTTGCAGCAGTTGATCCACGTAAGCATTGAAAGCGTAGGGATCTTTTGACGACACCACCGCCTCCACTGATTCAGGGCTCGGAGGCAAACCAGTGAGAACCAGAGAGGCCCGCCGAGCCAAGGTACGAAGATTCGCCTCTGGCGCGAAATCGAGATCATTCGCACGCAGTTCGGCCTCGATGAAATCATCGACCGAATTGAAGCGAGCATCCCTTCGTGGTTGCTCGAACGCCCAGTGCTTGGCGTATTTCGCGCCGGAAAGGACCCAGCTTTCAAGAATTTCACGCTCGGACTCGCTCAATGGCTTTTCATCAATCGGAGGCATCGGATCTTCTTTGTCCGCGATGCGGGCGAGCAGAAGACTGTCCTCCAGCTTTTCCGGATTGATGGCCTGTTTCCCCTTTCGAAGCCGAACTGCTTCCTCGTAATGGGTAAGCTTCCGTTCATCTTCTTTGGCATCCGGACCATGGCAGACAAAGCACTTTTCTGAAAGGATCGGCAGCACTTCCCGAGCAAAATCGGGCTCTGGCGTTTCAGCTTCAACGGCCACCCCAACCAGGGTACCAAAAACAGAGATCGTAGTGTAGAACCTTCTCACCGCAAGAATGCCCGCGAACCCACCAAGGTTTGGCAAGTATTTGGAGTTGGGCCGGGTTTTGGAATAGCCATATTCTCCTTTTGGATCGTGAAGAAGGGAAGGATCAGATCTTGTCGTTTGGTGGCCCTTGGAACGAAAAAGAGACGGGCGTGGAAATCAAGCGCTTTAATTCTTCCCTGACCAGAGGTCGGTCGCCGGATCGTAGTCTGGATTTGGAGGCATCATCTGGGCATCGACCTCTTTGCGCCATTGATGGAGTTTCGCGGTAAGCTCTTGGGCCTTCTGGACCTCAATCTTCGCTAAGTCGTTTTGCTCGCCTATGTCCTTTTTTAAATTGAAGAGCTGGACGGATCCGTTTTCGAAGTATTCGAGCAGTTTGTAATCGCCGTCGCGGATAGCCCCACCCGGACTTTGCATGCCATGATTGCTATAGTGGGGAAAATGCCAATAGATGGGGCCTCGGTCCATTTCTTTGCCCTGCACCAAGGCAGTGAAGCTTTGCCCGTCGATGCCGGAGGTTTCATGCTCCACACCGAGCATTTCCAGAATTGTAGGGAAAAAGTCGGTACTGATGACCGGCTCATCGCAGACGGTTCCTTTTTGACCTTCTTGCGGCCATTTGACGATCATGGGAACCCGGATCCCACCTTCGTAAAGCCAGCCCTTGGCGCCACGCAGCGGTAGATTGGACGTGGAAGCCCGCGTATCAATTTTGTCTCGGGTTATTTCGAAATGGGGAGTCCCGTTCATGACCGACATGCCGCCATTGTCTGACATGAAAATCACAATGGTGCTATCTTCGAGGCCATGCTCCTTCAGTTTTGCCATGAGCGTCCCCAGGCTTTGATCGACGCTTTCTACCATGCCAGCGAACTCAACATTGTCCTGCTTCTGTTTCACCTTCACCAGATCGTTGGCATAGGACGTGTAGGTATCCCGATACTTCGGCTGCTTTATCAATTCATCGAGCTCAGCTCTGCTTGGGTAAGTCGGGCTATCAGGGTTTCCTTCGAGAATAAAGTCAGGTCCTGGCTGGGGCGGAATGGCGGCCAATTTCTTCCTATACTTTTCGACCAGGTCGGGCCGACCATGAATCGGATCGTGCACGGAGAAGTGCGACATGTACAAAAGGAAAGGCTGATCCTTGTTCACATCAATATACTTGGCCGCCAGTTCCGCCAAGCGATCGGTCACATACTCGCCTCCATCAAGACCGGGAATATCCTCTGGGTTATAAAACCCGCGCCGTCCCAGGTTGGAGTTCACGGAGTACGGAACATGCAGGTCAAAGCCATGCCCAGTCGGCGTGGTGTTCCTGCCCAAATGCCATTTGCCAAACAGGGCGGTGGCATAGCCTTCCTTCTTCAAGACTTCAGTCAGAGTGATCTCATCGGGATCGAGAGCCATGGCCTTGTCCGGATTCCGCAAAACCTGATAAGGACGGTTGCTTCGGCCATCGAGCCAATCGGTTAGGTTCAGGGTCGCCGGGTATTTGCCAGTAAGGATACTAGCTCTGGTCGGCGAGCAGACATGGCAGGCCGCATAGCCGCTCGTAAATCGAACGCCTTCTTCGGCTAGTCGATCGATGTTCGGCGTGTCGTAGAACGAACTGCCGTTGCAGCCCACGTCGGACCAACCCAGGTCATCGACGAGAAAGAATACGACGTTCGGTTTACGCGTTTCGGCAAACGCTACTCCGAGCAACAGAGTAACCAGTAAAACAAATCGGGAGATAGTCATTCTTATCATATTAGTACGGGCATCCTATTGATCAAATATTATCCAAAGTGATTCAGCCGTCCTCGAGAGACTCAGGTCCCCGCGAGATCTCCTTTAGCGGCGCCCATAACGACTGATACCATCTTAAAGAAAGATCCCCGCTGCTGGCGGTTGGGTGTTTGAAATTGTAGCCGCAAGCAGCGGGGTATTCAACCCGAACCGAATAAACTCCTTCAGCGAGTTGCCGATCTACTTCCGCCTATAATTAATCAAGGCTTCCCTAATATGCGGCCTAGATACTCATACTGATCAAATGCATCCGCGCCACCAATGATTCGCGGGTCCTCGTATCTCTCCAATTCGTTAAAGAGCTTTTCTTTTAAGCGTTTCAATGTATCCATATATTCGGTACTTTCGGCGACATTATTCATTTGATAAGGATCCATGCGAAGGTCGTAAAGCTCATCAGCGGGTCGAAGTCCAAAGGATAGCTGCCAATAGACTTCCATGTCCGGCTCGTCCTTGTGCTCAATAATATAGCTCTTGGTTGGACCCTCGTTAACCTCCGAATAAGCCGGCCCATAAACGCTTCCATCGGGATGTCCGGAAGGCCATCTTTCTGGTTTAAAATTGTGGATATACAGAAAAAGGTCGGTGCGAATAGCCCGCATCGGAGTACCTCCCCGATGATCCAATTGAGCCAGGGTATGGCGTTCTTTGCCTGTGAGCACGTATTCACGATCTGAAGTCACACGTCCTTCCTTTGCCGAACGCAAAATGGGTAACAGTGAACGACCGGTAGTACCCGGCAGGATGCCGACACCCGTTGCCTCCAGAAAAGTGGGAGCAAGGTCCGTTAGGCTCACAAAATCCGTGACGACTCGGCTCTTTGGCGTCTGAGCATGCCACTTGATAGCCAGCGGAACGCGTGCGCCATGATCGTAGAGGCTGGCTTTCCCACGAGGAAAGGGAAAGCCATGATCCCCGGTCATGACAACGATAGTGTTATCCGAAAGCCCCTGCGTCTCAAGGAGCCCTAGTGCTTCACCCACCTGACGATCGAAGCGTTCCACCTCCCAATAATAATCCAGGATGTCCCTTCGAACGGGATCCACATCAGGGAAAAAGGGTGGCACCTCAACATCCTCCGGTTTCATACCGGCGCTAACTCCTGAGTCCAAAATGAAAGGCCTATGCGGATCCGATGTTCCAAACCAGAAACAAAAGGGCTGATCTTTCGGGCGCTGCTTCAGGAATTCCTCCAAGCTCCTAAACCGTTTACCGGCCACTTCTTTTCCGCCATCCGAACCGGGTCCGAAGCCCTTGCGATATGAGCCCACAAAATAGCCGGCTTCCTTCAACGCCTGCACGTAGCTCGGAAATCCCTCCGGGTAATGCCCAAACAAGGCGCTGCCTGATTTGAGTCTCCAGAAATGCTGTCCGGTGAGAATCGCATTCCGGGATGCGGTACAGGTCGGAGCTGAGACATAGGCATTCGTAAACAATACCCCATTAGCCGCGATCCTGTCGAACGTGGGCGTCTTGATTACCTCATCCCCGTAGGAACTCGCGTGCGGCCAACCCCAATCATCGGCAATTGCAAAGAAGATATTGGGCCGTTCGTTTTCGTGACGATCGGCGAAAAGAACACCACAGACATTCACAATCAGAAGACAAAATAAGAATATTTGTTTCACCATAGCTTCTTTTGAAATCAGCTCATCTGCCTTTGACCTTAGCATTTCCTTCGGTGGCCTCAAATGACTTATGACCCCATGAGTCCTGCCCTAGTATTTCGTATCGATCCTGCGGTACCTGGGCCCGGTGTTCTTCGATGACGGCTTCATAGTCCGCACGATCGATCACATTATACCATTCTTGCGGATCGTTCGAACGATCATAAAACTCTTCCGATCCATCATTGTATTGAACAAACCGATATCGCTCTGAGATGATGCTATAGTTACCCGGGCCAAAACTGGAGCGAGCCACAAAAGGCCAATCCGCTTCGACATCTTCCAGCAATGGCACTAACGAGCGGCCTTCATGCCTAGGATCCTCTTCGAGGTTCGTCAGTTCCAACAAGGTAGGATAAATGTCCAACAATTGAACGGGTTTAGCGCACACTTTCCCCTCAGGAATGTTCGGCCCTACGATAATCAGGGGAACCCGAGTTCCATCCTCCCATATGCTTCGTTTGGCAAAGCGTTCCTTTTCGCCAAGATGAAAGCCATGGTCGCTGAAGAGGACCACATAAGTGTTATCTCCATATTCTCCCTTATCAAGCGTCTCGATCACGCGTCCAATTTGCGCATCCACAAAACTGACACAGGCCAAATAGGACTGCACAAGCGGTTTCCATTCGTCATTTTCCATCACCCATTCATAGGTCGGCGATATGTGTTTCAGCCTGGAGATATCCACCCCGTAGGATGAAATGTCAGACAAGTCATCTGAAATCACCTTTGGCAACTGAACGCTTTCGATGGGGTACATATCGAACCACTTTTGCGGCGCAAATTGAGGTACATGGGGACGATAGAACCCTACGCCCATCCAGAAGGGCTGTTCTTGCGTTTCGGCCAGCCGCTCTTCCGCCCAAGTCGCAATTTTGTAATCAGGCATCTGATCGTCGCGCTCAGGAAACACGCCCCAATCCCACAGACGATGCCCTGGAAAACTGCTGAGTTTCTTTCTAGGAATGGGACCAAAATGTCCGAATTGGCCAGCGTAATTAGGCATGTGATACTCGTTAATCCCTCTCGCGTTGTGAAACAGCTTTCCCGCCGCGAATACATTATACCCTTCCTTCTCGAATCGCCTTGGCATCACGATATTCTTTCTGGCGACCGGCGATTCCTTAACATCCGGGTTCAAAAAATAGATGCCCGAGGTACTTGGATAAAGCGAGGTCATCAAGCTCGCGCGCGAGGGATTACACACCGGGGACTGACAATGTGCGTTGCTGAAAAGAACTCCGCGACCGGCCAAACGATCCATATAAGGCGTCTTCGCTTGCGGATGCCCGCCCAAGACGCCAATCCAATCATTCAAGTCGTCGACAGCGATTAATAGCACATTCGGTCTTTCACTCTCTCCCATGGCTTCCGCTTCACCAATGCCAACCCAAGTCGCTATGAATAACGCCAAAGCAGATACTGAATGAAGTGTAAATAGCCTTCTCATACCCTTATCCTTCAGGGATCAAACATATCCACTCAGCGCCTCACTTCACGACCGTACTCACGAATTTCGGGACGAATTGCATCACCTGACTATTCTTCGTTTCGCTCAGACTGTGCACTAGTTCAGTGCTATCCCCAAGCCCCAACTCTTTGTACCTCTCCACAACTCTCAAACCGTGCGCGGGATCGTGAATATCCCCCTCTACTCCCGGTTCTTTCCGGTAGGCCAGAAAGATGGGAGGCGCCTTTTTCGTGATCGGCTCTAATAATTGTTCGTTGAAGGACTGCCCTGGCAGAGCCTGTCCCATATAAATCCCTACAATGCTTGGGTCTAAACTGTGCGCAAGTTCCCAGCTCACAAAACTTCCCCGAGATTGTCCTCCGATAAAAATCTTGGCGGCATCTAAATTATAGGTCGCCGCGTTTTCCTTTACCCATGCGAACATCACTTTCGCATCCGCCGTGCAGGTTTGAAAATCGGCCATACCTTGAACCTTTGCAATCGATTCCCAACTAACGATCGCAATTCCTGCCGCTACCGTAGGATCCGCCCAGTTAGTTTGAACGTCATCCGCCGTCGAGCCATTATGATGGGCGTATAAAAAAACGGAAGTCGGCTTGTCGCCCGACGGCAAATAGAGATTCAGCCATTGCCTATCTTCCGGCCCGTACGAAACATGCGGATGAGTGGGGGTTTTTGTTGGTTTCGCGTTGGTCGAAACTTGTCCGAAAATAGCAACGGACAAAAACGACATCGCACATCCGAATATGAGCAAGCGTTTTGTAGGTTTGTATTTATAATGTTCCATAGGATTGGTGTAATTGTTTTTATATTACGATAAATTGATCAAGGTTCTTCCTTCTAAGGAAAAACAATCTTGGTGGCACCCGCGGCCAGGGATCGCGCATTTGGTGCGCCAGCTTGAGTGAAAACGATGAGAATGCGGCCGCTCTTAAGATTGACGCTCGCGAACGTGCCGGTCGCTCCCCCGTGTCCGACGATCCCGTCTCTGAGCAGGTTGAAGCCAATGCCGTAGTCCTTGGTTGCGGGTTGTTTCCGGTAGAGTTCGGCTAATACGGACGCAGGCGCAATTTGCCGCTGGCCGACACGGCCCTTATTGGCGTGAAACTGAAGGAAGCGTTGAAGATCGTCCGGGGTGGAGACCAAGGCTCCTGCTGTGTTGACGAAGGGTCCTCTTTGAGTGCGAAGGCTTTCGATTTGCGTGACGACGTCGTCGTCGCTACGGCCCTCGGCTTGAGTAGCGAAACGCGGATGGCGACGAACGAGCGAAACTCCCGGATTAAAGGTCGTTTCTTTCATACCCAAAGGAGCAAGAAGCTTTTCTTGCATCACCTCGGCGATGGGGCGACCGGTGGCGACTTCAATAACACGAGAAACGGCAGCGTAGCCTCTGAAGGTGTAGGCGTATTTCGTACCGGGGTGCGAGGCCAGACCTTGAGTCGCTAAGTGTCGGGCAACCTCGGCTTGATCGCCGCGTTTAATAGGAGAATCTCTAGGGAGCTTGGACATCGTTCCACCCGGAAATCCTGCGGTATGGGAGAGGCACTCCGCGATCGTCGGGGAACGAACGGATTGATCGCTGTTCTGGAGCGTGAGCTCAGCGTATTCCGGGAGGTACTTGGCGATTGGATCGTCGAAAGAGAGACTTCCCTCCCCCACGAGAACAGCAACCAGGGTGGCGGTAACGGATTTGGTGATGGAGGCGATCGACACGACCGTTTGCTCGTCCCAAGGAATTTTCGAATCCTCAGTAAAGGCGCCAAAGTAGCGATCGAATACAACCTCGCGGTCCTCGACAACTCGTACGGAACCCCCGGGAATTTTAGAATTGGCATCTGCCGTCGCAATAAGCGCCTCAAGTTTCGGAAAGGATGTCTCAGCTACGGCTGTGAAGCTCGCTAGGACAAAACTAGCGAAGGCCAAGACAGTGCAATAAAGGGGGAATTCGATTTTCATCTTAATCATACTCGTTTGGGCTCGCAAAGGTTGCTTGTATGAAATGATAGCATTAGTGGGTATCCTTAATTTAACTACTTATCCAAAAAACCCTTAAGACTGAGCCAATCTTCCATTCGGTCGCTCCAAGAGGTCACGGGTTTCTCTGTGCGGCGGAGTCCGTAGCCGTGCCCGCCTTCGCTGTAGATATGCATCTCGGCGGATACCTTCGCTTTCTTAAGCTTGATGTAGGTCTCAGACAGGCCGATGGAACGGTCTTTGTCGTCGTACGTTATCACCATGAAAAACGGAGGGGTGGCTTCAGATAGATTCGCCTCTTCCGGCATCCACCAACCGGAATAGATCGGCGCTGCAAAGGCGGGTCGAAAATTGCGATCATCGTGGCTATCCACTGAATCGTATAAGCGGTCGGATACCAAGGCGGTATACATGACGGGCGCTCCTCCGGCAGAAAAACCCATGATGCCGATACGATCCGGATCAATGCCCACCTCATCGGACCGAGATTTCACGAGGCTCATAGCCCTCTGACCATCCTGAGCGGCCGCAAGCCAAGGCTTGTCCGGATTGTGAACATTGCCTGGTACCCGATATTTGAGTACGATTGCAGTCATTCCAATTGAGTTCGCCCAATCGGCCACTTCCGTTCCTTCCTTGTCATAGGCAAGAATCGTGAACCCACCGCCTGGGGCAATCATGATGGAGGAACCCGTATCGATTTCCCGGTCGGGCTTGAAGATCGTGAGCGTAGGAACGGATACGTTTTGCAGACGGCTCACCGGCCTACCGGCAGTCTGCCTCTTATCGTTGGTACGATACGACTCCGGTGGGAGCGTTACGATTTCGCCAGGCGGATCGCCGGGCCAGAGGTTCCAGGTGATCGGATCAGCCGCTAACAACACAGGGGCTGAGGCTGAGAGAATAAGGGCGAACGAACGAGTGAGGTATTTCATTTTGAAGATTGAAAATTCTTTCCCTACTCCCCTTTCGAAAATCCAAGCATCCAGTCGACCAATTCCACCGAGCTAAAGACGGCTGCGTTGGCTGCGGCATGATTCGCGCCCGGAAACTCCGTATATTTCACCCGCTGATTGCCCGCTTCTCGCAGGCGTTCCACCATACGCTTGATTCCTGCTACTCTATCCGGATTGTCGGCCCCACCTACCATGCCCCAAATCGGCAAATCGGCGAGACGTTGCGCATTGCCACTATCGCCAATCCCAATACCGCTTGGCGACGCTGCCGCGAAGCGTTCCGGCGATGCATTGATCCAAGTCCAAGTACCAATGCCACCCATACTATGCCCCATCAGATAGATGCGATTCGTATCAATCTCTGGGTAAGTTGCCAACACATAGTCCAACATGGTATTCAGCGAAGCCGGGTCAAAAGGAGCCGCCGTGTTGGGTTCTAGCAGGATCATATCTTTCTCAGCTAATTCCGCGAGTTCCAATCCCTTTACCTTTGCGGACCGTTCCAGCTGTTGGTTCAGGCTCATGTTTCTGCCCCCGCCACCATGCAAGGTGATTAGCAAGGGCAACTTGCCTTCAGGCTTCTCGACCGGAGTAGCCATAAAAGCAATACGCTTTAGTTCGCCCAGCTCCTCCTGCAGTTCAACTGGCCACTCCACAAGCTGAACATCCACATTCTTAAATCGATCGTTGATTCCCTCCAGCGTCTCATTGAGGGCAGCGTCCTCCTCTTGCCTCGATCGACTCTGCTTGAACAACCAATCCCAAACATGGTCCGTCTTGTCCACACGATCCGAAGCGTACTCGGTGATGTAGCCTTTTTCGGGGACGTCACCGGTGTAGTTGAAGCCGTACTGGTTGGCGTTGTGCTTCACGTCTTTGAGGGTGGTGAACTTGGCGTTGGCCTTGAGCTTTTTGAGGCGCTGGAAGGGGTGGCTTGAGCCGATGTAGTCGACGGTCGGGTCAGCGTCGCCATGGAAGATCCAAATGGGGACGTCTTGAATGCGCTTGGCGTCGAGCCAGGGGAAGAAGATTCCAGCCGAGGGGATGGCGGCGGCGAAGCGATCGGGGTGTTGGTAGATGGCTGTGAATGTTCCCATACCGCCCATGGAGTGGCCGAGCACGTAGACGCGGTCGGCGTCGATCTTATATTGCTCGGTGAGCTTCGCGTCGATTAACTCGAGCGCCTCGTCGAGAACACCGTAGGGCTCGCGGACGGCACCGGCTTCATCGATACGTCCGATCAGACGCGCTCCGAACTTGCGCATGCCTTCTGGGAGGTCTTCGACGGTGATCGAGCCGGGCTCGGGGTAGATTTGGACATCTGATGTGTTGTCGAGCCACGAGCCGTTGGACTGCGGCGCGAGCACGAAGGCAGGGTGCTCGCGGCGGAGGTTTTCGTCGGCAAGCCACTCGTTCCAGTTGCGCAGGCTCTTGATGTTTTGGGTGCCGCGCCCGCCATGCAGACTGAGGATGAGCGGGTACGTTTTGCCGGGTTCGAAGTCGATGGGTTTCATCAAGCGATACTTCATCCCTTTGAATTCGCCAGGCTCGTATAGGGCGAGGGTCTCGGCGGAGACGGCGGGTTTGGGTTGCTTGTCGTTTTGCGCGCTAACGGGCAAAGCGACGAAGAGGAGGAGGATTGCGGCGCTAATGAGATTTCGCATGGTGTTTTCTTTCCATATAAAGATATCGATATATAAAAATGCCTACTTCAAATGCTCCCGAAACCACGCCAACTCCATCGCGTCGATCTCATCTTTACTCGGCTTGATCTCCGCGCCCTCCGGAGTTGGGCGATAACCGTGTCCCGCGTTGTCGACCGGTACGAGTTTCGTCACGGCACCCGCCTTTTTCAAGGCCGCGTAAAGCAACTCGGATTGATTGAAAATTACGCCTATGTCTTCGCGGCCGTGGATAATCAGTATTGGCGGATCATCCTTGTCTACATACGTGATCGGATTTGCGCGCCGCACCTGCTCCTTTAGTCCCGTGATCTGGCCTCCGAGAAAACGCGACTCGGCTGACGTTGGCATTGTATGATTCCCGCCCAACTTTAAAAAATCGGTTGGACCAAAGTGATCGACCACCGCCTGCACATCGCTCGAAAATTCGAAAAGCTCCTTTTTCTGCCGGTACTTGCGGAGTGAGGTATGGGTCGGCAGGCCGCCATAGCCTTCGAGGTAGGGATCGCCACCCGAGGTCCCCATAATCGCTGCCAGATGCCCGCCGGTAGAGGTGCCCCAAACGCCGATGTGATCCGCGTCGATCTGGTATTTTTCCGCGTTGGCTCGCAACCAGCGGATCGCCGCTTTGCAATCATGCACGGCTGCTGGGAAGGGGGCCAAACCGCTCAGTCGATAGTTAATCGACACGCCAACAAATCCCGCCTCCGCGTAACGTACGGCTTGTTGCGCGCTTTTAGACCCGCCCCAAAACCCGCCGCCGTGAATGTGCACCACAGCCGGTACCGGTTTCGTTAATCCCTTCGGTACGGCGATATCCAACGCCACTTCATAGTCGCCCGCGACCAGATAAACGATGTCTTTTTCAAGCGTCACACGACCGGAAACAGCCTGCGGTCGCGTCGCTGCGGCCGGGCGAGCATTCACCTGCATGGATTGGCGGAACTGTTCGAACTCCTCCGCAGTCAGTTTGCCGTCCTTATCCGCGTCCGCTTCGGGAAAACGCTTGAGAATTTGCGTTAACTGCTCTTCGGAACGCTGTTGAGCTTGCGCATTCGAGAAGGACGTTGTCGCCAGCAGGGCGAGGATCGCGATGAGCAAGATGGGGTATTGTTGGTTCATGGTTGTATTTTGTATTCACTCCGTGGTTGCAGGTCGCTTAAACCCTAGCATCCAATACACCAACACCACCGTACTAAACACAGCT
>CAZFUD010000048.1:10101-21843 GCA_964521705.1 uncultured Opitutaceae bacterium | reverse complement strand
ATCTCCGGATTCCGAAGTTCTAACCATCGCTACCGAGTCTGATACCGCGGAAATGGTCACCATCGATCCGTGATACTGTCACGTTAGTTTGGAGACGATCGTCCTTGGCTATATCCAAGACGGCACGACTCCAGCCCCAGTCACTCCCAATCGAGCGAAACCCACTCAGCCAGGAACTCACAATCGTCCTAAGCTGCCCGATACCAGCGCCCAAACCAGAATTCTAGAGGGCGTACTGGTAGCAACCAATGCGTTTGAGTCCGTTCGCTCAGGATTTCAGTTCAAGATCATCAATGACGACAACAAGACCCTCGCCTATCTCGATGATTCGCAACTATCGGATTTCGTTCTAGTCGATGACTACATCAATCAACGGATGATTGCCACAGGCAAACTGAATGAAATCGAGAAAGTCAACGGTTTCGCCCTTCAGGCCGAAAGCTTGAAAAAAAAGTACTAGAATTACAGCCACGACGACAACGATATCGGTTAGTATCCATGGAATTGATAGACGGAAAGCAGATAGCGAGCGACATAGTTGATGAGTTGACGCACGAGGTGGCCACTATCGAGAGAGTAAAGCCCTGCATCGCATTCATACGCGTTGGCGAAGACCCCGCGTCTGTGTCCTACGTGAGAGGCAAGAACAGGACGGCTGAAAAAATCGGCATTCGGCCCCTGTTATTCACTTTCGACGAGGACGTTTCTCAGGAAGAGCTTTTCGCGAAAGTCGATGAATTGAATGGGAATCCTAGCGTAAACGGAATTCTAATACAGTCGCCTCTTCCCAAACACCTAAACGAACAGGGGGCTTTCAACCGCATCGATCCCGACAAAGACGTGGATGGATTCCATGTGGTAAATGCAGGTCGGGTTGTTCAGGAAGACGCCACTGGATTCGTCTCGTGTACGCCCGCAGGCATTATCGAGATATGTCGACGGGAAGGCATCTCGCTGGAAGGCAAGCATGTAGTTGTACTCGGTAGAAGTCTGATTGTCGGAAAAACATTCTCGCTACTAGCAATGCAAAAGCATCCTGACGCCAACGCCACGGTAACTATCTGTCATTCGAGAACGCAAAATCTGGCCGATATCACCCGGCAAGCCGATGTACTAGTGGCAGCCATTGGACGCCCTGAGATGGTAACCGCTGATATGGTTAAAGAAGGAGCTGTAATCATTGATGTCGGTATCAATCGTGTGGATGATGCGAGCAAGAAACGCGGCTATAAACTGGTCGGCGATGTGAACTTCGACGAAGTATCCCCCATAGCTTCCAAAATCACCCCAGTTCCCGGAGGAGTTGGTCCGATGACCGTGGCCATGCTGATGCAAAACACCCTCAAGGCATTCAAACTCCAAAACAGCTGATGCGAGAGCCCCGCTTCAACCTTTCCGCAGAATAGTATGACCGACACCTCCCCCACGAATCGCACAATCCTCGTTGTCGATGATGAGCCCGTAAATATACAGCTTCTGAGACGCAAATTAGAATGGGAAGGGCTCCGGGTCCTTTCTGCCGACAACGGCCAAACCGGGTTGGATCTAGCTCGGTCAGAATCACCAGATTTAATTCTGCTGGATATCATGATGCCCGGCATGGATGGTTTCGAGGTGTGCCAAAAACTCTCGGAAGACGACGGCACAAAATCGATACCTGTCATCTTCGTCACCGCTCAGAATTCCAAAGCCGGAAAGTTGGAGGGTCTTCAGGCAGGAGCTGTCGACTACATCACTAAGCCGATAGATCTAGATGAAACCGCAGCCCGAGTCGGGGCCCAGCTAAACTACTTGGCAATAAATCAGGAAAACGTAGAGCTGACGAAAAGGCTGGGAGAAGCCCGGCGAGCCGCATCTATTGGAGCCCTAACTCAAGGGATAGCCCACAACTTGAACAACCTGCTCGGAGTTGTCATGGGCTACGTCGAGCTGGTCAAAGCGAACCATAACGATCCGGAGAAAGTTCTTCGGAACATAAACCGCGTCGAAAATGCGGGCAACCGAATCGTCAATATTATCAGGCAACTTAGCACAATCGCTTTCACCACGCGATTAACGCTCCACAAAATGCCGATAGCCAAGCTCATCGACAACGCTGTTCAACGCGCGAATGAAGCCTGCAAGCAGAACTTTGAGGTCACGATCGAAAATTCCCTCCAAGACAAATCCATTCGCACCAATATCGAAGCATTCGAGGAGGCCCTTTCCAAATTGATTGCCAACGCATGGGAAAGCTACACGAATAGCGAGAAGGCAGATCGGCCCGTTATCGTAAGGGTTCAGCTTTCTGACGATGAAGAACTTGTTCAGTTCGAGGTCGTCGATCAAGGAAGCGGCATCGATCCAGAAGTTGAAGATAACATGTTCGAGCCATTCATAAGCACCAAGCAAACCGTTGGGGTTGGCATGGGGCTGACAATAGCCCGTCACGCGATCCGCACGCTCGGTGGCGAAATCTATATAAAATCAGGCGAGGAAGGTGGCGTCGCGGCCTCGTTCACCCACCCCTATAACAAGGAGGATAAGGATTGAGCATTGGGTTCATAGGTTCGGGCAATATGGCAAGAGCCATAGTAAAAGGAGTTCTGAATCAGGATGTATACGATGCATTAGATATTCGCTGCGTTTCGGGTAGCGGGACGACCTCCCAGGCCCTGTCTCAAGAAACAGGCATTACACCATCTGACAATCGCCTCGATCTTATCGAGCAATCAAGAACGATAATCGTAGCCTTCAAGCCGCAACACCTGGAGTCTATCTCGGAAAGCGAGTCCAAAGCAAGTACCGACAAGCTCGTCATATCCATTCTGGCTGGACGGACGCTAGAATCGCTCAAAACTATTTTCCCGACCGCCAGAAACATCGTGCGGGTCATGCCGAACACGCCCTCTCAAATCGGGAAAGGAGTAAGCGCCTATTGTTTCGACCAGCCACCGACAGATGAAGATCTTAATGAAGTGGTTTCTATACTTTCAGCTCTAGGAACTTCGCACGCTGTAGAAGAGTCGCAGATGCATATAGTGACTGCTGTTAGCGGATGCGGCCCCGCGGTGTTTTTCAGATTTGTTGATCTTATCGCCAAAGCCGCTTCCAAAAGAGGCTTGGATTACGCCCTGGCTACGCAACTGGCCATTGAAACCGGTCTGGGTTCGCTCGAGCTCATGCAACTGAGCGATCAACGCCCGAGCGCGCTCGTTGACGAGGTGGTCTCCCCAAACGGGGTGACCCACGCCCTCTTAACCAGCTTGGATAGCAATGAATGGCCTCAGATAATCGAGGGATCTATACAAGCTGCCGTTGATCGTTCAAAGGAGCTTTCCTAAATAACCTTAATCTTGAGTAGCGCAACGCTACCGGATGGAAATTCCCTCTAGTCCAGGTACGACGCCAATTCTTCAGCTGTCCACTGCGGGCGCTGCCCGATCTCCGCTCTTACCGCCGCTACCTCATCCGCTGTCACTTCGCCGGCTTCGTTTCCCCAAGTGTTTCGGATATAGGTAACCAAACCGGCAATTTCATGATCCTTCAACCCCGGTCCATAGGCTGGCATATTGCCATTGTACTGATTCCCTTTCACCGCGATCGGGCCAATCAACCCCGAAAGCAGGATCTTCGTGGGTACAGTGGAATCTTCGAGAATCACGTACTCAGAATCTACGAGCGGTGGAAACTCGCCTGGCTTACCCTGACCATCCGGCATGTGGCAGCCCACGCACGCCATCTTGGTGTATAGGTCTTCGCCTATCGCGTAATAATCGTATACGATTGGCCCGCGAGGACGGGCCACCCATGATTGATAAAGAGCAATGTCGGAGCGTTCATGGAGATAAATCTGCGTGTTCTCCTCACCACCCATATAGCGTCTGAAATAGAACCAACCAAAAATCAGCACGGCGATGAGGGCCATACTGGTGAAAAATAGCACCGGTGACGCGTTTGCAGGTTCCCTGCGAATACGGGCATGGGTCTTCACTATGCTCTCGTCGCTCGCTTGCCCTTCATCGATACCAGGCAGGTTCTTGATCTGAGAATCTTCGCTCATCACTCGGCGTTCTCCAATGCTATCGCCAATTCATCGGCCATAGTTCCCAAAGACTTGGGAGCCTCATTCAAATCGTAGTCGACTTTCAAACTAAGCATGTAAGCGGCCAGCGATTCCGCTTTCCTCGTTGGGAGAACTTCGAAGCCCTTAGGGGGAGCAAACGCTTCCGGAAGATTCATAGCTCGAGAAGATGGTCGTCCTACAATCTCGCGGGTCTCGAAGAGAAATGAGTAGGCGGGCATATTAGAGCCCTGAGAATTGATCTGCGGATTGTACAAATGAAGCAAATGCCAGGCAGCATCTGGACGTCGCTCGCCAACATTGGCAAGGTCGGGACCCAGACGCTTTCGGCCTAGAAGCACTCGATCCTGATCAATATAGTCGCGAGCCACAGATTGCCTGTTTCCCCATCCGCGCTCGATATCCATTCCCGCCGCCACTCTGACCTGCTGAGTATGGCAAGCTATGCATCCAAGCTCTTGGTATACTTCCTTGCCATGTTGGGCTGCCCCTTGGAGCTCTCTCGGCAAGCGACCACCCTGATCATCGTCAAGAATAGCAACGAGCTGTCCAACCGTCTGATTCGGTTTGAAAACTACAGTCGTCCAGGAAAATACCAGGATAATCAATACGCCTAAGAATATGAAGGGTCCGCGATTCATGGCGCCGTATACTCCAATTCCGGAGCTTCGTGTAACAGGTTGGTGTTTCGCTCCGCTTCCACACGATTAGAAAGAAGAATCGTAAAGTAAGTAAATACGCCACAAACCGACGAAAGAAAAAAGAAGAACATCCCCAATGTCGTCAGGAAAAAACCGCTTCTCAGAGCTCCAACGACGGCGATGGAATTGGCTGTGCTTTCGTTTATCAATTCCCCATGCAGAACCCCACCGGATATTAAACCGATGGATACAAGAATAACTCCTAAAAGCTGCAGCCAGAATTGGAGATCTACAATAGTCGTGGACGGCAGTTCCTTGTTAAGCAGACGCGGCAATATAAAGTGAATGGCTCCGGTAAAAACCATACCGGCAAATCCAAACAGGGCGAGCAGGTCTACCCCTGAATCGAATTGAGAGAATTGAGTGGTGGCTAGCGAGCCGCGGAGGGATCCGAAAATCTTATAGTACATTAGGATCAGAAATATGACGGATCCTGCGAATAAGAATCTAGCGGTTGCTGACGACCAAATCACACTGAACTTCCTAAAAAGGCTAGATAGGAATTGAATCGAAAGCGTCGTCGTAGGCAGCAGCAGCCCGAAAGAAGCTACCACACCCGAAGACGAAACCCAAACGGGGATAGGTCCAAAAGACATGTCGGACACCCCTGAAAAACTAGCGAAGAAGATCCATGACCAGAACGCATAGGCAGAATACTTGTAACCTATGACATGTGATCCTAACGTTTTGGGGATTAGATAAAGGATCGTCGCGAAGGCCAAGGGCGCCAAGAAAAGCCCAAAAACGTTTTCAATGTACCAGCTGTTGATGAGGGCCTGAATCGCGCCCTGAGCCGGAAGGTAAACAACCATGACTTGGGCGACCGTGTATATCCATGCAAAGGAAAACAAAGCCGCTAAAACCCACCACTGCGACGCATAGCTAGACCGGTATGCCCGGGCATGGTAGATCATCAAGCAAGATAGCCCAATTCCTACAAAAGCGATAAATAGGACCGGTCCCACGAAGGCAGGAAACTCGAGCCAGGCGTAGGGAAGCTGCTCGCCCGCCATGATACCTATGAGTCCTAACATTACTCCCGTATTCCACAAAACGATGGAAATCGTCAAAAAAATCGTGGGGGCCCCCGGTCGGCCACCCAATCGAGTCAATAGAAAGACCGCGCAAGCCAGCCCCGCGTTAAAGAGCCAGCCATACACCAAGGAATTCCAAAACAATGGCTCTACCTTGCCATAGGTTAAGATCGGACAGTCAGCGAAGAATCCTGGCGAGTGGAGTTTGATCGAGGCGATCAGACCGAATATCGTGGCGATGACGAGCCACACCAAAGAAGATTTAATAAGCGACAAGAGCGGAAAGCGAATAGCGCAATCGAGCGACCGTTCGCGTTCACGATTCTCAGCATCGCCTGAAAGTTCGGGGCGAAGCGAAGAAAAAATATTGTCGATAATAAAACTCATATTTGAATTTCAACTACGATTAAAAGCCGGCTAGCCGCGTCAACTAATCGGCGTTTTCCGAAACGACTAGGGACTTAGCTCTGTCGATCGACAAGCGTACTTTTCCCGATGCGGCATCGATTACCGAATAGCCCGTCAATTTGTCAGATTGGATAGCTTCGTGTTCAGCGAGCAAAGGTCTTTCGATTCCCGGCTCGGCCAAAACCGAGGTATCGGGACTTTCGTAGGAAAGATTAATTATGACATAGAAAATCAGGAACGCTCCCAGAATGGCGACTATCATCGGGAAGGAGCTTCTCGTCGGCGTGTGCGCGGCTTCTCTCATCGTCGTTCAATTAGTGATTGTGGTGCAGGCACTCTTCAATGCGAGGATCCCTGATCGGAATAATCTTGGTTTTTCTGTAACTGGACCAGTAGGCCCACAGAAGGATACCTCCTGCTCCCAATACGCCACCGATATACCACAGAATATTCAGAGGGCTAGAAAACATCTGGAATGGCTCGCCGTGGGAATCCTTCAAAGATGGCAGTATGTTGAAAAAGATATCGAGCAGGTTCATGGACAATAGCCAAATCGCCATAGCCGTCATCGACTGAAAATTCGTCTTCAGCGGGAACTGAAGCATATACAGGAAAGGGAACAGAAAGTATCCAAAAATCAGTATCATGGATATTGGCCACCAAATTCCCTGCTCCCGGTCGTTAAACCAGAACGTTTCTTCAGGGATGTTGGCATTCCAGATCAAGAAGTACTGAGAAAAGGTAATGTACGCCCAGAATACCGTAAACGCGAATGCCAAGGTGGAAATATCGTGCAAATGCTTGGTGTTGAATATCCCTTTGAGGGGCCCTTTGGCGACTAGGTACGCGCATGTCAGAATCATAACCGCAGTTGCGGCTCTAATTGCGCTGGCGAACATCCAAACGCCAAACATGGTGGAGAACCAGTGGTACTCCAAACTCATGATCCAATCGAAGGCGGCTGCCGTCCACGTCAAGGCGACCAAAATCAGACCCGCTGCAGCGTGCTTGCGGCTTGAATACGTGTGATTAGGCAATCCGTCCGAGTCCTGGGAAAACGAATTTCTTCGAAAGGTACGAGCGAAGTAGATCCATACGGCGAAGCAGAATACCGCCCGAAACCAGAAAAAACCTTCTGACAACCACCAGGTTTTCTTCTGATAAAGAATATCCGAGGCCACCGTTCCATGACCATGCAGAGACGCACCCTGGTCCATCCAAAGCCAAATGAGACCTTGATCTTTCAAGTAGGTCAGACCGAAAAGCGGGATAAAAAGTATACCCAGGTAGGGAAGCACTGACAAATAGTGCTCAGCCTGTCGCCTGACTATCACCGACCAGTAAGCGTCGAATATGTGATGGATCATCACCAGGAAAAGCATGCCGATCGCTATCGATGTAACGAAAATCAGGCTGATTAAGTAAGACCAAGCAGCGATTTGCGTGTCGACAAAGAAGCCGATTAATGAAATCGCGAGGCCCAAGATTCCTAGTGTAAGCCATTTTCGAGGGTTTGGCGAAAAGTCGTGGTTCATAGTCCAAGCTCCTCTCGTATTGCGGGAGTTAAATCATCAACAGAGCCGTTAGCGGCTCGCTGCAGGGCCCGAACGTAGAGCACCACATTCCAGCGATCTTCGACAGAGAGTCGATCCGCGTAGCCCAGCATCAAGCCTTTCCCGTTCTTAACGACGTCGTAGAGCTGTCCATCGGCGTAGTCCACCAATCTCTGATCGTTTAAGTTGGCTACTGTAAGCATGCCGTACTTCTTAGTCATGCTATCTCCATCTCCGGCAGCTCCATGGCAAACGGCGCAGTATATGTTGTAGCGCTCCTCTCCTCGGGCCATAGCTTCGTTACTAACGTCGATCGGAAAACCTTTTCCGAAATTTTCGCCATTCTTGCCTGTGGCCAAGTATTCATTTTCGTAAAAAGAGCCCCTTGCTACCGCGCCTTCCACTGGCATGCGATCCGTCCGCCCATCAGCGAAAAAGGCGCTTTCAGCCTGTGGGTCATACCTGGGCATCCGGTCCATGTCTGGAAAAACTTCGAGCGGCGGGCGTGTCGATTTGGCTCCTCGAGGACCTAGAATCGCCAGGGCCCCGATGACGCCAACTATGAATATCAGATAAACGTAACGCATCGAAATTAGTCCTCCAATTCTCCTACCTCCGCTGGGCTCAACCCATCCAGGAAGGAGCGCGTCTTTTCCTCATCGAATTGAGGATCCTCGTTTTCGATGTAGAGAAAAAAGGAATCGTCCGTTCCTTTGGCTACGTCTTTGTGCTTCAAAAACGGGTGATAGTGCCGCGGCAAGCGGTTCAGGATAAACATACCACCAATGGAGGCGAATGCTGAAAATAGAATCGTCAACTCGTATGAGACCGGAAATGCGAATTGCGGACTGAAAAACGGCTTTCCGCCGACAATGAGCTTGTATCCATCCATGAATGGCAGGCTTAGCTCAGACGCGCCGGTGAACCAAATCATCAGCATACCGGTGGTCAGCCCGATGGTGCCACCGACAATTGTGAATCGACCTACCAAGGAACGCTTGAGGCCCATAGCGGGATCCATTCCATGGATAGGGAACGGTGTGATCACATCCCAGTTCTTGTATCCCGCATCTCGTACTTTCTCGGCCGCGTGCATGATATCCGCGGGAGAATCGAATTTAGCGATGAGTCCGTGTTGTTTGGCCATTGTCGGATATATTCGCTTCCAGAGTTAGTGTTTGTGTGGGTCCGCTTGGGGCGTGACTGCTTTGATTTCCGCCATCGCCATGAGGGGGAGGAACCGGAGGAAGAGAAGGAAGAGCACGGAAAAGACCCCGAACGTTCCAACGTAAGTGAAAATATCGATAATCGTGGGTGAATAGTATCCCCAGCTAGAGGGCAACCAGTCACGAGTAAGCGTGGTCACCGCAATAACGAAACGCTCGAACCACATGCCGATATTTACAAATATGCTTATAATCCACACACAAGCAGTGTTCTCGCGAATCTTCTTAAACCAGAAGAGCTGCGGAGATATGACGTTGCAGGAAATCATGATCCAGTATGCCCAAGCATAGTTTCCAAAGGCCCGATTAACGAACGCGAATATCTCGAAGTCGTTGGCTCCATAAGCGGCAATGAAGAACTCCATTGCATAGGCATAGCCAACCATCGATCCAGTGGCCAAAACGATCTTGGTCATGCAATCGATATGGTATTGCGTAATGAGATCCTCGAGACGGTAGATAGCCCGCAGAGGAAGCATCAAGGTAAGAACCATTCCGAATCCGGAAAAGATCGCTCCGGCAACAAAGTAAGGGGGGAAAATGGTCGTATGCCACCCAGGGAGCAGGGAGATGGCGAAGTCGAAGGATACGATCGTGTGAACAGAGAGTACGAGCGGCGTGGATAAGCCAGCTAGAATCAAATAGCACATCTCGTAGTTTCGCCAATGCCGATTGGATCCTCTCCAGCCCATCGCGAAAAAACCATAAAGAAACTGGCGAATCTTGGTCTTCGCTCGGTCGCGTACGGAAGCCAAATCCGGGATCAAGCCGACGTACCAGAAAAGCACCGAAACCGTACCATAAGTCGAAACGGCAAATACGTCCCAAAGCAAAGCTGAACGGAAGTTCGGCCAAATGGCGTTGGCGTTCGGAATTGGGAATAAAAACCAGGCCATCCAGACCCGCCCAACGTGGAATACTGGAAAGATAGCCGCGCAGACCACCGCGAAAATCGTCATCGCTTCGGCCGCCCGATTAATCGAGGTCCTCCATTTTTGCCGCAGCAAACAGAGAATCGCGGAAATCAGTGTACCCGCGTGGCCGATACCGATCCAGAAAACGAAGTTGACTATAGCCCAACCCCAATTCGCTGGATTAGCCAATCCCCAAACTCCCGTACCAGCTGCTACGAGATAGACAAGCCCCAAGATCGTAAACGAAGCTGTCGCGCAGGCCATCACGAAGCACACCCACCACCAGGTCGGCGTCTTTTCTTCTACAATGCCGCAAATCTTCTCGGTTATCCAAGAGAAACTACGATCGTTCTCGACGAGAGCCGGGCGGGGGATGTCAACGGGATCCACCTCATCGAGGATAGTCGTCTTCACTTCGCTCGTTATCGGATTCGCGCTAGCCATTAATGGGCGCCTCCATTTTCTGAGTGAGAATCGTTGTGTGAATCATCATGACCGTGGTCATCGTGTGAATCGTGTCCTCCGTAATCGCCGCTTTTCTTTGGCTTCGTTGCTTTGTACTCGACCTTGGTTAGCGGCTGATCGTAGTAATCCGGCATATCCGGATTCGGGTTTCGCAATTTGGCCAAGTAGGTCGTCCGCGGGCGGGCATTCGTATAGCCTAGCAACGCGTAGTTTCTCTCATTGGCCTGTAGTACGGAAACCTTGCTGTCGGGATCGGTCAGATCGCCAAATTCAATAGCGTCCATCGGGCAAACCTGCTGGCAGGCCACTTTGATCGTACCATCGGGGATTCGGATATCGTTACTGTCCCTAGCTTCCACTTTCTTCGCGATCTTGGCCTGCTGGATACGCTGCACACAGTACGTGCACTTCTCCATAACCCCGCGCATCCTGATAGAAACATCGGGATTTTGGGCCATCTGCTGCAGCTCGTTCATTCCTTTCGGGGCTAAAGGACCCTCATAGAGACGGTCGAGAGGACGTTGCTGATAATCGAAGAAATTGAAGCGACGAACCTTGTAAGGGCAGTTATTGGCGCAATAACGAGTTCCGATACACCGGTTGTAGGCCATGGTGTTGAGGCCATCTTCGTCGTGGACCGTCGCGTTGACCGGACAAACTGTCTCGCAAGGAGCCGTCTCGCAATGCATACAACCCACAGGCTGTATGGAAACTTGAGGATCTTCCGGTATCGCCGCCATATCCAATTTGCCGTCGTCTTTGGTGACGTCGGAGGAAAAATAGCGATCCAAACGAATCCAGTGCATTTCCCTCCCTCGACGAACCTGATCTCGACCAACGATCGGGATATTGTTTTCGCTTTGGCAAGCAACGACGCAGGCATTGCATCCCGAGCACACATTGAGGTCGATCGCCATCCCCCATTGGTGAACGCCATCGTAGTTCGGGTGCTCATATACAGAACCGCCTCGCGGAGTTTCTTTGGAGCGCTCCTGGGCAGTCATGCCCTTATCCTCGCCCAATATCGGCGGGGAGTGGCTCTCCATCCCCATTTCGTCAACCCAATGAGTATCGGCCGCGTAGTCATCCAAATTGGATTCCCGAACAATCGCTCGACCCTCCATGGACCAGTGCTCCTGCGTATTGGCCGACTGGATCGTCTCGCCTGTAAGCTCAAGCTTGGCTCCCGATGCAAACGCCATCGCATCCGACGAGCGAACCTCATAGGCGCTATAACCGGAACTCGTTCCAATTCGACCTGCGCGCTTCCGACCATAACCTAGAGGAAGGACTACTGAGTAATTATCTAATCCCGGTAGAATCTGGATACCACCTGTTATTTCGCGTCCTCCGAAAGAAATTTTAGCGACCGGTGAAA
>CAZFUD010000048.1:0-10091 GCA_964521705.1 uncultured Opitutaceae bacterium | reverse complement strand
GACCGGCCGTCCCTAACTTCGTTGGCATTCTTGCGAGTGATTTGCAGAGCAGAATCCGGGGCGACAATATCCAACTCATTGGCTAAACGGGGACTCACGTAAATAGCGTTATCCCAGGTCATTTTGGTCATGGGATCCGGGCACTCTTGGAGCCATCCATTGTTGGCGTAGCGACCATCATCGATACAAGCGTCAACCGCGAACACGAGCTCCAGGTTGTCCTTCCCTGAGGGAGCTGCCGGAACGTCAATCGAGCCAAGCGATTCCGCTAGCCGCATACCGGAAATCAGCGAACGGTTAACGTTGAAACCCGTATCTTCCCCGAATCCGTCATGGAGAAACTTATCGAAAGAGCGTTTATCTTTCGAGCCGACTTTTTGAAAGGTATCATAGACGAGACTGCGTCCATCCGTATTCTCTTCCCCGACCAGCCGAGCCAGCACTTCGATCTCCGATAGTCCATCGAAAAGCGGAGCGATCATCGGTTGCTGAGACAATAGCTGGCCCGAGTAAGCGCGACCATCCCCCCAGGATTCCAGGTAGTGGGCTTGGGCAAAATGGTATTCGGATTTTTCCGATGTCTCGTCCTCGTAGTACCCCAACCTAACTACTGTTTCGACCGTTTCCAGTTTCGCTCCAAAATCCAGGTCCGCAGGAGCGTTGTAAACCGGATTTCCACCCGAAATAATAAGAGTATCGATTTCTCCATTACCAATGGATTCAGCGAGCTGTTGAATCGTCGCAGACTCGTCGCTCTCAATCTCAACAAGCTTCAGGGTTTTCCCAAGATTCCCCAGCTTTTCATTGATCAGGAGAGCGATTCCTTGAGCCTCTTTGCCAAGACCAGGCCCCGCATACACCAGGCTTTCGCCCTTAAAGTGGTCGAGGTCCGCTATCGCCTGGCTAATCCACTCGCGTGTATCCGCGTCAAGATTACCAGCCAACCGTTCGAAAATAGGATTGAGGGCTTCGCCTTCTACACCGAGGTCGATCTCCAAGGCTGCAGCAGCTAGAAGCGCCGTCATTCTGCTTGCAGGCAAACGCTTGCGATGGTCCGCCATCGCTCCGGTCAGACTGAATCGGCTCTCTACTGCGTAAAGGCGATTCATTTCATCCTTGACTGAGCGAACCCGACGCCCATCCGCGAATTGCTTGCTCAATCCTAAGGCTCCTGGATCATCCCCCAGAAAATCGCCACCCACGCAAAGTATGCGCTTCGCTTGGCTCAAATCGAAGGTAGGCTTAAGATTCGCTCCCGCCACGACGGACGCGGCCGACTCAAGGTCATCTGTCGCAACCGGTTCATACTCGGCCCAAGTCGCATTCGGATTCTGTTTCAAGAATGCCTTCTTAAGCCTTAATCTCGTTGGCGATGATGATTTCTCTGCCAGGACGCCAACACGGCTTCCTTTCGAGCTCGCGATTTTTTGCCGCAGCGCTTCCAAGGCATCGAGAGCCCTTTCTTTGGAAAGATTAGCTCCATTCTTTGAATACCGGGTTGAGCGGTCTGGGTCATAAAGATCCAGCAGCGAAGCTTGCGCTTTCAAGCTGGTGCCCCCATTGTAGCCCTTGAAATCATCGTTCCCCTCAATTTTGGTAGGGCGCCCCGAATGGGTTTCCACTAGCAGAGGAATGCTTTCTCCCCGAAGCGAAAACGAAGTGGCGTAGTAGAGCGGTCTGCCAGGAACCTGGTATTCAGGCGCCTTGGAATGAGGGAGAATCTTGGACTCTGGACGTCGGCAACCCGTAAACCCAACTCCGCCTAACGCAAAAGAGGCAGCCATGATTTTGAAGAAATGGCGTCGATCGACCTCGTTCATTTCCGAGGCTTCCGGGCCAAATTCCCTTTGCACTTGATCAAGGAACTCCGGTGATTGCGATAGATCGTCGAGACTACGCCAATAGCGCGGTCCAGTTTGTTCGGCCTTGGTGGGAGGGGAGGTGTTAATCGGTTTCATCGGTGGCAGCCTGAACAGCTTTGCGGTGGGTTGATGTTCCACTCTTCGACGAACTTCAGCCCGTCTTCGATCTGGCCTTTCTCGCCTCCTGGGTGAACCCAATCCAAATTGGTTATTTTATCCAGTGGCCGGAGAGCTTCTTCGGGATGGCGATGGCAATCCAGACACCATCCCATGCTGAGAGACTGGTCGTGGCGAACGACTTCCATTTCGTCAACCTTGCCATGGCACTCCACACAGGAAATGCCTCGATTCACGTGAACAGAGTGATCAAAGTAAACGTAATCCGGAGTCTCATGCACCCTAACCCATTGAATGGGCTCACCAGACGCGTAGCTTGCCCGGACCGGCTCCAGCAAATCACTGTCTGTCTTTATCATGCTATGACAAGACATACAGGTACTCGCCGCGGGGATATTGGCATGGCCCGACTCTTCAACGTTACTGTGACAATACCGGCAATCCAATCCTAGCTCGCCCACATGGAAGCTATGATCGTAAGGGACCGGCTGAGACGGCTCGTAGCCGACCCTAGTGTAGTTCGGCGTAGCGTAGTATGTGACGCCAGAGACGACCGCCGCCGCTAGGATCAAAAGGAAAACGATCAGCTTGAGCGGAAGGGCGTTAGACCACTTTGGAAAAACATTAGACATGTCGCGAAATTCGTTGTCGCTCTAATTAGACGCCATTTTCGTGCGGCGATTGGTCAGCATTTCCCTCTGGGAACGGCTTGTGGATTCGGCCGCAATGCGATTACAGCCCGCTTCCTTCTTTTATTGGCCAGATTCACACCCAGCCAATTCGGCAATGCTACGGCCCCCAAAGCCGCGGCAAACACCTTGGCTAGGAAATATTTTCGAGAATTTTCGGAACTCACTATTCTAAGGAAGGTCGGTTAAAAATTCCGGAGTGAAGGCACGCCTATGTAAATAGCAACGAAAATGTGGCGCCTTTCCCCATCTCTAAGAACTGTTATTAGACGATCGTTACAGCAGGGTTCGGAATTCTAATAATGGCGCTTTGAATACCTGGCCCAAACACAACTCTGGCGATCTTAATCCGGCTTCCTCAGTCTATGAATTGGCCATCCTGCATCCTCAAGATGCGATCGCACTTGCCCGCCAATTCCGGATTGTGTGTAACGATCAAAACAGCTTGCCCCTTCTCTTTTGCCAATTGCGTTAGCGATTGGAAAACCATTAGCGAATTTTTAACGTCGAGGTTTCCCGTGGGCTCATCGGCTAACAAAACACTCGGCAAGTTTGCCAGAGAACGGGCAATCGCTACGCGCTGTTGCTCCCCACCGGACAATTGAGAAGGTAGCCGGTGTGTCTTATCGCCCAAGCCAACATCGCTCAGCAGTGACCGGGCTCGATCTTCCATTTCCTGTTCGGCCAATCTTCCCAGCTTCCGCATGGGCAGCATAACGTTTTCCGCTGCGCTGAATTCCGGGAGTAAAAAGTGGAACTGAAACACGAAACCAATATGCTCTCCTCTTGTACGGGTGTGGGCTCCATCTTCATCCGGTGGAACCTCTTCCCCTCTGATAAGTATCTGCCCCGAATCTTGGCGATCCAACAGTCCGAGTAAATATAGTAGCGTGCTTTTTCCGCAACCGGAAGGCCCAACGATCGCGGATACTTCCCCCTGATAGAGTTTGAGATTAACTCCACGCAAAACATGCACCCTCATCTCCCCTTCACCCAAATGCTTGTGAAGATCTCGACACTCCAAGGCGATACCCTTACCTTCCGGCTCAGTCGTCTCGTTCACGTTGCTGTCCCTCTAATCACATCGCCTGGCACTAGCCTTCCCGCCCGCCTGGCAGGAGCTAGACTGGCAACCATAACGATCACTATCGCGGCTACTACCGCCTGAATGTAATGCCACACGGTGGACTTAACTTGGAAATATTCGGTGGCGAAAATGCCAGAAAGCGGCATAGGCAATCTCGATATTCCGTAGGTGATCAAAGCTCCCAAAAAACAGCCCAATATGGCGCCCCAGAACAGGACAATCGCGCCCTGCCAAAGAAAAATATTCGAGATGTCGCCCCGCGTATACCCCATCGATCTAAGAATAGCGATTTCCCGCGTCTTATCCATGACGATCATAAATAGAGTGCTGAACATCCCTAAGCCGGATACAATGATGATTGTGGATACCGTTATCGCAGCTGAAAGCTTCAAGGTCTTGAAAAGCTGCATCCATGACTTCTCTCGCTCCTGCCAGGGCGCCGTAAAGTGATTGGCAACGCGCTCGATTACTTCCGCATCTACGACAGCATGATCGCGATCGAAAATGCTTACCTGGATAAAGCTAACGCCATGAGGCTTTTTCAGCAGAGATCGAGCGGCGCTCATGTGCATAAAAACGCGCGTTTTGTCGAGATCCGATACACCGGTTTCAAATATAGCGGATATCGTAAATCGCCGTTGCTGATCGATTGCTCGAATGATGACTGATTCCCCCACGGCTACATCGAGCCGGCCTGCCATTTTGTGCCCCATAATGATCCCCATCGGGGCCGTCCGGAAGTCGACAAGAGACCCGTGTTGTATTTGGTCTTCCAATGCAGATACGGCGATATGGTCGTCTAAGTTAATGCCATACACCTGGCCACTGTCCTTCCGCAATGGGCTCTGCAATTGTATGCTCCCCTTGATAACAGGGGAAGCCGCTTCTACATTTTGCAGCTCCATTATCGACTCGATTACCTTGTCGGGGTGCTCGACCCCTTCGACGAAGCGGCGGTTCTTTTCATCGGTTATGAAAAAATTAGTATGATCCCCTTTCGATGTGGAGGCGGCGACGAACACATAGGAATCCTGAATTCGATCCTCGATTCGAATGGCTCCATCCGTTCCCAGGATCGTCTCGATAAAAAGCTCTTGATAGCCGCTAAGCTGGGCCTGAGTGGAAATAAAGAACCCCACCCCAAACACGATGCCTGCTAGGCTCATCAACATGGACCGCTTTTTTGCCAGAAGAAATCGGATCGCTATTCTAATATTGGGTGACATCTCTTTCGAAGACTGGATGGTTTAGCTATCAAGAAGCCATTATCTGAACCCATTGACCACAAGCCTAATTTCAAGTTTCCATTCCGCCTAGCAGCAACTTCTAATGTTTCGCTATTTTCGACTGCAACTAAAGTTCGCGATACTAGCGCTCTACGAATCGCTTGCCGGCAGAGCCACTAAGCCAGCGCCTGTACCCTCGCCGCGACTGTGGCATCGCGTTCACGGGTCTACGGACATCGTTGGTTATTTGGAGGTCGGAGAACGCTCCTGGAGAAGCATTGAATCTCTTCTTGAGACGACGGGGCACCGGTCAAGGGATGCCAAGCGCATGCTCGATTTCGGCTGCGGATCAGGCAGGACAATTCGGAATATAGATCCCGAAGGCCATGATCGTGTTGTGGGAATCGATATCGATCAAACAGCCATCCGCTGGTGCCGTTCAACCTACCAGGCTATCAATTCGAACACGTCGAGCCCGACCCGCCGACGTCGCTGCCAGACGGGTATTTCGATTTGATCTACGCCATATCTGTATTTACCCATTTGAATGAGGAGATGCAATTCAGCTGCCTTTCGGAAATAGATCGCCTTCTGGCTCCAAACGGAATCTTCATCACTTCCTTGCACGGAGACTACCACCGCGCCCTTCGAGGGAGGAACATCGATATGGAACAGGGGTACAGATTTGTCGATTCCAAGCGAAAATGGTTTAAGCCAGATCGCCTACCTGCATTCTACCAGGATGCCCGACATACGAAAACCTACGTATTCGAACGCTGGTCACAATACTTTCGGATCGTGGATTACGTTGAGCGAGGTATCGCCGATTACCACGATGCCGTCATACTGACCAAGTCCTGACTGGCGCTCAACCCGTTGAAAGCGAATTACTGAGCTGAAACACGGCAGAAATGATCCCAAAGGCGATCATTCCCACCATCCCGAAAACCCCTAATAGGACTCCCGTTGAAATAACGCCTAACATGGTCTTAACGAAACGGTCGATCATCTCGGTATATTGTTGAGACATTTGCCTCAGACCCGGACCTACGTCACCCGTGTTTTCGCCCACCGTAAAAACGTCTAGGGCCATATCATCGAAATAGCCCGTCGACTTAAAGGCGGAAGACAATGCGACCCCTTCCGTAACTTTGAATCTGGCTTCCCCGAAGGCTTCACGCATTGCGACATTAGACAGCGAACGCTCGGCCATTGCCAGGGCTTGAACCATTATGATACCATTTTCCAAGAGGAGCGACAGTGTCTGGGTGAATTGCAGGATCTGCATATCGCGGATGATTTTCCCCGCGCCAGGAACACGAAGGGTTATTGAATCGAATTTATAGCGACCGGCATTCGATTTTCGCCAAGAAATTAATCCGCCGACTACGAGAGCGATGCCGATAGCCGCAATCCAACCGTATTTCAGCAACCCATTAGCCGAAGCTATAAGCAAAGTAGTCGATGCTGGTAAGTCACTTCCGAGAGATTCCAACAACCCCTCAATCCTGGGAAGCAAGCTGAACAAGAAAAGGAAGACCAAACCAATCGCAACGATGATGAGAAAGCAGGGATAAGACAAGGCAGCCATTAGTTTGCCGCGGATCGCCTTTTGCTCTTCCATGCTCTCGACGATGCGAGCCAGCACTTTTTTGAGGTTTCCAGTAGCTTCACCCGCCTGCACCAGATTAACTACACTCTCATTGAAAACCTTAAGCTGTTTTCGCATGGCTTCGGACAAGGACCGTCCTTGCCGCAGCTCATCCCAAAGTTGAGTAGCCAAATGCTTCTGTCGCGGATCGCTCATCCGCGAACTCATCATTCGCAGTGCATCCGCAGACTGGATACCACAATTTAGCAATTCGCGAAGTCCTGACAGAAAAGGCAAGGCAACGCTCCGATTGAGTGAAACCTTGCTGGCTTTTGTCGCGAAGAGACCAGAAAGCCCTAGCCCGCTCTTCTTTTTGGATACCCCTGCCGCGGCTTCTTGGACCGAGAGCGGCCGCAGTTTCTGAGCGACTATCTTCTGCAGTGCCGCTTTGCGGTTAACCGCATCGATAGACCCACGTATGGATGTCCCGCTTGGATCTTTGGCGCTGTAAGTAAAATTGGGCACGAGTTCTGAAGAATGAAAGTAGAATTAAGACCGAAGAAGTAAGAAGTTACGTTCGAATTGCGGCGTGAAGCCGCTCCTAAATGATCTGATGCCAAATCAGTTTCCCCCAATTCAACTTCTTCGTTCTTCCTTCATAATTCATAATTGCTGCGCCATCTCCGCTTTGCTCCGTCATAATTGATAATTTAAATCAACCTTCTTTGATGGATATGGTGCGGACGACTTCTTCCAGGGTTGTCAAGCGCTTGAGGGCAAGATTCCAACCCGATTCCCCCAAGGTCACCATGCCGCCTTTACGCCCGATCTCTCTCATTAGCGGGGCAGCCTCGCGATTAACGATAGGATCGTGCAGCTCTTCAGATACTCTGAGGATCTCATAAATTCCGATACGCCCTCGATATCCAAGATTTCGACAACGTTCGCATCCAACTGCGATTGGCATTTCAGTTACGCCGCCGAGGGCGCTTTCCGGCATGTCGAGAACTTTCAAGGCGTCCAATCCCGCAAATCGATCCAAGGGCCTCATTTCAAAACAATCTTGGCAAAGCCGTCGCAGTAGACGCTGAGCGATAACCATCTCGACACCCGAGGCGATAAGAAACGGTTCGATCCCCATATCGGTCAATCGCGTGATCGCTCCAGGAGCGTCATTCGTGTGGAGCGTGCTGAATACCAAGTGGCCCGTCAGAGATGCCCGGACAGCTATGTCCGCCGTTTCCCGGTCTCGAATTTCCCCAACCATAATTACGTTGGGATCTTGACGCAGTACGTGCCTCAATGCCTCGGCAAACCCAAAGCCGATTTCAGTCTTAACCTGAATCTGATTAACGCCTGGCACTTCGTATTCGATCGGATCTTCTACAGTCATGATCCGCTTGTCTTCCGAATTGATTTTACGGATGAAGGCGTTGAGCGAGGTCGATTTGCCCGAGCCGGTAGGTCCGGTAACTAAGATGATGCCATGCGGCAAACCAAGCACACGATCTATCTTCTGCTGATCCTCATCGGACATACCAAGCTGCTGTAAACTTAGCGGAGCGCTCTTCTTATTAAGCAGTCGAAGACTAATGCTCTCCCCATACATCACTGGCATGGTGGATAAGCGGATGTCCAAAGTCGTTTCCCCCGTCTTCAAATTGATACGCCCGTCCTGCGGCAACCGGCGCTCGGAGATATTGAGCTTCGCCATGATCTTCAAACGGGAAACGATAGCGTCCTGATACTTCCTTAGATTATCCGGCACAGGAACGGATACCAGCAACCCATCGATACGATAGCGAATGCGCAACTCCTCTTCCATGGGCTCGAAATGGATATCCGTAGCTCCATCCTCGACAGCCTGATGGAACACTTCGTTGACGAAGCGGATGATAGCCGCGTCCTCATCCTCTTCCTCATCGACCTCGGCGACAATCAAGTCGTCGTCTATATCGAAGGACTCATCCAGACTTTCGGCGCCCACCCCAAGATTCTGCGTAATGAATTTTGAAATACGATCGGGATTCGCCAATTGCCAAACTGGACGTTGACCGCAAGTCGCGTACACCCAATCATCCATGATCGATTCGACAGGCCAGCCGGTAGCTAGCGTTAGGGAATCGTCTTCTTCCCCCGTTTTGATGGGCACGCAATGGAACTCGTGCAGAATTCTTAATGGGATCGAATTGAGCCGATCCAAGTCGAAGCTTTCTGGATCGGCTATGGCCAATCCCGTATGCTCGCTTAAGTCGGCAACCAAGGCGCTCAATTCTCGATTCTCTAGATCGGCTATCCGCTCCAATCGCTCGGATCGCCTCATTCCTTGGACTTCCGAGCGGAGCTCTTCGTTTAGCTTGCGTGTATCCAAAAAGCCTAGCTCTGCTATCGCCATATCCACTAGTTGGAACCTCGAGGATCGTCCTCGATGATGTCTCGCCGCAAAGCTCGTCGGCGACGGATTTCCTCGGCAACACGCTGCATGCGCTCACGCACTTCTTCATCGCTCGCGGCTTCGATATTGGGATTCGCGGGCTGCCTTACCGGGTTCGCTGTCGCTGTTGTCGGAGCCGCGCGCTGAGTCGCCCTTTGCGGAGCCCGCTGAGGCGTTTCCGCCAAAGCGATTATATCAGCGTCCTTTAAACTAAGATTACGAGTTAGTCCATTCTGTCTAACCACGATCGTCTCTTCACCGGGCTTACTACCACGATCGTACCGCACCAGTTGGAATCCATCTTCGCCATCCACGTCTTGGCTCAATCGATAGCTCTTCTTCGATTTGGTGTCATAAAGACCCACCCAGGCTACTCCGCCGATTTCGATCACTCCACGAAACTCGACCGAGTCCAAAGGAGTGGCCGGTGTCGCTTTTGGCTGGACTTTCGGCTGGACGTTTTGAGAAGGCGGGACAAACGGAGACGCCGCTTCCTGGGCGTTGAGCGGAGTCCATCCAATGAGGATGAACACCAATGTAAAACGTTTCCAGTTTAAATCCATTATTCGATACTAGCGTTTATAGGGCTTTCTGACAACTGCATCTTTGTCGCGCTTCTCAGAATTGCCCGAATGCCCGCTTCGCTCCCCCTTTTTATTAAGACTGAAACTTCCCTCCTCAATGTAGTCGTCGATCTGCGGCTTAATTGGGTGGACGTTCATCTTTTCCATGGCGTCTTCGTTTGCATCCTTTGAATCCCGAATTACTTTGGGTCGGATAAAGACCAGTAGCTCCCGTTTCTCGAAATCGACGCCGCGACTTCTGAATATGTTTCCGACCACCGGAATCTCGCCTAGGACTGCCATTCGGTTAACGTTCTTGGTCTCTTTGCTCCTCTGCATTCCACCAAGCACGACCAAACCGTTGTTCTCGACGCTAACAAAGGAAACCATTTGGCGACGGCCAATGATCGGCTGTTCATTGTTGTTGATCGTGACGAACCCATCGATGTCGTTCACTGATTGATCGACTTCCAATTGGATAACGTCATTGGGGCCAATCAAAGGTTTAACTTTCAGTTCGAT
>CAZFUD010000047.1:0-22817 GCA_964521705.1 uncultured Opitutaceae bacterium | reverse complement strand
CAGCGAATGGGGTAGAAACCTCGCCAGTAGTAAGGGGAGTCTGGATACTCGAAATTATCTTGTGTAAGCGGCCTTCGCCTCCTCCTCCGGATGTTCCGCCAATCGAACCAGATACCCGCGGGGCAACTACGATTCGGGAACAACTGGCTAAGCACCGTGAAATCGAGACCTGCGCTGATTGCCACTCCAAGATCGATCCCTGGGGATTCGGATTGGAACATTACGATCCGGTGGGTGGATTTCGCGATCGCTACACCGTATTCTATGGCGATGGCCGTATATCCAAGCAGAAGCCCGGTCGAATCGTTGACGGATCAGCTAAGTTGCCGTCCGGCCATTTGCTGGAGGATGAACGGGATCTGAAGCAAGCTCTCGTAGAGCGGAAGGATCTCTTCGCTCGTAACCTGGTTAGCAAACTGCTAATGTATTTGACGGGAAGGGAATTGACGTTTAGGGATAGGATTGAAGTGCACGAAATCGTGGAACGCGCAAAAGAAAATGGATACGGATTTCGGGATCTTTTATCGCAAGTTTTTGCCAGCTCGATATTTCAAAGTCGTTAAACCCATTGCCCTTCTTCAAGGATCATCCAAAGAATGAGCGAATCCAATCTACCCCTTTTGTCTGACGAGACTCGCGCTCGTCTCGAGTTGGCTAGCACGCCGACAATCGCCACACTGTTGTTTAAGCACGGTTTTCGAAATGCCTACATTCAGGGTGTCTCGGCCTTGAATCAGACTGATCGAAAGCTGGTGGGTCCGGCTTTTACCTTACGATATATTATGGCTCGTGAGGATACGGATCAATTGTCGGCCTTCCGTGAGCCCGACCATCCGCAAAGGCTAGCGGTAGAGACCTGCCCGGAAGGACATGTGCTGGTCATGGATTGCCGACAGGATGCGTCGGCAGCCTCGGCAGGGTCGATTCTCTTGACGCGTTTGCAAGTGCGGGGCGTTGCTGGTTGTGTTACTGATGGCGGAATCCGAGATGCCGAAGGAGCCTGCCAATTGGACATGCCGATTTTCACTGCCAAGCCCTCGGCTCCCACTAATTTGACCAAGCATCATGCGGTGGATATGAATGTGCCCATCAGTTGCGGTGGCGTGCCTGTTTATCCAGGAGACATTATCGTTGGAGACATGGACGGCGTCATGGTCATACCTGCCCACATGGCAGATCAGATCGCCGAAGAAGCAGAGCCGATGGAGGAGTATGAAACCTTCGTGCTAGAGGAAGTAAAACGCGGTGCGCCCATCATCGGGCTTTATCCTGCCACAGATCCGGATTCTTTAGAACGCTTCGAAGCTTGGAAGGCGAAGTGCAGCCAACAATAGCGATTATGAGTGACGCGAGTAAAAGCGAAATCCCCCGCAATTCTGTCGATACTCGATCGGACAAAGGGGATACTTGGAACCACAAGACGCCTGTTATCTTTTCCCCCTTATTCGATTGGCCGTTGAAACCTAAGGCAGTCATTTCCGTATTGACCAAGCGTTGGATAACCTTGTCCCGGAACGCCCTCTTCCTGGTAATGGCTTTTTTGGTATATCGTTACTTACTGCCTGAGCAGGCGGTTTCGAGATCGCTTTCTTTAAGTTGGGTATTGCCTGTGTTTCTACGCAACTACCTGATCATGCTTCTTATTGCCGGCGGGCTCCATCTCTACTTTTTCACTTATCGAGGTCAGGGAAAGCGCCTCAAATACCTGGCTAGCGAGGATTTTGAGAAGAGCGGAAAATTCTCTTTCCGCAGCCAATTGCGGGATAATATTTTCTGGTCGCTAGCCAGTGGAGCGACTATTTGGTCGATCTACGAAACGGGTTACTTGTGGGCAATGGGAAATGGAGTAGTCCCGGCATTCTCCATAATCGAACACCCGATCGTATTCATTTTGTGGTTGCTGTTTATACCCATACTTGCCTCGTCGCATTTTTATCTGATTCACCGATTGCTACATTGGCCGCCGCTTTACAAGAGCGTGCATCGATTGCATCATCGGAATATCCACATAGGCCCTTGGTCCGGCATGTCGATGCATCCGGTAGAGCATCTGATTTACATCTCTTCAGTGCTGGTTCACTTTGTCATCCCATCGCACCCAATAATCTTCCTTGTCCATATATACAGCCGATGTCTGGGACCGGCCTTTTCCCACGCGGGATTCGAAAAGCTGCTAGTAAAGGACAAGGTGGCAGTAGATGCGGCAGACTTTCACCATCAATTGCATCATCGGTATTTCGAATGCAATTATGGAACCGTTGATGCCCCCTGGGATCGCTGGTTCGGATCCTACCACGATGGCTCTGAAGAAGCGACGGCGAGGGTAAGAGAGCAACGCCGACGCATGTACCGAAACAGGACTCCGGGCTGAGCTGGCTTTGCGTTCCTTATTTCGTATTTGGACAGTGACCTTCGGTCAAATCCGCTTCGCGGACCAATGTGATCCTTTGGATCAACAGGATTATAATGAACCTGCTCGCTCGGCGATCCTTGTGCCGCGGCAGCGGCATTTAGCGTAGCTACTGTTAAAGTTCTCATTCATTAGCGGTACGTAATCAGATCACACTCCAAAGCTTTTCGGTGATATCGAGTTTGGAAATATGGGACTGTACCATTATCACGGATACATCTGAGGCCTGATGTACACAGCCAATTCAGAATGATTCCAAGCCAGCGAGGTTTTCGCGCAGGCTCTTTTCTGTATCCTGATTGTCTAAATGATCTATGATTCCGATTGGGCCATCATAGCCAGATTCGACGATTGCCTGGATCATACCCTTTTCATGAAGGCCTGATCCGATAGGTAGGATTTTATTCTCCAGCGAATTCGGCTTGAGTGTATCCTTATTGGCCATACCGTTTAGATTAATGCAGAGCAAATAGGGTAGCATTAGATCGAGGTACTCGGCGAATCGATCCATCTCCTCATGAGCGTGATGAAAATTATAGACGATGCCTACGTTATCGTACCCGAGGTTTCGCAGCGCTTGGCATACCGCTACCAAATTCTCCGGGTGTCCACCCCAGTTTCGGTGATTATATAGCCCGAATGGGCACCCTAGTTCCTGGGCTCTTTTCGCGAAGGGAAACATTCGTTTAGCGGCGGCTTTGACCTTGGCCGCTTGGGTAGCTTCCTTGGGTGACTGGAGCGTTTTCCAGATTTGCGGACGCAGATCGTATTTTTCGAAAAGGGCGAAGGCTTCCTCGTTCTCATTCCAGAAAGCGAAGAATTCAATGCCGTTCCGCTTACATTGGAGAATCTCTTCCTCGAACTGAGGATTGTCCTGGGTCCTCCAATTGTAGGCGAGGCGGCCGATGCCGAGTTCGCTTAGTAGTTCGGCCCGTTCCTCAGAGTTGCGATCTGCAGTATCCCACCTATGAGCGACGCACCAGGCGACTAGATTTTCAGGTTGGAAATTGGGAGGAAGTTCGGCGAAAGCGGTAGGCGATGCCGCCAATATAAGGCATACTTGAGCGATTGATTTCATAAGAGAGGTTTAATCGTTCTCAATTGGGATAATAGAACGTGACGGGACGCCGCGTTCCACCTTTTTCGATTCAAGTAAGGTGTAGAGGGGCCAATTTAACAAAAAGTCGAGTGTAGGAGCGGGTTTATCCCGCGATAATTGTAATGCGACCTGTTCGGAAATCACGGGATCAACCCGCTCCTACAAATAATCGAACGCGTATACTTTCGGCTACGTTTTGATGCCGAGCCCGATCGACTTGCAGTAGCGGATGCTCTCTTCGATTTGGGCCCTCTGATAATCTTGTGTGGCTTTGTCCACGTTGTGATCAGCCCGATCCGCATTGGGGCCTACCGGCGCTTTCCAGGGTTGTCGAGGCGTGCCGCTTCGGGCCCACTTTATGTACCTGGACAAAGTTCCGGCATTCATGTCTTCGAACTGGGACATGAACTCTTCCGTCAGGAAGGGGATTTCGCGATTAAAGCCGGAAATGGTTTCGATGTGCACGGGAACGTTGGGGCAAAGCTCCCGGAAACGATCGAAGTAGCGGACCCAGTCCACATTCCCTCTCCCCATGGCTGTCCATTGGACAGTGACCCCATTTTCAGAAAGCCAAATAGCCGAGTCCCGCAAGCTAGTCGTTGCCGCATAGGGACCCATGATTTCAAGATTCTCCAGAGGGTCCTCCAAGGTCCAAGCCGCATTGCCTGCGTCGAGGTTCGCCCCCATGTAAGAAGTGCCGCCAGCTTCCTCAATTAGCATGACGACTTCGTGAGCCTGCATATCGCCAGCGTGATTCTCCATGGCGATCTTAACCCCCGCATCCATTGCTTGGGTACGGCATGCACGGCAAACTTCAGCGGTATCTTTTATACGAGCCATAATCCCGCCTTCGGTTGAGCGGTCATCGCGATTTCCGAGGATTACGCGGATGACTGGCGAGCCTAAGGCCTCGGCGACGCGAATGGAGAGACGAAGATGCTCTTCGGCCGTTCCCCATTTGTCTTTGAAGGTGGTGGAGGTGGGGCAAATGCTCCAAGTGCCCACGTGAATATCGATCCCCAGGTCGTCAGCCTTCTTACGTACGTCGCGCAAATAAGACATATCGAGGCTCTTGAAATGATCGAGATCCGACATAAACAGAGAGTCTATATTCAGTTTCTCCGCATACTTCAGGTGGTCCTCTACCATCCAATTCATGGCTCTCACTGCGAAATTGTCGTAGCCGAGTTTCACTTTTGATTTTTTCCCATGATGGGCGGCCAAAGCGCGAAGAGGGTTCGTTGCGGCAAGAAGTCCGCTTGCTGCCATGCCTTTGAGGAAAAAGCGACGGGGGAGTCCGGTAGAAATAGGGTCGTTATTCATTTATAAGATAGAGTGTGTCTGTTTTCGCTAACCAGAATCACGGAGGCAATCCTTAACTAGATGTAGGGGGATCGCAAAATGGGTTGTTGAAGTGCTCATGCTGTAAAGGTCGTCGTCCCAGCAAGATCGCAAGCGCGTCGGTCGGATAACAAAAGGCTTTCAATGATTGTAGGAGCGGGTTTGCCCCGCGATTTCGGATAAAGTTGCTCGGCAATTATCGCGGGATAAACCCGCTCCTACGGGGCCGTGTCAATGTCGACTCTCGTTCACTGGCATAATTTGGAGCTCCTCGTTTTTCCAATTACTTCAATCCGTTTTCAATTAGAATTTGGTTGTAGGAGTTTACACGGCCTCCTTGGGCCTCTAGCATAGGCAATGCGTTGTTCTTTTCTGCTTCTTTCCACCAGAGAGCCTGGAGCTCTAGGAGCTTTTCGGGATGCGTGTCCGCAAGGTTTGAATACTCGGTTGACCGCCGAAGGGCGTCTCCTGGCAACTCGCTCGCAGGGACGACCAGTTCGGCCTTTCGCTCTACGAATGGGCTCGCAGTGACAAGTACTGGATCTAAGTCAACCGGCTCGAGATCGTTACCCGACTGTCCAAGTCCGGACTGCCCAGCAATGACAGCAGCCGCCACCAAAACACATAGTCTAGCTTGTATCCTCCCTGTAGTTTTAACATCTGCGTACAGGCGAGATGCCTGTGCTACTTCTCAAACAGTTCCGTTTCTATATCCCTAAATCCTTTAAACTCCAGGGCATTGCCCGAAGGATCCGCGAAGAAGAGCGTTCCTTGCTCACCGGGGAGCCCTTTAAAGCGGATGTAGGGCTCGATAATGTATTCCGTGATCACCCCTTCCAGCCGCTTGGCGAACTGCTGCCAGTCGTCGAATTGCATGATCACTCCACAGTGAGGGATGGGAACGCCATGGTTGTCGACTGGGTTATAGAGTGCCGGAACTTTGCCATTTGGTCCGAGCTCCGGATTTAGGTGAGTGACGAATTGGTGCCCGAACATGTTGAAATCGATCCAATTCTCTGCGCTGCGACCTTCGGGAAAGCCGAGCTGGTTCCCGTAGAAGTCTCGGGCTTCGTCAATGTCGCGTACGGCGACGGCGATGTGGAAGGGGGTTAGGCTCATAGTATTAATCTATTTCAAAGTGTTGCTGGGAAACAACCGATTTAGACGCTCGATTGTAGCCGCGCATTCAGGATTCTCTGCCAAGTTGAACCATTCGTTCGGATCGGTGGAGTGATCGTAGAGCTCAATTCCCATCGACCCGCCTCCAGCCTCGATCATATGGGGAATGGCGTAGCGGCAAAGATCGAAGACGCCGTTCAGATTGGTTCCGATTGTTTGATCCCACGTGTCGAGCGAGACTTCGGTTACCGAGCCTAGGCCAAGCTCCCCGGAATTGGGGACGAGGATATCAAGCTTTCCGTAACGCTCTACGGAATCTGCTACCAGTGATTCCACTTCAGTTGCTTGCGATACATCGGCTAGGATGAAACAAGCGTCGCCTCCCGTTTTCTGTATTGCGGCAACGGTTTCCGCGCCTCTCGCTACGTTTCGGCCGTTTACGACGACTCTTGCCCCTTCTGCGGCGAAAAGCAGGGCGATGGCTTTGCCCATACCGCTCGTTTCTCCGCTAATCAGGGCGACTTTGTTCTTAAGCAACATGAATTAGAAACACGATTTTCCGTTGTCGGTATTTGGATATTGGGAATAAAGGAACGATGAAAACATGATGCTGAGCACTGGAATATTTAATCGGATTTCAGCCGCTCTCGCTTTTGCGGAATTGCAAGGGCCGAACGCCCATGTGGCGTTTGAACTGGCGTGTAAAGGAACTGTGGTCATAGAAACCGCAATCGAGGGCGATCTCGGTGATTCCCTTGATTGTGAATCTCAGTTGATCGGCGGCAATGAGGACGCGCAAACGTATGATGTATTCGCGTGGAGTAATACTAAAGCGTTTCTTGAAAAGGCGTTCCATTTGCCTTTGGGAAATCCCGGCCTCCCTAGATAGTTCCGGTATGCTCAGGGTTTGATTGAATCGGTCTTTGATCAGGCCGACCACTTTCGAGACCGGATCCTGGTTGTCTTCAAAGGACTGTTCGAAATTCTGGACGATTCCGCAAACCGCGGAGGCCGTTCCGTTGTTATCGAAAATTGGATACTTATTAGTGCTATACCATTCTGGAAGTCGATCGCGTGACGGAAAGAGTTCCACTAAGTGTAGCAGCGGCTTGCCCGAGCGGAGGACGGCTTGGTCGTCCGTGGCGAATTTGTCTGCCATGTATTTCGGGAAGATATCGTAATCCGATTTTCCGACGATCTCTTGCAGAGAGGAGAAACCACAGTGCTCAACGAATCGTTGATTCCCCATGAAAAGGCGTCCATCCGCGTCTTTCGCGAAAAAGAGAACCTCGGGAATATGTTCGAATAGACGATAAAGTTCGCCGCCATCACGGTATTCTCGCAAAAGAGGTTGAAGCATCTTTATGACGAAAAAGTACTATTTCTTTGATGAAATAATACAAGCTGAATCCTGGAAATTCAGTTATAATTCGGATGGTGAATCAATCACCCGGCTGAAGACCTCTTCTTTGCCAGCCCTGGAATTATACCCGAATTTTCAATTATGTCTGACCAAATCAACATAGCCCTTGTCGGTCTTGGCTTCGGAGCCGAGTTCATCCCCATCTACCAAAAGCACCCCAATGCTAGAATCGCGGCGATTTGCCAGCGGAGCGAGGATTCGCTCAATAAGGTAGGCGACGAGTTTAATATCGAACTATCGAAGCGATTCACCTCTTACGACGAGTTGCTGGAGGATCCCAATATCGATGCGGTACACATCAATACGCCAATCGCCAGCCACGCTCCACTTTCTATTCAAGCCCTGAAAGCGGGAAAGCATGTTGCCTGTACCGTGCCCATGGCGACCTCGGTAGAAGAGTGCCGGCAAATCTGCGAACTAGTCGAGGAAACGGGACTGACCTACATGATGATGGAAACAGTCGTCTACAGTCGGGAGTTCCTTTTCGTTAAGGAGCTTTTCGACAAGGGCGAGCTAGGGCGTATCCAGTATTTACAGTCAAGTCATCAGCAGGACATGGATGGCTGGCCCAGCTATTGGGATGGGCTGCCGCCAATGCATTACGCCACGCACTGCGTGGGACCGGTTTTGGCCTTGCAGAGGAATCGGGCGGAGACGCTTTCTTGTTTCGGTTCCGGAAGGATACACGAAGAGATGATCCCAATCCATGCCTCGCCATACGCTATAGAATCCTGTCAGGTGACCTTCAAGGATTCCGATGTATCGGCTCGGATCATACGTTCCCTCTACAATACCGCCCGCCAATATCGCGAAAGTTTCGATGCCTATGGCTCCAAGAAGAGCTACGAGTGGCCACTGATCGAAGGGGAGGATCCGGTTATTCATACAATTGGCAAGCCGGAGCCCGAAATCCCGGAACGGGTCAAAGTGCCGGACTATGCCCACCTTCTGCCCGAGGAGATCCAGCCCTTCACAGGCCGAGGGGTCTACGATTCGGACGAGAAACAGCACTTGTCATTCACTCAAGGTGGTGGCCATGGCGGCTCGCATCCACACTTGGTGCATGAATTCGTGAACGCCTTGTTGGACAAGCGCGAGCCCTACCCGAATGCAGCCGAGTCAGCGAACATCACTTGCGTTGGTATCCTGGCCCACGAGTCGGCTATGGAAGGTGGAGCCCTCAAGCAAATGCCTGAGTTTACTTTGAAATAATAACGGGCGGGCGTGATCATTTTTTTGGACATCGCTCGTTCCTCGCTGGATCCCGAGTCAAGACTCGGGCCATGAACCTCGCGATGCGAGGGCAGGGTTTTCGTGCCCTAATAAAACTACCTCAAATTTAGTTGATGAAGAAACTACCTCTATTTGCGTTCCTTATCTCAGGAGTATCCTCTTTGGTTGCGGCGGATCGCCCGAACATCTTGTTCTGCATTTCGGATGATCAGTCCTACCGGCATACAGGCGTCAATGGGGATCCGGTTATCAAGACGCCTGCCTTTGATCGCGTCGCTAATGAGGGCCTGCGTTTCACCCACGCTTTTTGCGATGCTCCCACTTGCGGCCCATCCCGCAGCGCTATTTTAACGGGCCAGTCGATATGGCGCTTGGAGGAAGCAGGCAATATCCATAGCACCTTGCCGGCAAAATTCTCGACCTACACGGATGAATTGAGGAAGGCCGGTTACAAGGTTGGGGCGACGGGCAAAGCGTGGAGTCCGGGACGGCTCGAACCGGGTGGACGGACCGAGAATCCAGCGGGGCCGATCTACGAGGGGAGAACGATCGAGGCTCCTTTTAGAGCCATGCGAAACACGGACTACGCTGGCAATTTCGAGGACTTCATGGCGGAGGTGAAAGAGGACGAGTCCTTTTGCTTCTGGTTGGGCACGAGCGAGCCGCATCGCGGTTATGAAAACGGCTCTGGGCTGAAGACCGGCAAGGATCTTAGCAGGATTGTCGTACCATCGGTTTTTCCCGACAATGAAATCGTTCGCAGTGACATCGCCGACTACCTCGTTGAGATCGAGCATTTCGACCTGATGGTCGGGCGAGCCATCGCGACATTGGAAGAACGCGGGCTTCTGGACAATACCATCGTGGTGATCACCAGCGATCACGGCATGCCGTTTCCTCGGGCCAAGGCTAGTCTGTATGATTTAGGATCGCGCGTGCCCTTGGCCATTCGATGGCCGGAGGGAATTGAGAGTCCCGGACGAGCGGTCGACTCGTTTGTTAACCTGAGCGATCTTGCCCCAACTTTCTTGGATGCGGCTGACTTGAAGATTCCGAGCATGATGAGTGCTAGGAGCATGACGGATATTTTCGTGGGTAAGGAATACCAAACACGTGATGCGGCATACATAGCTATGGAACGACACGACGGCTGTCGCGCGGGAGGAAAAGGCTATCCTTGTCGGGCGATTCGAACTGAGGGTTCCCTGTACATATACAACTTCGAACCGAGCCGTTGGCCCTCGGGTTCTCCGGATGCCTCTGTTTGCGCTAGATCGATACCGTATGGGGAAATCGATTCGTCCCCCACCAAAACGTTCATGATGGATAACCGCAGTACGCATGGGGGCGCTCATCTGTCGGAACTATCCTTTGGCATGCGACCAGCGGAGGAACTGTACGATCTTAAGAAGGATCCGGAACAGATGAATAATCTGGCAGGCTCTCGGGAATATGAGAAAGCCCAAAGCAAGATGCGCGAGCGTTTGTTCGATAGGCTTGAAGAGACGCGCGATCCACGAGTGGTCGGCGGAAAGATCGATTGGGACTACTATCCTTACTATGGTCGAATTTCCACGAAAGGCTGGACGGTTGATCCGAAGCCGGAATGAAGCAATGTTGAAACGATTTTTTGCAGACTTTCTATTCATGGTAGGGATGACCGTCTCGGTCTTCTTGAATGCCGGCCGATGCGGAGGCCCACGCCGGTCCTCCCTCCCTGCTCTAGCTTTAATTTGTCTACTATCATCGCTTTCATCAATCGATGCTCAGGAAAGGCCAAGCATTCTCTTTTGCATATCCGACGATCAGTCCTGGGCCCACACTGGGGCTAATGGCGATCCGGTGGTTAAGACGCCTGCCTTCGATCGTGTAGCGAACGAAGGACTACGCTTTGTCAATTCGTTTTGCGATGCCCCGACATGCGGCCCATCGCGCAGCGCCATCGTAACCGGACAACACATTTGGCGGCTGGAGGAGGCGGCCAATATTTGGAGCACTCTGCAGGCTAAATATGCCACGTACACTGAGGAGCTTCAGAAAGCGGGGTACAAGGTAGGCTCCGCTGGTAAAGCTTGGGGACCGGGGCGCTTAGAGCCTGGCGGAAGAACAGAAAATCCTGCAGGAAAGCCCTATACAGGCAGGACTCTTGAGCCACCCTACAGCGCGATGAGGGATACGGATTACGTAGGGAATTTCGAGGACTTCATTTCGGAAGTAGGAGAGGGCCAACCTTTTTGTTTTTGGTTGGGAACCAGCGAACCGCACCGTCCCTATGAAAACGGCGCTGGTATTAAGTCAGGCAAAGATCCCTCTAAGGTGATCGTGCCACCGATCTTTCCAGACAATGATATCGTCCGTAGTGACATTTTGGATTACTATGTAGAAATTGAGCACTTTGATACGATGGTCGCGCGGGCCATCGCCATGCTGGAAAAACGAGGGCAGTTGGAAAACACGATCGTGGTGGTTACCAGCGACCATGGCATGCCTTTTCCTAGAGGCAAAGCGACGCTTTATGACGACGGATCACGTGTGCCCTTGGCCATCCGATGGGGAGAAGGTATTAAGAATGCCGGCCGGGTGATTGATTCGCCTGTTAACCTCAGCGACTTGGCGCCAACTTTCCTGGAGGCCGCCGGAGTAAATGTTCCGGATATGATGACCGGGCGAAGCATGATGGACCTGTTTGATGATAATCCTACCATGGATCGGCAAGCCGCATTTATCGCGTTCGAACGTCACAGCGGAGCGCGAGCTGGTGGTAAAGGTTACCCCAGTCGCGCTATCCGGACGAAGGATTACTTGTATATCTATAACTTCGAACCAGATCGCTGGCCAGCCGGCTCTCCCGATCCGGAGGTGTGCAATCGCCTGATTCCATTCGGGGAATATGACTCATCGCCTACTAAGACCTTCATGATAGAGAATCGCTACGAGCATGGGGTCGATCGTTTAGCTGAGTTGTCTTTTGGTAAGCACCCGGCTGAGGAGTTTTATATAGTCAAAGACGATCCACACCAGATGAACAATTTGGCGGGAAATTTAAAATACCTGGCCGCTCAAAACTCTTTGCGCCGTCAATTATTCGATTATCTGGAAAAGACAAAAGACCCTCGAGTAGTAGGGGGTCCTATCGAATGGGATTACTACCCACATTACGGAAATCGGGCTAACAAAAATTGGAAGGTGGATGAGAGACCGTAGATTTATAGCTTTCACAGGAATCTGGATACTAGCAACCTTGGTCTCTTCGGCTGAGGATCGCCCCAATATCCTGTTTATATTTTCCGATGATCACACTTGGCAGACGATCTCCGCTTATGGTCATCCTTTATCAAAGGTAGTGCCGACGCCGAATATTGATCGTATCGGGGAGGAAGGCATTCGCTTCGATCGATGCCTGGTTACGAATTCAATCTGCGCGCCCTCCAGGGCGGTGGTGCTCACTGGGAAGTATTCCCACCTGAATGGGCAGATAAATAATTTCAATACATTCGACGGAGGTCAGGTGACGTTTCCTAAGTTGCTTCGGGAAACGGGTTACGAGACGGCAATCATAGGCAAGTGGCATTTGAAATCCGTACCCACGGGATTCGATCACCACGAAGTTATGAGAGGTCAGGGCCGCTACTACAACCCAGTCCTCTATACTGATGGGGAGCCTACTGAGTACGAGGGCTACAATACGGACGTGGTAGTGGATCGATCATTGAAGTGGCTCGCTTCCCGGGATTCGGATCAGCCCTTCATGCTGATGTGCCAATTCAAAGCGACCCATGGTCCGTTTCAACCGGCCTTGCGGCATCTAGGCGAATTGGACGACGTTACAGTACCCGTGCCGGACAACTTTTTCGACGACTACGGTGGTCGCAGTAGCGCTCCAGGGAATCACAATACCAGTATCGCCGAGGTGATGCCGCTCAGCAATCTCAGCTTGGAGTATCGGAACATCCAGGGCGAGCAACTCGAGCAATACAGAGGTCATTTTATCCGAGCCAATAAGGCCTTTAAAGAGGCTGATCTGCGGGGTGAAGAACTGGCGTTATGGCGTTACCAACGCTTCATTAAGAATTTCCTCCTGACGAGCAAAGGCATCGACGAGAATGTGGGCCGTTTGCTGGACTATCTGGATGAGAGTGGATTGGCGGAGAACACGATCGTTATCTACGCGGCGGACCAGGGCTTTTTCCTGGGGGAGCATGGCTGGTATGACAAACGGTGGATGTATGAGGAGTGTTTGAAAACGCCGCTTCTGGTTCGGTGGCCGGGTGTCGCTCGAGCAGGTCAGGTCAGCGCTGATATTGTTTCGAACCTGGATTTCGCGCCCATGTTTCTCGAAATGGCGGGCGCGTCGATTCCAGGCGAAATTCAAGGCCGCAGCCTGGTCCCCCTCCTGAAAGGCAGCGCTCCTCGAAATTGGCGAAAGAGCTTCTATTATAAATACTACGGCGAGAGGCGCGGAGGAAGTGTGAGTGAAGGATACTATAACCATGGCGTCCCTCCGCACGAAGGCGTGGCCGATAACCGATATAAGTTAATCCACTACAAGCATGACGATGTGGATGAGTGGGAGTTTTACGATCGCGAGCTTGATCCTGCCGAAATGAAAAGCGAATATGGTAACCCTGAATACACTGAGACGATCACTCAGCTGAAAACGGAACTTGAACGACTGAAAACGAAATTCAAAATTGAGAACTGAAGGTAGCGGCCGATCTCACGCCTACTTTGAAGCTACGGCGGCGCAAGCCGAGCGGTCAAAATCCAAGCATAGAGTGGTCCCGCTGAGCGGGAAAATCGAACAATATAGAAAGAATATTATTATGAACGAGCTTATACGTCCTATTTGTTGTTTTGCAGCGCTGATTTTCGCAACGATGGCACTGGCCAAGCAACCCAATATAATCGTGGTCATGACCGATGACCAGGGCTACCCGGAGTTGTCAGTTAACGGAAATCCGATTCTTAAGACGCCGCACCTCGATCATTTGCATAGCGAGAGTCTCCGCTTGGAAGACTACCATGTCTCTCCCATGTGCGCTCCCACGCGAGGCCAATTGATGACGGGTTTGGATGCAGCTCGGAATGGAGCGATCAATGTGAGTAGCGGCCGGGGATTGTTGCGGCCTGAGGTGCCGATTATAGCCAACTTTTTTGGTGATGCAGGTTATGCAACGGGCTTGTTCGGGAAATGGCATTTGGGGTCTAACTATCCGTTTAGGCCCGAGGATCGCGGATTCGATCAGACAGTTTGGTTTCCTTCATCCCACATCGGATCCGTTCCCGACTATTGGGGTAATGACTACTTTGACGACACTTACGTGAACAATGGGAAGTGGAAGCAATATGAAGGCTACTGCACAGACGTTTTCTTTGAAGAGGGAATGTCGTTCATGAAGAAGGCTGCCCAAGATGGAAACCCTTTCCTTGCGATCATTATGCCCAACACTCCACACGGACCATTGGTTGCTAAGGATGAAGATGAAAAGGCAATCGCCGACATTCTTGGGCAACCGGAATTTGGGGACATGGATCCCGATTTAAAAACTCGTCTTGCGGACTACTTGGGTATGGTTCGCAATATTGATACCAACATGGGCTCGATGATACAGTTCCTTTCCGATGAAGGCCTGAGGGACGACACGATCATTCTTTTCATGACTGACAATGGGAGCACCCATGGTCCGCGCTACTATAATGCGGGCATGAGAGGCCAGAAGACCGAGCTCTGGGAAGGGGGGCATCGCGTTCCTTGCTATATCAGTTGGCCAAATGGTGGCCTCATGAACCCACAGGATATACATGGGCTGACCCAAGTACAGGACTTGCTGCCCACGTTGCTCGATCTTTGCGATATACCTAACGACGCCAAGTTCGACGGTATGAGCTTGGCGTCGATTTTGAGAGGAAAGGCGGTCGTTCCTGAAGACAGGATGCTAGTAATCAATTACAGCCGTATGCCCAATTTCGTGAACTACCCTACCCCCTACGCCCAAACTCTAATGCAGAGGAATCTAGGCGAAGTGCTCTGGAAACGCTGGCGACTTTTGGAAGATCGCGAGCTCTACAATCTGGAGACCGATCCTTTGCAGACGACTAATGTGATCGATAAACATCCTGATGTTCTAGAGAAGATGCGAAGTCGTTTGAACGAATGGTGGGCCGATGTCGGTCCTAAGGCCAATGAAGTGCAACGAGTGATTATTGGAAGCGACCATGAGAACCCATCGCGCCTGACGGGTTGCGAATGGCTAGATGTCTTCATCGACCAGCAGAGGCAGATTCGCGTTGGTCAGCATAAGAGTGGCTATTGGATGCTGGAAGTTGCCGAGGCCGGAGAATATGAATTCGAGCTACGCCGGTGGCCCAAGGAAATCGACCGTCCACTCACCGCGCCCTCAGAGGAAGGTCAGGGCGCCATACCCATTACCCAGGCTAGCTTTTATCTGAGCAATTACCATCACTTGAGTATTGGTGAAAAAAGTCCTTACGGGTTCGAGGGAGAAACGAAACCGGTTGGGCCCAATGACACTTCAGTTACTTTCACGGCCAAGCTGGACAAGGGGCCCATCGCTTTGCACACTTGGTTTCGGGGAAGCGATGCTCACAGGGGGAGTGGAACGGGAAGCACTATTCTCAGCGCGTACTATGTTTATGTTACCCGGAAGTAGGGAAAGCGGATCATGAAAGAAATTTGGACCACAGATTACGCAGATAGCTCAGATATCAAACGACTCCATTCCATCTGCGTCATCTAAGAAATCTGTGGTTAAAAATAAAATACAATAGATTTGAAGACGTATAGCATAGCGATAGTTTTTATCCTCTCTTTAGTCCCCTTGATTGGGAACGATAGGCCGAATGTGCTATTCATCCCGATCGATGACTTGAATAGCTGGGTAGGGCACTTGGGCGAGCACCCGCAAGCTCTGACCCCCAACATCGACCGGCTAGCCAAGCGAGGCGTGTCTTTCGCCAAAGCCTATTGCAACGCTCCACTATGCAACCCTTCGCGAGTCAGTTTGTTCACCGGACTTTTGCCGTCCAATACTGGGGTTTACGGAAACGGCGAGATGATGCGGGATAAGGTCCCTGACGCAGTTACCTTGATGCAGTATCTACGAGCCGAAGGTGGTTATTCGGTGCAAGGTGGCGGCAAGACCTTTCATGGCAGCTCGCCTTACGATCCGGAATCGTGGGACTATTATAACCAGCCCGCACGGAAACGATTTTCCGGCGAGCGCGACGCCTATCTGCCAAAAGAGGCCTGGGCTCCCTGGGGTCCGCTGGACGTGGAGGAATCGGAGTTGTTCGATGTCCAGAATGTCGATTGGGCGATCGCCGAACTGGGCAAATCGCACGAAAAGCCATTCTTTATCGCCTGCGGATTTACCAAGCCCCACATGCCTTGGTACGCTCCCCGGAAATACTTCGACTTGCACCCGATTGAAGATATCATCCTTCCGGATACGCTGGATAATGATCGGGATGATCTTCCCTATTGGGGAAAGCGATTCGCCATAGAGGTGCATGACGTTTCCGGTGCACGGAACTTTGCCACGCATGGGGAAGACCACGATATGGTGACCAAGTACAAGCAATGGCCACGCGCTGTGCAGAGCTATCTAGCTACTATCAGCTATGTCGACGCCCATGTCGGTAGATTGCTGGACGCTTTGGATCAGAGCGAGCACGCGGATAATACGATAGTGGTTCTTTGGGGTGATCACGGCTGGCATCTAGGAGAAAAGCAACACTGGCGGAAGCACGCTTTGTGGGAAGTCACCACGCGAACCACTTTAGTGATTGCCGGTCCTGAGGGCGTGGCGGAGAACCAGTTGTGCCAGGAGCCTGTGAGTCTGGTCGACTTGTACCCGACCCTTATAGACTTATGCGGACTGCCTTCCCGGGACGTCTTGGATGGAAAGAGCCTCGCGCCGCTGTTGAAGAATCCAGAAATGGATTGGGAGAGCCCGGTACTGATGACGTTTGGATTCGAGAATCACGCGGTGCGAACGGACCGCTGGCGTTATATTCGTTATAACGATGGAGGAGAGGAACTATACGATCACGAATCGGATCCGAACGAATGGCATAACCTGGCCTCAAACGCTGAATACAGCTCTGTCATCGAGCGACTTAGAAAGGCATTTCCCACTATCAACGTCCGATGAAGAAACGCATTGTCTGTTTTGGCGATTCGAACACCTGGGGATTCATTCCCGGCAGTGATGGCGAACGCATGGCTTCGGATATTCGCTGGCCAGGCGTCATGCAAAACGAGCTAGGGGATGGCTATTTCGTAATCGAAGAGGCCCAGAACGGGCGCACGACTATGTGGGACGATCCCTGCGAGCCGGTCGACAAGAATGGGCTGAGGCATCTGCCCATCGTCCTCGAGTCCCAGGCTCCCATCGACTTGGTCATCGTCAAGCTCGGGATCAATGACCTGAAAAACCATTTTAATCTCAACGCTCAAGCCATCGCCCACAGTTGCGGCGTATTGATTGACCGGGTACTGGAAAGCCAAGCAGGACCGGACTTCGCAGCTCCCAAAGCGCTTCTCATTGCCCCGGCGCAAGTCTCGGAAGGCCATTGTCCCTTTGGCCATCTATTCGACGATGGCGCTGCCAAATCCGCCGGATTCAAAACCGCTTACGCCGAAGTGGCGGCGGAGAGAGGTGTCCCGTTTGTCAATGCAGGCGCCCACGCTAGTTGCCCCGTTCCTGATACGATTCATATTGATGAAGCGGGCTGTGAGCGATTAGGAAAAGCGGTAGCCGCCAAAGTAAAGGAGATATTCAACAGCTAACCCCGAGGCCTAGGATGACATTGAAACCGATTGCAGGAATTTCTATTCTATTATTTATTGTTTCGTCCGTAGCAGGTCGTGCCCAGGATCGCCCCAACGTGATTTTCTTTCTCGTTGACGATCTCGGCTGGGCGGATGTGGGGACCTTCGGCAGCAGTTTTTACGAGACGCCCCACATTGATCAGTTCGCCACTGAGGGGGTGAAGTTCACTAGCGCCTATGCAGCCTGTCATGTTTGTTCGCCGACGCGGTCAAGTAATCTGACCGGGAAATACCCGGCTCGCAACAACATGACCGACTGGATACCGGGACGGCGGGACTTTCCGTTTCAGAAGCTCCTGAATGTCTATTCGGGACAGCATCTGCCATATGAGGAGACGACGCTTGCGGAAACCTTGCGTGGCTACGGTTATGCCACGGCGGCAGTTGGCAAGTGGCATTTGGGAAGCGCTCCATCCACGCCGGATAAACATGGGTTCGACTGGCACATTCCGCGGAACTGGTCGCGCGGCGCTCCGAACCGTACCTTCTACGCTCCCTACAATCTAGAAGGCCTAGAGGATGCGCCTGAGGGCGAGTACCTCACCGACCGATTGACGGACGAAGCATTAGGTTTCATCAACAACAACAAAGACGGCCCGTTCTTTCTCTATTTCGCCCACTTCGCGGTGCATGACCCGATCGACGGTCGAGAGGACTTGGTCGACAAATACGAGGAGAAGCTGATAGCAGATCCACCTCCAATGGTCGAACCCTTCATTCTGGAAGGAAACCCTGATCGCCGAGAAAAGCGCTCTCAGGAATATATCGATAGAGCGATATCCGATCCAGCGTTCGCGGAGTATGGAGTGCTGCCAGAGCACACGGTCAAGATTAAGCAGCGTCAGGATAATACCCATTTTGCCGGCATGGTTGAAGCGGTTGACCAAAGCTTCGGGCGTTTGCTAGAACGTCTCGAAGAACTCGGCATCGACGACAATACGATCGTCATATTCTTCGCCGACAATGGCGGCATGGCAGGCATGAACGTGGGGAATCCGATCAGAACCGTAACCGAGGAACAACTGGACAGGGCGTTCTCAACTTCCGTATTGCCGCTTCGGGGCGCCAAGGGCTGGCTTTATGAAGGAGGCATCCGCGTTCCCTGCATTGTTAAGTGGCCAGGGCAAGGATTAGAGGGAGCCGTGTCGGATGAACCGATCATAAGCACTGATTTCTATCCTTCCATTTTGGAGATGGCGGGGTTGCCGCTTGTGGAGGAGCAGCACCGGGATGGTGTTAGTATCACGCCGCTTTTGAAAGGCGATAAATCTTTGAGTCGCGATGCCATCTATTGGCACTTTCCTCATTACAGCAATCACGGCATGCAGCCACCAGCGGGCGCTATTCGCAGCGGTTCCTACAAACTCTTGGAGTACTTCGAAAATAACACCGTGCAGCTATTCAATCTCGATAAGGACCTCGGCGAAAACTACGACTTGTCGGAGTCGGAACCGGAAAAGGTCAAGGAATTGACCTCCATGCTGTACGCCTGGCGGAAATCCGTCGATGCTCAAATGTTGTCGCCAAATCCTGACTACATAGAAATTGATCCCCATAAATGGGCTCGAGGAACCGATGCCGAAAACGAATGGATTCGTCGCCGTCGCTAGAACAATATATGAAATTCGGATTGATTATAAAATTAGCTTTTTCCTGACATGAAACTATATCAAACATTCTACCATCTCGCTGCCCTAGCTTTATTCGGCACTGCAACCTCCGCCCCCTTGAACCTCGTTAAAGATGAGGAAGCGGAAACGATTAGCGTATTTCGATTGGGCTCCTCGGAGCCGATAATCGTGCAGCATGCTAGGGAAGATCATCGACCTTATTTGCATCCTATCATGGCCCCCGATGGGAACGGTGTCCTTACTGAGTACAGTCCCGGTCACCACAAGCACCAGACGGGGATATATTGGGGATTTACACGACTAAATGGACGCGACTATTTCCACAATCCATCTGGTGGATACTGGCAGCGAGTCGATTCCAAGATACTCGTGGATTCCGGGGAAGCCGTCCAGTGGGAGACTGTCTATCATCTGTTGGACGAAACTGGCATGGCGCTGCTTGAGGAGTCGCAAGTCTGGACGGTTCGCGATACGGGCGAACGCTATCTCATGGACCTTCTATGGTCCGGCAAAGCGCATACTGAGGTAACGATTTCCGAATACAACTACGGCGGGCTCTTTGTTCGTATGCCCTGGAAGACTGGAAACGAAGGTGAGGTTATCAATAGCTCTCGCCAACGTAATAGTCGAGCTGAGGGACAGCGGGCCACTTGGGTTGATATCGGTATGGAGATCGAGGGTCGCGACGACTGGGGACACATCGCTATTTTCGACCATCCGGAGAATGCGACGCATCCCATGCCCTGGCGAGTGGACAGGCAAATGGGAGCGGGGCCTGCTAGATCCCGTCTCGGCGATTGGAAGATTCCAGCAGGGGACACCGAGATTTTTCGCCATCAATTTGTCGTTTATACCGGGGAGTTGAACGATGTTGAACTGAATGACGATTGGCGTGCCTATGGAGGGCAAAGATACAACAGCGCGGAATGGGTAGCGGCGAGAAATGAGTCGAAACAAGCCGCTTTTCTAACGCCCGATGAGGCGGTCGAGAAGATGACTGTGGCAGATGGATTAGAAGTGAATCTTTACGCGTCCGAACCCGCAATAACCCAGCCGATGGCCTTTTGCTGGGATGATCGAGGTCGACTCTGGGTGGCGGAAAACAGGGACTACGAAACGAGACGGACGGGTTTCTCCGCTGGAGGGGACAGTCGCATTCTAATCCTCGAGGACGTAGACGGAGACGGTAGAATGGATACGCGAAAAGTATTCATGGAAGGAATACCTTTCCCTGCCGCTATTGCTTGGGGATTCGATGGTCTATGGCTCGGGGCGCCGCCGAACCTGCTTTTCGTTCCTGATCGTGATGGGGACGACAGGGCCGACGAAGACGATATCGAGATTCGTTTGACGGGATGGGGAATTCGGGACCGGCATGAAACGCTCAACAGTTTCATTTGGGGTCCCGACGGTTGGCTCTACGGTTGCCAGGGATTCGCGACACCCTCCATGGTTGGGAAGCCTGTCGGGGAAGGGCGCATCTATAAACATGGAGAGGCATTTCCCGTGAATCAGGAAGTTCAAAATCCCGTGGAGATCGATGGAGGCGTTTGGCGCTACCACCCGATCAAAGATCGTTTTGAAGTGGTTGCTCACGGGTTTAGCAATCCTTGGGGAATGGATTTCGATGACAACGGGCAGATTTTCATCACGGCCTGCGTAATTCCGCATTTGTGGCACGTTATCCCTGGTGGTATTTATCACCGTCAAGGTGGGCGGCACATTAATCCCCATGTGTATTCAGATATTCAGACAATAACAGATCACCGGCATCGTTCCGCTCACGGCGGCGCCCGAATCTACTTGGCTGAGGAATTTCCGGAAAAGTATCACAACCGAATTTTCATGGCCAATATCCACGAGCACGCGCTCTTGTCGGATATCCTAGAGCCTAAAGGGTCCGGATTCGTCGGCAAGCATGGAGACGATACAGTGCTTGCCAATGATGGGATGTGGGTTGGTTTCAGCGTCGAAATCGGTCCCGATGGAGCCGTCTATATTCTGGATTGGCACGACCCGGACATTTGCGGAATGAGTACCATGCAAAAGGATACGGGACGTATTTTCCGTGTCGCTGCCGAAGGTACTCGGGGCAAATCTGGGTTCGATTTGGCAAAGCTGTCCGATACGGAGCTCGTGGAGATGCAGGCCCATCGCAACGATTGGTACGTGCGCCGAGCCCGGGTCTTGCTGCATCAGCGGGCAGTAGAGGGATCGCTGTCTAAGAAGAATGTCCATGCGTTACTGTGGGATCAATTCGAGTCCGGTCCCGATACGGGGCGTAAACTCCGTTCTTTGTGGGCCCTGCATGTGACAGAGGGAATTAGCCAGAAGCGCCTAACCCAGTTGCTCGACGATAAGGATGCGCATATCCGCTCCTGGGCCATTCAGCTTTTGTGCGAAGACTTCAAGCCCGGCAGTGCGGCATTGAGTAAGTTCGCGAGCATGGCGGCATCAGATTCGTCGCCTGTGGTTCGGCTCTATTTGGCAGCAGCCTTGCAGCGAATTCCTGAATCGAGCGCTTGGAAGGTAGCCCAGGGCTTGTTGAGCCATGAGGGTGATGCCGATGATCACAATTTGCCTAAGATGATTTGGTTCGGTATCGAAGGGAATGTGGAGAGCTCGACGGAAGTCGCCTTGGATCAAGCCCTGCGAAGCGAGATTCCAATGGTCTCCAATTTCATCGCCAGACGCGCGGTAGCCGCTGATGAGGTAGCCGCGGTGGTCGCCGCTATCGGGAGATCCCAGAATTCGGGACAGAGAATCCCGCTTTTGGAAGGTCTGCGGGACGGCCTCGCTGGCCAGCGTTATTTGGAAGCGCCGAAGGGATGGGCGGCAGTGGAATCGGAGCTGATGCGCTCCCAAGATAATGAAGAACGCAGTTTGGCCCTTCGGCTTGGGCAGCTATTCGGAAGCGCCGAAGCCGGCAAGGCACGATTGGCCCAATTGAAAGACCCGAGCACGGGACTGGAAGAGAGAAAAGACATTCTTTTGAGCTTCAGCCAGGAGATCTATGCTCCAGCCTTCGACACGATTATCGGATTTCTCGACGAGCCAGCCCTAAGGGAATCTGCCTTGAGAGCGATCGCCGTCTATGATGATGAAAGCGTCCCCAGCGAGATTATAAGCCGCTACTCCGCGTTTTCCGGTTTGGAAAAATCGATCGCTATCCAGACATTGGCGACACGAAGATCCACCGCTTTGGCCTTATTCGATGCCTTGAGAGGTGGCACGATATCTCGAGTAGACGTATCCGCTGTTTCGGCACGTCAGCTAAATCGGGTTATCGGTCCCAGATTTGCGGATTTCTGGGGTTCGATTGAATCTCTTTCCAAAGATAAGCAGATCGCGATGGACCGATACCGCTTCCTTCTAACTGATGAGTATGTATCTCATGCCGATTTGGTGGAGGGTAAGGCTCTGTACGAACAGACCTGCGCTTCTTGCCATAAGCTGTACGGCGAAGGTGGCGAGATCGGGCCAGATATTACCGGATCGAATAGGGGAGACCTGGAATATATCCTGACTAACATGCTTGATCCCAGCGGGGAGATTCCGGAGGGCTATCAGCTCGTAACCATCAATACGCAGGATGGCCGCTCCTATGCTGGGAACATCGCTAGCGAGGACGACAATCAAGTGACATTAAGGATGATCGGCCAGAATGTGACCCTTGCCAAGTCTGACATTCTCTCGCGGCAGACGCT
>CAZFUD010000046.1:0-23355 GCA_964521705.1 uncultured Opitutaceae bacterium | reverse complement strand
GGGATCCGTAATGTGGAAATTGACCCATTTACCGCGAGAGCCCGCCAGGGCGATAGCGTCCAGGAGAGACTCGTGATCGTAGGTGTATCCCTGGGCTGGCGGATTGAGCTCGCCGATGCCTGTAAAGCCCAGATCGAAGGCTCTTTTGATTGATTCGATCGCTTCCCGTCCCCCTTTGGCGTTGAACGGGGCGAAGGCCATCAGGCGATCAGGGCACCTTTCCAGCCAGCCTTGTTGCCAGGAAATGTTCTCCAGGCAAACTTCAGAATGTTCCCAATACCATCCGATAACAATGGCCTTTTCCAGGCCCGCGGTGTCCATGTTTCTAATGAGCGTATCCATGTCTGCCCAGCCTTGAAGACGAGGTCCGTTGGATGGTGCCACGCACTGAAGCCAGTAGGTTTCCTCTCGCTCGGTAGCCCACTTGGCTGGGTCATTGTAAACGCTTGGCGGATACAAGTGAACATGGGCGTCGCATATGGGCATGTCCATGGTTTACGCCCTCGTGGAATCGTAAATTCGAAGAAGACTTTGGCGAACGAGCCCGCCCATCGATTTTCGCTTTAGAAAAGCGTCATCTCTGTAATGGGCTGACAGTTCCTGGCGTAGCTGCTTGAAATTCTCCTCGGGCGCGAGCTCGTCTTTGGACATCGTATCCAAAATCGCTTTAATGCGCAGATTCCCCGTTTTCATTCTTCGAGCGATTAGATGGTGCTCTTCTTTCTGATACTGATAGGCTGTTTTCGCGTCGATATGGCTAACGCAAAATCCGACAAGCGGATTGTTCTCTTTGAAGAATTGGGGAAGGTAGAAGTTCTTGCGACCGTCATAGGATTGCTGGTCGAAGTCCATGGCCCGAATGCGAATCTGAGTCTCCTCAAAGTCGGGGGTTATATCCACAATGAAATTATAGGGGCGCATATCTCCGAGGAGCCGCACAAAACAGCGTTCATTAAACTTGATTAGCTCCTTGGCTATCCGGATGGCTTTCAATTTATTGCTATCAAGCCAATGCTCGATGAAAATATCCCCCGGAAGCCCGACTATATGCTCTTCGATCAATGTATTCTGGTCGGTGAGAAAATGCATTCGATTCGGCGAAAGCAAGTGCTCAAGTTCCAATCCGTATAGTCGGGAAGCATCGGCCTTCTTGACGTAGAAGTAGTCTTGATTGTCGTTTCTTGAATTCACAATACGGATACGGAACGGCTTGGAATTCCCGAACACGCAATAGTCGATACGATCGACATACAGATGGTGGATCACGGACTGGTCTCCGCCCGCCTTCAAAATGGCGTAGACTTTCTTGAGCCCTTCGGAAAGCCGGGCGTTCATAACATGATCGTAGATGACTGTTTGCCAAAGCGTATCCTGCTCTTTGTCATCGTAGAGCGGGGCGGAAGCGGAAAAGGTCTCCAGGTCCCGGTAGGCGACGGGAAGCTTATGCTCTCTTCCGAAATCGGAAAGGTAGTATCGAAGCGACTGGCTGACCGGGAAAGGCGGTTTGCGAGGCGTGCCCGAATGCAGTTTCTCTTTCGATCGGTCGAGAGATTGCTCAAGGAAATTTAATTTTTCGGTGTCGTCGTCCACGGAATCAATTGGCTAGTCAGTATGGGTATATCAATTGACGGGACAAGACCAATGCTTGTGGACTTAGGACAACGAGCGTTCGCGGGCGAATAGATACTGTTGAGCATAGCCGGCGTATGGTCCGAAGTGGATACGACCGAACGCTTCGAGCTGGGTCTTTTTCCAGTTGTTAAGTCCATAGCGCTTCTCCAGAACTTTCAAAATCCAGGTATCCACAGGGAAGGCTTCATACATCCGAGCTCCGAACAAGAGGGCGCAGTCGGCCACTTTCGATCCCACCCCGGGGAAGTCGAGCAGCGTCGCGTGAGCCTCAGGATAAGGAAGGCGTTCGATTCGGCGGAGAACGGCGGGATCTTTAGCGATCGCGTCCGCAGTCTTTTTGATATTCTTCGCCCGAAATCCCAGTCCCAAAGATCGAAGGGAAGCTTCGCTTGTCTGAGAAAGCCGTTCCCAGGTAGGGAGCGCTCGAGGCCCGCCTGGCAGAATCTCTTCGCCGAGAGAGTCTGCTAGCTTGTCGCAGAGCATTTTGATTTGGGGGATCTGTTTGGTGGCTGAGCACAAGAAGCCGAGGAGCGTTTCTGGGAAGGGTTGGTTCAGTAGACGCAGGCCCGGGTATGCCTCTATCGCTTGGGCCAATTCGGGATCGCTTCGCCAGGGAAGACGATCCGCGATCTTCCCCCAATCAGTGTCAGAAAGGAAGTAGTTCTTGAGCTCTTCGGCGGTTTGCTGCGCAAGTTCTTCTGGTATCCGGTACAGGAGCCCTTCGTCTTGATTGAGCGAAACCCGAGCAACAAATCGGCCCCAAATTCCTTGCCAGCAGCTTTCCGTTTCGAGGAATTGCCAGCGAAATGCTTGACCCCCATCAAGCGTTTCTCGAAGGGACTCCTGAGTGAATGGCGTTGATAGCGGTAAAGGTGTCCAGTCTGTCCAGCCCATCCGGAATTTGGATATACTGATTAGCCGTTCAAGAGCGGTTGGACCACAGAAAACTCTGGGAGGTGAAAATTACCGTGCCGGCGCTGTCGAGAACCTCGATCTTCCAGGCGGTTGGAATCGAGCTTGTCGAACCCCATACATCGTCGGTCATGCCGATCAAGGCGCGATTCTTGTTGATAGGGCCGGTAGTCAAAGTCTTGGTTTCAACCTCTTGGGAACCGGGCCGCACGAAATACAGAAGCAGCTTGTCGGCTTTTTCCGGCTGGTCCGACGCTTCAAGCTTTAAGGCAATATAGTATCCATCGCGTTGTGACGGATCTGTTCGTACGATGACGTAACGACCTGGATCCTCTTTGCCGCTGAAGTGTTCAGAGATGCGCTTGAATGAATCGGCGTTGCGGCGATCGGAAAACAAGATCTCAGCTGAATGAACTTCGGTGAGGGCAACGAGGGAAAGGATTAGAAAGAGGTATGCTTTCATAAAAATTTTTCTGACCTACGGATAAAGGGAATGTTCGCAGATGGATTTATCGATGAATGGTTTCAACTGATTGGATGGGCTTCGTTCGAATTGGCGATTGGGTGCTTGAGGTTCGTACCGTCTTTTCTTCTGCGAGTATCTGAGTAATCTGCGGGAGCCAGGTTCTTACCAGCCATAATTTCGGCGTATCCGAACCGGTTCGTAAAGCTCCTGAGGGATTTCCTGGAGAAATCGGCTAGGCGTAAGGAACATGGAGGGGCCTCCTTTGGTGTTCATTTTCGGGAAAAGGAGGTAGAGCTCATCGCGGGCCCGGGTGACTGCCACGTAGAACAGTCGCCGCTCCTCTTCCGTGTCTCCGGCCTCAACGGCTCGCCTGATAGGAAAGAGGTTCTCTGCCGCTCCGATCAAGAACACGACATCGTATTCAAGTCCTTTAGCTTGGTGAACAGTTGTTAGCCGTATGGCAGCGTCTGAATCCTCGATATTTCGGTCGGCAACTTCCGAGTTGAGGAGGGTGATTTGGGCGATGAGTTCTTGCATCTCCTCGAATCGGGCAGCAAAGCCGATCAACGAGCGGAGGTCGTCCATACGATTAACGTAGTTCGCATAGGCGCCTTGAAGGTAGAGGCTGTACCAGCCCTCGAGCCCGATCTCCACAACTTGGTCGGGGGTGGAGATTTCATTGGTTTGCTTCATGTCTTGCAAACTTAGCGCTAGCGATTCCCAGTCATCCCGGGCCGGGCCGGGAACTTTGGCGACGACACTGGGATCGTTGAGGACGTCTATGAAATCCTTCTGGGATTTCTCGGAGGTTTCTTTGGTTAAGGCGAAGAGCTTCTGGGCGCTTTTTTCTCCTATCTTTGGGAGCAAGGTCACGAGCCTCATGAAACTGGGGGCGTCGCTGGGATTGTATACCAACCGCAGGTGAGCGACCATGTCCTTAATGTGGGCTTGCTCGAAGAATCGTACGCCGCTGGTGATTTGATAGTGGATCCCTGCCCGAGACAGTTCCATCTGCATGTCTAATGCCTGGTAGTGGGCCCGGTACAAAACGGCTATCTCCTTGGGGTCGCGACCCTCATCGAGAAGCCCTTTAATTCGGGTGATGACGAACTGGGCTTGCTCCTTTCCATCCATGGCCTGAACGACGTAAGGCGCTTGACTGGAGGGCTTGAAGGCTCGGAGCTTTTTGTCGAAGCCTCGAGTTTCCCGATTCTGAATTACCGAATTCGCCAATGTCAGGATCTCTGGCGTACTACGGTAATTCGTTTCGATTCTTAGGATACGGGTATCCGGATGACGATCGGGGAAAGTGATGATGTTCTCGTAATTGGCTCCTCTCCAAGAGTAAATGCATTGGGCGTCGTCGCCGACTGCCATGATTTGATGATTGGCGCCCATGATGTCGACGATTCTGGCCTGCAGTGTATTGGTGTCCTGATACTCGTCTACCAGCGTATGCTTGAATCGCTGATTGTAGTACTCCCGAATCTCAGGCGATGTATCCATAAGTTTAAGCCAATTTGTCAGTAGATCGTCGTAATCGACGACTTTCTGCTCCTGTTTCCTGCTTTCGTAGGCCTTGGCGAACGATTGGATGTTTTCTACGAGCTCGTGGTACTGCGGATAATAGTGGACGATAGTTTCTTCGATTGATGAGCAGGTGTTGCGGGCCATGCTGATGATCGAGGACAGCGGGCCTGGCTTAGGATGGGTCTTGTTCTTGAAAAAGGTTTTGTCGACCGCTTCCACCGCGTGTTTCAGAACGGTTTCGGCTTCGCTAGCATCCAGAATCGTGAAGTTCTTAGCCAGACCGACTGCGTCGCCGTGCATTCTCAGGAGACGATGTCCAATACTGTGAAAGGTTCCTCCCCAGAATCGTCGTGGCTCGTAGCCAGTCAGATCTTCCACGCGGCTGAGCATTTCTTTGGCCGCTTTATTGGTGAAGGTGAGCAAGAGAATGTCTTTCGGGTCGACACCCTTGGAAAGCAGATACGCTACCCGGTAGGTAAGGGTGCGAGTCTTTCCGCTTCCCGCCCCAGCTAGTATCAACAAAGGTCCGGGCTCGGCAGTGACCGCAGCGTATTGTTCATCATTTAGATCCTCTCTAAAATCGATAGGAGGAATCTCAAAAGCGGTCGTTGGCTGTGACAGGTTGAAATCCATTTGGACGAGTAAGGAGAACAACCATGCTGAGAAGAAAATCAATAGGCAATAAGTGAATCTAGGTAGGGAGGATCGGCTCGGTCCTCCAATAGTTCCGAAAGGGAAGTCAGCCTCTGCCTTTTCACCTAAAGCAGCACTAGGGCATCCCGATGGATGACTTCGAAGCGTTTCTTATCTGGGAACAGGGCTTCGATCTCCGAAGCGCTTTTACCGGAGATTTGCCTAATCTCGTGGCTAGAAAAAGCGCTTTCGCCGCGAGCGATGGCATAGCCATTACTGTCAAAGACATCGATGACATCGCCGGCGTGAAAATCGCCCTCGCACTTGGCGATTCCTGCGGCTAGCAAACTGCGTTCGTCGCGGATTAGGGCGATGCGGGCTCCCTCGTCAATTTGAATAGATCCACTTGGCCGTTGGAAATAAGCAAGCCAGCGCTTTTTGGATACGAGTGGGGTATCGCTAGCCTCGAATCGGGTCCCCATAGCTTCCCCGTCCATTAGACGCGTAATCACATTCGCTTCCGAGCCATCGGCGATGACGGTTTCGCAGCCAGCGGCTGTGGCTAATTTGGCTGCTTGAAGTTTTGGAATCATGCCGCCAACGGCAGTAGGGGAGTTCGTCCCTTTGGCCATAGCCTCGATTTCCGGGGTAACGGCATCGACCACCGGAACGATTTCGCCGGTACCGTCCATGTCGATCAATCCTGGGGCGGTGGATAGAATAAAGAGTCGGCGGGCTTCCGCCAGGCTGGCGACCATGGCGCTAAGAATATCATTGTTACCGAATTTGATTTCGAAGGCGCTAACGGTGTCGTTTTCGTTGATAACGGGAATAGCGTCGCAATTGATCAACTGATCGATGGTGGCCTTGGCGTTTACGTAGCGATTCCGAATCCGCAGACCTTCATGGGTGAGTAGCACTTGACCGGCCACCAGGCCAAATGGGTCGAGCCCTTCTTGCCAGCACTGGATGAGGCGGCTTTGGCCAATGGCGGCGCAAGCTTGTTGCTTGGCGAGGGAAGAAGGTCGCCGTTTCAATCCCAAAGCCCCCATGCCCATGCCAATTGCTCCCGAACTGACGATGAGAGGTTCGAATCCCCGTTCCTTCAGCTCGTGCACTTGTTGGCAAATCGAGGCAATCCGGTCCGTATCGATTTCGCCGAGACCTTTCGTAAGAATGCCTGTGCCTAGCTTTATGACGATGCGTTTCATGCTATCGTGATAGTCTGAAGCTCGGAAGCTGGCTGGCTAATTCAGCCGAGGCCGTGCCTCGAACCGCCAACCGGCTACACCTGAAGAAGATCCTTCTCTTTGGCTTCGAGGAGGTCGTTGATCTTCTTTATGGAGTTGTCGGTCTCCGTTTGGATTTCCTTTTCGCAACGTTTCAAATCGTCCTCGGAGATTCCGCCATCCTTTTGCAGCTTGCGGATCCCATCCATGGCATCATGGCGAGCCTTGCGAACGCCAACGCGAGCGTCTTCAGCGTGCTTGCCGACCAGCTTTACCAGTTCCTGCCGCCGTTCGCCCGTCAACTCGGGTAAAGGAAGACGAATGACGTCTCCCATCACTGCTGGTGTAATGCCGATATTGGATACTTGTACGGCTTTCTCAATCGCTTGCAGCGTCCCTTTGTCCCAAGGAGTGATAGCTATCGTGCGGTTGTCGGGCGTGGAGATAGCCGCCATATCGCGAATCGCCATCTGGCTACCATAGGCATCGACCATAATTCCCTCGACCATTTGCGGATTAGCTTTGCCGGTATTGATATTGGAAAACTCTTTGGAAGCATGCTCCACCGCCTTTTCCAATCCGTCTTCGAATTGCAGAAATATTTCGTCTTCGTCCATAATTGTATAGGGTTTAGATATTAATGTCTATTGGGCGCGGATAGCTAAGATTCGGAGCAAACCAGCGTACCAACTTTTTCGCCGAGAATCGCTCGGCGAATGCTGCCCTCCTCGTTCAAACTGAAAACTAGGATGGGAACTTCGTTGTCCATGCAAAGCGAAAACGCGGTGGAATCGAGTATATTGAGGCGCTGTTGAAGAGCGTCGATGTAGCTCAGCTGCTCGTACTTGACCGCGTCGTCGTTTTTCATCGGATCCTTGTCGTAAACGCCGTCGACCTTCGTCGCTTTCATAATGACTTCCGCCGGGAGCTCGCTAGCCCTGAGGGCCGCGGTGGTGTCAGTGGAAAAATAGGGGTTGCCTGTCCCTGCCACGAAAATGACGACGCGTCCTTTCTCTAAGTGGCGAATGGCTCGCCGGAGGATAAACGGTTCCGCGACTTGGTTCATGGGAATCGAGGTTTGAACACGGGTTACCACGTCCATCTTTTCCAGGCACTCCATGAACGCTAGCCCATTGATCACCGTTGAAAGCATCCCCATGTAGTCTCCGGTGGTGCGATCGACGCCGCGGTCTTTGGAGCCGGAAAGGCCGCGAAAGATGTTGCCTCCCCCTATGACGATCCCCACTTCCGTTCCGAGGGACCGGATATCCTTAATCTGCTCGCAAATCCGGGCCAAGGTATCCCAGTCAATCGGGTCGCCTGTTTTGGAGGAGCGCAGGACCTCGCCACTCAGTTTTAAAATAATGCGTTTATATTTGGGTTCGGAGGCGGGATTTGTGTCTGAGGACATTAAAAATGCGTTAAGCCACAGCGCGTTAGGATCGTCAATCCTAGGTTTAGCATTCTTCGTTAATTTCAGCGCTTGACGCGTTGGGGTCTCTCCGCAATTTATCCGGCCTTCACTAGCCTGGTGGTGTAATGGTAGCACAAATGGTTTTGGTCCATTCAGTCGGGGTTCGAATCCCTGCCGGGCTGTGAAAGGCGAAGTCCTTTCACTGATCGAGGCCCTCATTCCCCACGCCAAGCTTACAATTACGGTATTGATCGGTCTAAAGTTGCGACTATTTATGTTCGTTGATGTCTCTGGAGACATCTAAGAAAATCTGACTATGTATATCGCTTCGGATTGGCTAGAGCCACTAGGGGACTCGCTTTGGAACGCGGAAAAGAATCATCCTGTTTCGGTCAGCATGCTAAGCGATATATTTAATGACCCCATCGAGCTTTAAGTTGAAAGCGGACGAGTAAGGTTCGTGAAACGGGATTGAAGGATGCTTAAAGGATGGAAGAGGCCTCTCTGGCACATGGCGCGTTATGCGTTAGGAGTCGTCGTTTGTTGCCAGTCGCTTTCGGCTCAAGTGGCGGATCTTTACCTCGGCGTTCCGAAGGAAAAGATCGAACTTATCATGACTCTCGGATACAACTTGGACCCGAGAACGGCTGGATTGATCGACGAGATTACGGAATCCTATCCGGAATCACCGCTGGGACCTTGCTTGAATGCCGCTAGGCTATTTCGATTGGATGGCTATGCGGGTGGAACGGACGAGGAATTGGCGGAAAGGTTTGAGAAGGCATCGGAAAAAGCGATCGAAGTAGCGAAAGATTACTATTCGGAAAACGAATCCGATCCGACCGCTCGCTACGCTTTGGCCATGTGCGAGCTTAACTTAGCTCGCTACTACATCGAGAATGGGCGCTGGCTGCGCGGCTTCTTCAAGGCCAATGCGGGGCTGGCTCATTTAAAGGGAATCCTCAAGGAGTATCCGGATTTTCATGATGCGAAGATGCCGCTTGGCGTGGCTAATTGTTTCTTGGACGAAGCGCCGGCCTATTTGAAACCCATAGCCATGCTTCTACGCTTTTCAGGAGATATGGAAAAGGGACTTCAGCAACTACACGATGCTGAAACCAAGGGATTTCTCACACGTTACGAAAGCCTCTACTATCAAGTTGGCATCCAATGGGAGCTCTTAGAAGAAAAGGAAAAGGCCGGCGAGATCCTCAGTCGCTTCCTCGAGCTATTTCCCAACAATGCGGATGCCGTCGTCCTTTTGGGCCACCTGCGACGCAAGCAAGAGCGTCATCAGGAAGCGTTCGATGCCTACTATCGCGTGCTTTCGCTACCGGAAGTCTCATACCTGCATGATATGAAGGACTGGGTCTCCATCCACATGGGCAATACAGCGATACATTTGGAAGATCCTGAAACGGGACTCGAGATAGCGGAGAGTTTGTTGGCGACGTTGGATGATTCGCGGAAGGAAGCGCGCTCTTGGGCTCAGGTACTTGAGGCGAATGCCTATTGGCATCTAAATCAACGAGATAGGGCCCGGGAGAGTTATACGGCGATTAAACGCAAAGACAGCCCCCGCGCGTTCAAAGCAGCAAAAGCCATGCTGGAAAAAATGGACGCCGAGGAAGAATCCTAGGCTCAGGTCTAAAAGTAGCGCGGAGCTTTAGCCCGAGACAATGTCTTATTGGAGGACCGAGCCGGTCCTCCCCCCTCATAAACAATTAAAGCTTAACTACGAATTCACTAAGGCGCCTGACTGCTTCGTCGAGCTCAGCTTGGGATGCGGCGTAGGTGAAACGTAGATACCCTTCGCCGTTAGGTCCAAAGTCCGTTCCCGAAAGGCAGGCCACTCCAGCTTCGTTGAGCAAACGGTCAGCCAATGTAATCGAAGGAATGCCGAGTGCCGACACGTTGGGAAAGGTATAGAAGGCTCCCTCTGGCATGCGGCAGGAGACGCCGTCTATACCGTTGAGGCCTGCGACAAAGGCATCTCTGCGCTTTTGGTATTGCCGCACAACTTTGCCTACGTCGTCGTCGCATTCTTGGAGAGCGACAATGCCCGCCCTCTGCGTAAAGCCCGCGGTGCAGCCTACCGCGTGAGTGAGCAAAAGGGAAACTTTTGCCGCTAGAGCATCGGGCATGATCGCGTAGCCGAGCCGCCAACCTGTCATGGCATAGGACTTAGAAAAACCATCGACGATGATCGTCCTCTCTGGCATCCCATCGATGGTATAAATGCTCTCAGCGGCGGAGTCGTCGTACACCAATCGCGAGTAGATTTCGTCGCTCAATAGGTAGAAATCATGTTTTTGGGCTAGGTCGGCAATCGCCTTTAAGTCGGGTTTAGAGATGACACCTCCAGTAGGGTTGGCCGGCGAATTCAGTATTAGGATTTTCGTTCTTTCGGTAATCCTTGCTTCCAGGGCTTGGAGATCGAAAGAAAAGCTGTTGGCTTCGACCAGAGGCACGGGAACGGGAGTGCCTCCAGCGATTTCGATATCCGCTCGGTATGAGGGAAATCCAGGATCTGGATACAAAGCTTCGTCGCCTTCCTCTAGCAAGGCCATTAGAGGGAAAAGCAATACAGGCTTGGCTCCTGGTCCGACTACGATTTGAGAGGGATCCGAGTGAATGCCACGCTGTTTTGAGAATTCAGCTATCGATTCCCGCAGGTCCCCATAGCCTTCAGAAGGATTGTAGCGCGTGTAGCCTTCATCGATCGCTTTTTTGCCGGCTTCGGATATTTCTGAAAATGTTTTGAAGTCGGGCTGGCCGATTTCCAAATGGACAATGTCTTTGCCTTCGCGCTCGAGCGCTTGAGCTAAACTCATTACTCGATAGGCGCCTTCGTGCTGCAAATTGCTGATTCTCTGGGCCAGTTTCATATAAGTGGCTTACAGATCGCAGGGCCCTGCAAAAATGGCAAGCTTAGCAGGGAATCTCTCCTTGGACTCCTAGAGGGTAAAGTTTTTCTTGTGTAGATTCGAGATCGAGCAAAGTCCTCCAGACTCAGATCCGCTTCCTTTCAAACCTGTATTCGCAAAGCGAATCCTATTGGTCTTGGCGTATGGCAGGGCCTGCTGGTCCCTCAATTGCGGGGCGGTGACAAGATCAAATCTATCCATCATCGCTCATCCTTCGCTAGGATGTTCCGTTAGGCGGAACAAGCAGGAGGGCTCCGAGCGTCGCCAAGTAGAGGAATCAGGTATGTAGAATTGCTCCAGAAAGCCGATTTGCGTTCTGTTTTCAGAACTTCAGCGTCAGCTTGTTGAGCTTGCGTTCGCGCCGCGTGTCTCGATCGAAGACATCCAGGTCGAATGCCGCCGCGGAAATCCGATTCAGGGGATCGGATCGGTTCGCTAAGTATTGGTCGTACTTCCATCCACGGTCGCTTAACGGGTGAGTGTACTTTTCCAAAATGGTCCTCGTGACGCTTTCGTCGGCATTGAACGCGATAGCGTCTTCGAAGTCAACGGGTTCCATTATTGTATCGAACTCGAGGGTGTAGGAAGCTTGAACGAAATAGCGTCGGCTCGGAGCGGCGCTGTCCTCCATCATAGCGGTCGCCAGAATAGATTCGGAAGAGATTCCCTGCTCGATTAATTCGATAGGAGCGGAAACCTCGAGGAATGGCGAAGCGACCTTCTCGGGAATAACGGCAGCGAGGTCAGGTTGCGAAATTGTCGTACTGGAGCTCGAAGCAGCAGCGAGCGTGTCTGAATTCGTAGCTGCAGGCGAGTTCGGCGCTTTCTCTAGATTTAAGGCTACGAAGCCCACTACCCAGCAAGCGGCGATAGCAGTAAAGGCGGTGGCGAGTTTCCGCATGCGCGACCACGGGGCGGCATCGAGATCGATTTCTTCAATCGATTGCTCCTGGAGTAGGAGGCGCTGTTTGCGATGCAACTCGCGATCGAATTTCCCCCAAAATGCGTCGCCAGGCCGCTCCGATCGCTTGAAGCGGAGCAATTGGTCTAGTGTATAGGAACCTCGGCGTTTTCGCATTTTTCCGATTTAGACACATTGCCCCCGCAAGCATTCAAATTTTTTTGAGCTTTTTTCCAATTTGCCGAAATCACTGGGGGATCGCAGTTTTAGACGCAGCTCGCTCCTTCAGTCGCAGATTGGCTTCAGCTTACCCAAATGACGCGAGAATTTACAGTTCGGTACGAGTTGTAGGAGCGGCTTTACGCCGCGATTTCCAATTTCCAACTAGATATCGCGGGATAAACCCGCTCCTGCTCTCAAATACGGTGCCTAAGTTTTCGCATATGCACAGTTGCAGGACATAGGTGCCGAAAGCCGCTCGGCTATGTTTTTTATTAGCACAGGCATCCCGCTTGTATGGTGATAAAGAGTCATCGGGCCAGAAGCCTGCGCTACTATGAGAAGCGCCCTTAGATCAGCCTCACTATTCATCTTCGCTATCGAGCCCTTCTCGGTTTTGCAGGGCGGAGCCAAGGAAGGGGACTGTCCGGCGGCGAACGTAAATCACCAAGCCGCAAGCGGCGCAAACGACGACTGCCAGGATTCCCAAGCTGAAGCGTTCGCCCTCCCAGCCTAGAACCGTGAAATGTCCGATAATGGCTCCGGTCATCAAGGCAGAGCCGAGGATCGCCCCGAAAGTGACACTCGATGGGATTAGCAATAGAACGCAGGCCATTAACTCTAAGGTGCCGATAATAATCCGGCCTTCGGGTTCCATGCCTAGCTCGGTGAACAGCTGGACGGATTCAGGGTGGCCGCTGAATTTGAAGTACAAGGTCTGGCCCATTATGATAACGGCGATGATCTGCGCGACCCAAGAGAGGGCGATGGGGAGTTTGGGGTTCATTTTTGGATGGCTATTAGGGGTAGGTTTGAGTCGGCTTATTGGGATGAGTCGATAAAGGTTTGGAGGGTGGAGTCTTTGGGGACGTAGAGGTGTTCGAACGAAAGTTCCCGTACGGACCGGCATCCGGCGGCGCAAAGCAGTTCCTCGAGATCATGCTCTAAGTTGTCAACGTAGTTGGCGATTCGCTCGGATTTGGCTGCCGGATTCAACCCGCGCTGGAGTTCTGGGCTGTGGGTGGTGATGCCCACTGGGCAGGTATTGTTGCCGCACTGCATGGCTTGAATACAGCCAATGGCTAGCATGTGGCCCCTGGCGGAAGCGATGGCGTCGGCCCCGAGGCAAAAAGCGATCATCTGGCGGCCAGGTCCGACTAGCTTGCCGGAAGCGACCAATTTCATGCGGTTCCGAATCTCGTAATGGTTGAGAATGTCATCCGCTCGCTTGAGTGCGGGGTAGAGAGGCATGCCGACCCGATCCATGAAGGCTTTGGGCGCAGCTCCCGTGCCACCCTCGGATCCATCTATGGTAATCCAATCCGGGTAGCTATCCAGCCGCACCATCTCGGATATGAGTCCGTCGAATTCGGCGACGTTGCCCATGCACAATTTGATTCCCACGGGTAGCTGGGAGACTTCTTGCACGTGAGCGATGAATTTCACTGCGCTCTCGAGATCGGTGCATTCGGCATGGCTTGGGGGCGAAACTACATCGTGACCCATTGGGACGCCGCGCAGCTCGGAAATCTCCTCGGTAATCTTCTCCTTGGGCAATAGCCCCCCCTTGCCAGGTTTGGCGCCTTGGGAAAACTTAATTTCCACCATCTTGATGGCATCCTTTTGGCAAAGCTCCTTCAGTTTATCGTCGTCGAGTCTACCGTCCGCATCCCGAACCCCGAACTTGGCTGTACCCACTTGGAAAATCAGATCGCAGCTCTCCGCGAGATGATATTTTGGATACCCGCCTTCCCCGGTATTCATGAGAATACCAGCTTCCTTGGCTCCCCGGGCGAAGGTCCGGACAGCCCGCTCTCCCAAGGCCCCGAAACTCATGGCGCTGATAATAAAGGGGCGCTTCAAGGTATAGGCATTTGGGCAGCCACGTTCTTCCCCGAAAGTTACGCTCATCGACTTGAGCTCCTCTTTCCGGATAGGAAATATCGCGTGACGCACTTTGACCTCCGTAGCATCGAAATTCTTCTGCGAGCCAAAGGAAGAGGCGGAGTTAATGTTCTGGGCCTTCCGGTAAACCTCGGTTCGCTCGTTACGATTGAAAGGCCGTTCCTCAGTGTCGTTGAGGAATAAATACTGGCGCAGCTCAGGACCGATGCTTTCTAGAAGGTAGCGCCCCTGGCCAAGGATGCCGAAATTCCGCAGAAGCGAATGCCCGCTTTGTCCTAAAAGATAGAAAGCGTTAAGCAGGGTGAGAAAAAGGAAGGCGACCGTCAGGAAATGGAAATAGAACGACATTCGCATTCCCGCCACGAAGAAAAGCCCAGCTAGAAGGGGGATAGCGAGATTGGTGAACTGGGAAAGCTTGTGCAGGTTCACCACGATTTTTCCGGTCATTGCCATAGACTTAAACGGATATGGTTTGGTCGCGTAATTGAAGAACGATGCCGCATGTGATAGGACAATCCCCTGTCGAGCCAGCGAAATCGGATGCCCGCCGCTGCCAGTTGGGACGAATGCGCTCCTCATGGAGATTACCTTGAGATTGATCCGCCTAATCGTCCTTCCTTCGCCTGAGTATTGGAAGGCTTTGTAGATCACAGCATTGTGACGATCGATCTAAAATCCGTCGACAGTTGAACAGAGCTGACCTTGAAACATGAATTGCCGGCAAGCGTCTCGGGCGAGCACGAAGGTAGGTGCCCAAAATTCTTTTAAAAAATTATCGGGCATTAGTTCGCGCCAGTATTGAGAACTGGATTCAGGGAATTTGAAGAAAGGCGTTTATCGCTCGCCAACGTTCCAACGGGGCGTCCATCCAGGGCGTTCGACGCGCTTGCGAAAGATGATGGTGTTGTCCAAGTCGAGGTCCCCGGTCCAGATGAATTTCGCTCCGTCGAAATCGGTTTCGCTAAAGGTTCCGCGGGGTCGAACGACGCTCTCAGCATATTCGGTTGCTTGCTCCCAACCGGAGTCGTCGAAGTCGACGGTGTACCAGTCATCGGGAATTTCTAGATGCCTGACACGTGGATTGGCTTTGTCGCTATTGATCGGCCCATGAAAGAAATTCTTGGCCTTCCATGAGGCGTCGGTGACGATATCGGATCCGATTTTCAGGATAAATCCGCCGTCCCCGATATTGCTGTTGTTATATTCGAGTCCGGTTTCCGCATTGCCGCCATCTTTGGCCATTACGGCGATGGTCATCGGGTATTCGGGCAGAAGATCTACCGAGATTACGTTGTGTGGCATGAAGTCGATAGAGTCCACCGCCACCAGCTTGCCATTGATATAGAGCTTGAACCAGTTGTCCGCATAAACGTTTGCCGGAATGGTGTCGGAAAGTCGCGGCCGGACGATGCCTTCCGGAGTATTGGGGCCTCGTCGGTTTTGGGCGAATGTCGTAGAGATAAGGATTAATGAGCAAGTTGCGAGAATGAGGGGTCTTAGCTTCATAAGATTGTGTGAGTGTTAGTTTCGATTCCGTTGACGTCGATCGTTTTGCCGATTGCCGCGATCGCGTTCCCGGTTCCCGCCGCGTCGAATTTGCGGTGGTTTGGAGGGGTCGTATTGGGGATTGATTTCCGGCATACCGGCATCGATTGCCGACAAATAAATATCGAGTCGCTTACGAAGGTCAGCGGTTTTCTCAGGCATTCTATCTGCCAAATTGGCACTCTCCTTGAGGTCATTGGAAAGGTCGTATAATTCGATTTTCTCGGACTCGTAGAAGCGCAGAAGCTTGTAGTTCCCTAACATGATAGCGGAGTGGGGCGTGTCTCCCTGATAGTGCGGGAAATGAAAGACGAGTTCCTCTCGAGGCCGTTTAACGGCTTTGTCCTCCCCTCGCCTAAAACCGTTTGTAAATGCAGGGGCGAAATGTGGTAGTGGTAATCATCCACTCGACCCGAATGACCGCCATATTCGTCGAGCTCTCCGGCGAGAAAGGGGTCTGCTCTGCCGTCATTCTTAATGGGATTGAAGATAGGCACCCCGTTCGCCGCCAGCGCGATCGCTCCCCTGAAGAAATCTTCTTTCGCAGACATAGGTTCTTTGGCGGGAACCGGATTCAATGGGATCCGCCATGCGTTATCGCCGGTGTAAGGCTGTGGCAGGGGAACTTGTTGTTGCCAGGCGGTGATACCGATCATCATGGGATGTTCCGGCATGCCATTAGATTCTACATAAAGATAGGCGCTGTCGGTACGGGTTCGAACGAGAGGGGCGAACGCATTAAAACTGGCGGCAGGACCGGTGGCATTTGCCTTGGCGGGAGACATGGCAACGGCGGCCTGTATCATCGCCTGGCTACTGATCGAGTTGGTTAAAATGGAGGACTCACCAATGGCGGAATTGTTTGGCCCGAGAGGATGGGCTAAAACTGCGTTCCCAAAGAGGCCTAGGAGCATCAGCGCTAGAGCAATTCGATTGGAGGAAACTAGCTGGATCATGGGATACGGGCGAAAAATTAGAGGAGAATGCCCCATATCGGCAAATGGTTACGTCGATCGCAGTACGAATGGATTAAGTTATATCCGTTTTGGCGCGATACCCGGTTGATACCGAAAGTTTTAAAAGGACTGGCTGAATTCAGTCCCTAGGTTGGGCATCCATTGGGCTGTGTTGCCGCTTGCTTTTTCCTAGATCCTACGCTGGACAGGGAATGCGGTTTGCGCTTCATGGTGGGTTTTTCCCGGGAAATCGGGGCGATTTGCCGCGATTCGGGTAGAATGCCTTCCTTAAAACGAACTAAACGAAACAGCATTACGAACCATGCCTGTCGCTACACCTAAGCAATACGAAGCCATGCTGGATGCCGCTCAAAAAGGCGGCTACGCGTACCCAGCGGTAAACATCACCTCGATCGTGACCATCAATGCCGCCCTCAAAGCGTTCGCCGATGCGAAATCGGATGGCATCATCCAAGTTTCTACCGGAGGCGGCCAGTTCGCTTCTGGTCTTAGTGTGAAGGACGCGGCCTTCGGGGCCATCGTACTTGCCGAGGCCACCCATGTTTTGGCGGAGAAGTACGATGTACTGGTCGCTCTGCACACGGACCATTGCCATCCGGAAAAGGTGGACGGATTTCTCAAGCCACTCCTGGAAGCATCTCGGAAGCGCATTGCCGAAGGAAAAGGCCCGCTTTTCCAGTCCCATATGTTCGATGGATCGGTCGTGGCTCTAGATGAGAATCTCGAAATTTCCAAGGAGCTCCTGAAAGAGTGCGCCGAGCTCGACATCATCCTAGAAGTGGAAGCAGGTTGCGTAGGTGGTGAAGAAGATGGACACGATACGTCTGGTCTACCCGCTGAAAAGCTATACACGACGCCGGAAGACATGCTGGAAGTTTATGAGGCTTTGCAACCTATTGGACGCTTTCTGTTCGCGGCGACGTTCGGCAACGTGCACGGGGCCTACAAGCCAGGCGCGGTCCAGCTGAAGCCGACTATTTTGCGCGACGGTCAAAAGGCGGTTATGGACAAGCATGGAGCGGAAGCGGAAATGGACCTCGTTTTCCATGGCGGCTCCGGATCCGAGCTTAGCGAAATCCGGGAAACCCTCGACTACGGCGTGGTCAAGATGAACATCGACACCGACACACAGTACGCCTTTACGCGGCCGATTGTTACCCACATCGGCGAAAACATCGAAGGTGTGCTCAAGATCGATGGCGAAGTGGGCAACAAGAAGACCTACGACCCGCGTTCGTACTTGAAAAAGGCGGAAGAGAGCATGGCCAATCGATTAATCACGGCCTGCGAAGATCTTCGCTCGGATGGCAACACCATTTTCGGCAAGGCCTAATCAGTCCAAGACAATTTAACCAAAAACCCCGTTAGAGCCGGCCTCCAAATAGTTGGAGCCGGCTTTTTTTGGTCTGAGAAGCTACCGGAATCAAAGGCGAATGAGATTTATGCCACATGCGAAAAGGAACCGGCCCCGCGCAAAAATCCTGATCACGTGATCAGGATTATTGCGCGCGGGATAAGCCTCTGCAGAAGGGGGCTTGATTCGAGCTCTCTGCTGAACTAACTCTGAACGGGCAATTCGACAGCGGTGACTTGGTGGCTGATGCCGGGGAAGGTGGCCTGGTGTCGGACGAGGTCGGAGCGGTCCTTGAGTTTGGATCCGTCGATAGTTTTCGCGTCTACCGCTGTGGAAGTTTTAGTGTGGCTTTCGGCCCACTCTGAGTTGAGCAAGGCGATACTAACCGCTTCGCCGATGATATCGGGATGAGCATAGTCCGGGTGCCCGATGGAGCCGAAATAAACCATCCCCGTGCTCATGCCGATTTTCAGAGGTTCGTTGTGTAGTTGAACTGCGTTTAGGGCAGCGTCGATGGCTCGGTCCTGATGGAAGCTGCCGGAAAAAAAGCAGAGAATACCCGCCCCTCGGGCTTTGATGGGAATGCCGCCATAACGAAGGGCCGACTCAGTAACTTGATAACAGACGCTATTGGTCCAGTTGGCGAAATCGCGAGGTTCGAGGCGCTCGGATTTTTCACGTGCTCGAGCGGCTCGAATGTCCATGGTGGTGGCTTCGATGACATCCTTGTCGATGCTTTGGCAGCCTAATAACCATTCGATGGATACGCCTAGCAATTGAGTCAGGTTGGGCAGGATACTGATGTCGGGAGCGTTCTCGCCTCTCTCCCATTTGGAGACGGCTTGCGGGCTCACCTGGACCGCGTTGGCGATATTGGTTTGCGTGAGGCCCGATTTCTTGCGGCGGTGGCGGATTCTGTCTCCGAAGTCCTGAAGATTCATAAATCAGCCAGAATTCTAAACGGAGCCATCGGTTGTGGAAAGGCGAATCGATAGAAATATGGAAAAGGATCGCGAATCTCTCAGCCGAGCAGTTCGTGGTAAGTGACGCAGTGCTCCTTGCGTTGGCAGGGTTGGCAGCGCTCTCCCATCCACAGAGCGTCGAACTGCTCCATCAGAGGTCGAACGATTTCCGGTTCGTCGGAGAGAATGCCGGATTCGAAATTTCGTCGGTTTTCCGATTTTGCTCCCATGCCGGCTCCAGTAAGATTGGCACTCCCCGTGTAGGCAGTCTTTCCGTCGACAATAACCGTTTTAAAATGGGATCGAGGGCAGAGGATCATTTCTAGACCCTGCAGGAGATTAGGGAAGCGATCGAAGTCGTTTCGAAAGGCAGGTCCCGGCTCTTTCGCGTGTATTATACGAACAACTACGCCATCATCGATCAGATCGGAAAGAGCGCTGAGAAAAGGGACCATTCGTTTTCCTCGATCTACGTGTAGGTCTTTGATGTCGGCAGTCGCGATCCAAACGAAGGATTCCGCTTGAGCGACAGTCTCCTGGATGACGCGCTCGTATATCAGTCTATCGGTGACAACTTCGGTCGGCATGTTGGATAAGTACTAGGCATTGCCCTAGGGAAGGCAAGCGAAGCGGGATTTTTGGAGGATCGAGCTTGTAGGGTCACCGCTTGCGGTGACTGCGTAAGAAAAGTATCAGTCCCTCCAGGGGTCGCGGCAAGCGGCGACCCTACACCGAAAAACCGATGTCATCTGCTCACGGAACGATTTTGGGTTTAACGTTGCGTGATTTAGGCGAGTTTTCGTTAGCCATTTTGGAATCTACCGTTAACGGTTTAGGTCTATGTCTAAAGAGCGCATCGCATTCATCGGGATCGGAGTAATGGGGAAAAGCATGGCTGGGCATCTATTGGAGGCCGGCTATCCGTTGACGGTTTACAATCGCACGCAGTCTAAGGCAGACGATCTTGTAGCTAGAGGGGCAACCTGGGCGGATTCGCCAGCGGCCGCGGCCGAAAGTGCGGATGTGGTGATAACTATCGTGGGATTTCCGGCCGATGTGGAGGAAACCTATTTCGGTGATTCCGGAGTATTCAATACGATCAAGACGGGGGCCTTGGTTATCGACATGACGACCTCGAGTCCTCTCCTTGCCAAACGAATCGCGGAAGCCGCCAGCGAGAAAGGAGTCGGCTCTTTGGATGCCCCCGTTTCCGGAGGCGATTTAGGGGCACGGGAAGCTAGGCTGTCCATCATGATTGGCGGCGAACGGAGCGACTTTGATAGGGCCCAGCCGCTTTTCGAAATCATGGGGAAGAATATCCAACTGCAAGGTCCAGCGGGATCGGGCCAGTACACGAAGATGTGCAACCAGATCGCCATTGCTTCGGGAATGGTGGCGATTGGCGAAGCCCTGGCTTACGCTAAAGCGGCCGGGTTGGATCCCAAGCAAGTGTTGGCCAGCATCGAAACAGGGGCAGCCGGCAGCTGGTCTCTCAGTAATTTGGCCCCACGGGCATTGGATGGCGATTTCGCTCCAGGCTTTTTCGTTAAGCATTTCATCAAGGACATGGGAATCGCCCTGGAATCTGCTTCAGAGATGGGCTTGAAGCTACCCGGATTAGAGCTGGCTAAAAGTCTTTATGATAAGCTTTCAGCTCAAGGCGGGGCCGATGAAGGTACGCAAGCGCTCTTCCGTTTCTATATGGAAAGAAAGCAATCTGCAGACTAGCCGAATAGCTCTAGCCAGACGGATTTAGACAGTGCCATACGGGCCACGTCTTGGGCTTCGCCATCGATAATGATGTCCTCGAAAAACACGCCTTCGAGATAGAAGCCGAATTTACCGTTCAAGGTAAGGTTCCTCAAATTGATATCCAGAGAATGCAGGAATACCTTATCGTGATTGGCGATAAGGTAGGTGTAGAAGAGAAACAGAAAAGTCGCCCGTTTTCCTATGCCTTTGCCCCGTTGTTTGGAGTCGCCGATTAGCTTACGCATTTCGATCTTTTTGGAAACGCGATCGATTTGATCAGCTCCGATAATGCCAACGAAATGGTCGCTACATAAGATGCGGAAGTATTCCCGATTTGGTGACTGGAAATAGGCAGTTAGATCTTCGATTGTATCGGGAAATCGGGGATAAAAGTAGCGTTTGGCTTCCTCGGATTTTGTCCATTGGGCGACGGTGGGGTAGTCGGACTCTAAGAGCGGTGATAGGGAAATGTCGCCGATGATCAGCTTTTGGCTCTTCTCCCAATCGTTTTGGATATAGGAAATCCAGAAAGGAGGAGTGTGATCGCCAGAGTCGCATCCAGGGGATCAAAGGCGAAGTGGATGAGGACAGGGTTGAATCCAACCAGAGCTCCGGAAACTAGAGGAGCATAATCATTTTTCCAGATGCGATCGGAAAGGGCGATGGAAAGTAGTGTGTTGCCCAAGTGGCAGAGGATTCCGAGAACCATCCAGTGGATGGGGAGAAATGCCAGAAGGGCAGGATAAAGCATGGCCCGATAGAAAGGTTCCTTGGCCAGTGAACCGTTGGCAATTTGCTCGGCCAGAATGAGATTTTCTTGTCCGTAGAGGGTGGGGTTTTGGCCGAGTGGGGTTTGCCAATACCAGATCATGTGTCCCATCGCGTAGACAAACGCGAACAACAGGAGCCAGATTGCCGATTTAGCCGCTCGGATCATTAGGTATTATTCGGCAAATCCGAGGGGAAATCAAATCCGGTCCCCCGGGCGAATAGGCTAAGCCATCCGCCGAAAAGAAAGAGCGGATGGGGCTAGGCTACCGGCTCAGTAGTAGGCGATGTCCGAGTCCGCCCAGGAGAGCTCCCAGAATCGGGCCGATGACGTAAACTGTTAGCCATCCATAGCCGTTGATAGAGAACGGAAGACTACCCCAGCCGGCGAGTGATGAGAATATTCGTGGAGCTAGGTCGCGGGCGGGATTGAACCCACCCATCGAAACCGGGGCGAAGAGGGAAATGAGAACTGTCAGCGTGATGCCAATGGCGAATGGTATGAGCCAGGCCGGCAGAATGTTGCTTCTCTTGTCCGTAACCGTGAAGACCACTAGGGCCAGGAGGGCAGTGCCGAGTAGTTCGGATAGAAATCCTTGAGTACCGGTGATCGCTCGCTGGTCTGGCTGAGGGAGTGCTCCCCCTCCTGGATTTGGGTAGAATTCGCCAAAGATCATGGCGCTGGCTTCGCTTCCGGACTCGCCGCGTATGATGCCGTTGTTAGCCTCGAAGGCTTCAATCGCGCCCCCGTAAACCAGAAAAACCATGGTTGCGGCCAGGAAAGCCCCGGCAAATTGAGCGAGAATATAGCCAATCGCTTTCCCCATCGGAAATGAGCGAAAAACTACGAGACTAATAGTAATTGAAGGATTGAGATGGGCCCCGCTAAGGCGGCCGGTCAAGAATATGGCGATGCTTAATCCGAAGCCCCAGACGATGGCGACCTGAAACAACCCAACCGGGGCGTTTAGGGCCACCGCCGTAGCTACGCTCCCGCAGCCAAAAAAAACCAGAAGGAAAGTGCCAAGCGTTTCGCCGATTACCCAATTGGTTCGTTTTTCCTGCTTCTTCATCTCTTTGGCGCTTTTATCGCGGATCATGGAACACCCGGGTTCCTAATCCGCGGAACTGAGACCTTCTCGGTAGCCGTGAGCATAGGCTTCGAAAACGAGTTTGATTTGGTCCCGAATCCTTCTGAAAGCATCAACTATCTCGGATTCGGATCCTTCTACTTTGGCAGGGTCATCGAATCCCCAGTGATACCGGTTCAATTGCCCTGGATAGACGGAGCAGGCTTGGTCCGCATTCCCGCAAACGGTAATCACGGTGTGGATGTCTCGATCGAGAAATCGATCCATGTGCTTGGATTCGTGGCTGGATATATCGATACCGATCTCTGCCAAGGCGGCAATGGCCTTAGGGTGAACGTATCCAGCAGGTTGAGACCCAGCAGAATGAACTTCAAACAGGTCCCCAGCCGCATTCCGCAGAATGCCTTCAGCCATGTGGCTACGGCAAGAATTACCCGTGCAGAGAATGAGTACGCGATTCTTTTCCATTGTATTCAGTTTCTATCGGCAAGCAGCGCCCGGTGAATGTTCAAGTTTTTTCAAATCCTGAGACAATTGAGGATCTTTAGCATAGCCGGTGCGGATGGCTTCCAAGCTAGCTAGAACACTCTCAGAAAGTGCGGGGGAAATGCGATAGAAGTTCCAATTGGCTTTTCGTTCTACGTCTAGCAACCCTTGCCGTTTCATGTATCCAATGTGCTTTGATATCTTTACTTGAGGCTCGTCTAAGGCTTCCTGCAATTCACAGACGCATAGAGGTCCTCGAAGCAGCAGATTGACAATCCGCAATCGAGTTGGATCGGAGAGACACTTGTGCAAGGATACGATCACCATTTTCGTTTTGGAAAGATGTTGGGCTAGGAATATACGTCAATAGGAATATTCTGAAAGTGGAATAAAGCTCGCCTGGAGGTCGAGCTCCACCGCTTCTCAGCTTGAATCAAGAGTGGTAGATAAAGATAAGCCCGATTCAACTCAGCGGGAGGGCGCTTTTTCACTGACTATGGGCGGCTGCCGGCTCAGAGATATGGGACTGAGCCCATCCTCCCTACTTTCAAGATTGGGCTGCAATTTGTCCAGGGGGTCTACTCGCCTACTACTGCGGGCAAGGCAGATAAAGGGGGTGGCGGGATGTCTTTTGACCTTGTGGCTTGGGGAT
>CAZFUD010000045.1:0-23577 GCA_964521705.1 uncultured Opitutaceae bacterium | reverse complement strand
CGATTTCTGTTCGGGTATTGCTGTTACCAGTTTGGGGCATTGCCATCCGAAACTGGTCGCCGCTATCCAGGAACAGGCGAACGAGCTTATCTGCGTCAGCAATCTCTATCGAAACGAGGTTCAAGCTCGGTTGGCTGCTAAGCTAAATGAGAAGGCAGGCGGTAATGGAAAAGTGTTCTTCTGCAACAGTGGGGCGGAAGCTAACGAAACTTTGATCAAACTAGCGCGGCTCTATGGTTGTCAAAAGTCTGGCCAAGATGGAAAGCAGTACAAAGTCGTTTGCGCCAAGAATGCCTTTCATGGTCGGACATTCGGAGGCATGAGCGCGACGCCCAAGGAGAATGTTCGCCAGGGATTCGCCCCGCTGGTTGATGGATTTGCTTTTGCTGAGCTAAACGACATCGATAGTTTTGCTACCGCCATAGATGAGAATGCTGCTGCTGTATTTATCGAAACGATACAGGGAGAAGGGGGAGTTTACCCAGCGGAGAAACCGTTTTTGAAAGATTTGCGCAGCCTTTGTTCGGAAAGGGAAGTGTTGCTCATGATCGACGAAGTCCAATGCGGGGTTGGTCGGACAGGACGCTTCTTCGCTTTCGAACATGCGGGAGTAGAGCCAGACGCCATTGGAATGGCCAAGGGTTTAGGAGGTGGAGTTCCCATAGGTGGAGTTTGGGTGAGCGACCAATACGCAGGGCTATTCAAGCCTGGGAGCCACGGCACCACATTTGGTGGAACACCCTTGATTTCCGCTGCCGCTTTGACGGTTATAGAGACGATCGAAGATGAAAGTCTTCTGGAGAATGTCATAGATAACGGCGCCTATGTCATGCAGCGATTGGCTGAACTGAAATCGAAGTATCCGCATTACATTTCGGATGTAAGAGGGCTCGGTTTCATGATTGGCATTCAAATCGGTGAATCCCCAGCCGAAGTGGTCACTCAATTAAGAGACAATGGTCTCATTGTGCCACCGGCTGGATCCAACGTGATTCGATTCCTGCCGGGTCTGACCGCGACGAAAGACGACTTTGATGAAGCGCTCGGTATATTCGAGAGCGTCGTTGAAAACCGGTTGGCAACGCTGCCTGAAACTCAGGGCACTTAATTAAACACGCTAGCTTTAGAAAACTAAATATAATGGCTCACTTTTTGAAAGAAACCGATTTTGCTCCGCACCAAGCGAGCGAAGTATTCGCTTTGGCTAGGAGCTTCAAGCAAGGCCGTGGCCGCCATACGCCTCCATCATTGAAAGGGCAGACCTGGGCGATGATCTTTTCCAAGTCTAGCACGCGTACCCGCGTTTCCTTTGACGTTGGAATCCACGAGCTGGGCGGACACCCAATATTCTTGAACAAGAATGACATCCAGTTAGGTCGGGGAGAATCGATTTACGATACCGCTAATGTGCTATCGCGATTCGTGCACGGTTTGATCGTACGTACATACGAACATAGCGAATTGGAAGAGCTGGCTCAAATGGGGACGATACCAGTTGTTAATGCTCTGACTGATCTTCTGCATCCTTGCCAGACATTTACCGATGCTTTCTCCATGGCTGAGAAATGGTCGGGTGGGGGCGATTTGATGGAGTCTTTGAAGGGCAAGAAAATCGCCTACTTCGGAGATACAGCTAACAACATCGCCAACTCCTGGATATTGGGAGCGGCCTTATTTCAAATGGAACTCGTTCTGGCGGGACCGCCGGACTACGCCCCGGGCGACGAAATCCAGGAGCTGCTCCAAAAATCGGGATATGCTCCAAGCTACCAATTCACCAGCGATCCCGAGGAGGCGGCTCGCGATGCCGACGTGCTCTATACGGATACCTGGGTGAGCATGGGGCAGGAAGAAGAGTCCGCTGAGCGCATTGAAGTGATGAAGCCATACTCGGTGACCAAGGATCTGATGAAGTTGGGCAAGCCTGACGCTCTATTCATGCACGACCTTCCTGCATACAAGGGAATGGAAGTGCAAGAAGAGGTCCTCTATGGGGACCAATCGATCATTTTCGATCAAGCCGAAAACCGGCTTCATACCCAGAAAGCGATCATGGCAGTACTGGCCCAGGGCGTTAAAGCTTGATGAGATTTTTAGCTTGTAGGAGCGGTCCCCGCTCAGCGGGACCGCGATTCGATTCAAAATATTTGTAGTTAAAATCTAAAAAAATTCGTGTGAATTCGTGAGATTAGTGGTTAATCAATCAAAAATTATTCCTAAATGAAAATCGTACTAGCCTATTCAGGTGGACTCGATACGTCGGTCCTTGTTCGGTGGTTAAAAGACCACTACAGCGCAGAAGTTGTCACTTTCGCGGCGGATGTTGGCCAAGAAGAAGAGCTGGAAGGCTTGGAAGAGAAGGCGAAAGCCACGGGCGCGAGCGAGCACTACACACTCGATTTAGTGGATGAATTCGCCGCGGATTTTATTTATCCCATTATGCGGGCCAACGCGATATACGAGGGCCAGTACTTTCTGGGAACGTCGATCGCTCGGCCTCTGATTGGAAAGGCCCAAATCGATCTGGCTCGTAAAGTGGGTGCAGGCGCCTTGGCTCATGGCGCGACTGGCAAAGGAAACGATCAAGTTAGGTTCGAGCTTTCCTATGCCGCTCTAGCCCCGGATCTGAAGACTATTTCGCCCTGGCGAATGGACGTCTTCCGCAACGCTTTTCCCGGTAGAAGCGAGATGATCGACTATTGCGCGGAGCATGGAATCAACGTGGAGGCTTCCGCTTCCAAGCCTTACTCTATGGATCGTAACCTACTCCATATTTCCTACGAAGCAGGCATACTAGAAGATCCCTGGTTTGATCCGACGACGCCTGAGAACAAGGATATGTACAAGTTGACGGTAGATCCTGAAGACGCTCCCAATGAAGCCCAATATGTTGATCTGGAATTCGAGAAAGGCGATTGCATCGCTCTCGATGGCCAGTCGATGAAGCCGGCTCAAGTTTTAAAAACGCTCAACGCCTTAGCTGGTAAGCACGGTATCGGGCGCTTGGATATCGTCGAAAATCGTTTTGTTGGGATGAAGAGTCGCGGAGTTTATGAGACCCCGGGTGGCACGATTCTAATGATGGGGCACAAGCAAATTGAGTCTCTGACCATGGATCGCGATCTCGAGCACCTGCGAGATGGGTTAATCCCTAAATACGCTGAATTAGTATACAATGGATTTTGGTATGCTCCAGAGCGAGAAGCGCTGCAGGCCTTCATAGATGATAGCCAAAAAACGGTAACAGGTACGGTTAGGCTCAAGTTGTATAAGGGCAACGTAACGACTGTGGGACGCAAAAGCCCGTACTCGCTTTATGATGAGGACGTGGCGTCGATGGAAGGTGCCCAAAGCGACTACAATCCCGATGACGCGACAGGATTCATTCGCCTTCAAGGCCTCCGGCTAAGAGCCCGATACGGGGCTCAAAAGGAATTTATTAAGCAGTAGTCGATCTCATCACACTCTAGCTAAAGGGTTTGATCGACTGTCATCCTTTTAAGGGCAGGTCTCATAAAGTTAGCGGCCGATCTCCGAGCGGCCACCAATGGTGGAATTCTTGCTTTTTAGTTGCCTGGTCGCCGATCTCACGCCTCGGGAGTGCCAAGGCGCATTGGTGTCAATTCATACACACGAACGAAGAATTCGTGGTTCGTTTCAGGCCGTAGGAGCGGGTTTAGCTCTCGGCAGTGGAGCTCTCCACTGGAGGCAGTTTGCTCTGCAGAGACATTGCCTTTTGTATCCAATAAAAGGCTTCCTGAGAAAAGTTGGACTGAATCTCTGTAATGAGGTCGCGAGCGACTTCGTAATCTTCATCCGCGAAGGCTAATTCCGCGAGGCGATATCGTGCTTCGGTCGCGTTTCCGGCATCCTCGCTGGAGGCGATATCCTCTAGAATATCTCTGGCCTGCCCACTGTCACCGCTTTGCAGTAGCGACATGGCTTGTCCCATCAAAGCGGCGTCGCGAATGGCTCCCTTGGCTGATTTCGCTGCCTTGGCGTAATAGTCGGCCGCTTCCTGGAAATCCCCGCTCTCATAAGCTTCCCCCGCCAGTTCACTGTAGGCGAATCCGCCGAGCGGGTTGCTGGATTCCTTTTCCGCAAAGGCTAGCTTAGAGGCGCTGTCGTCAGCCGACGCGTAATCCTCCTTGAGCGAGGCCTCCGCCTGGGCAACCATGAATTTACTGAAGTGGTAAATGCCGAAAACGACGAAGATGCTCGCTACGCAGTAAATGATGAATTTCTTGTTTTCCTCCCAAATTTGAGCGAGCTGATCCTCGAAATCGGCTCCGCTGGACGCAGCAGCATCCACGAGATTGCGTTCGTCACTCTTGGGTTTCGGGTTTTCGTCTTTTGATTGGGCCATTTTTACGAGGACTTGGTGATGAGAATGGGTGATTGAGCGCGTTTTCAGCCCAATTTAAAGCAATTTCGAAGCCCTAACGCCCAAATGTACCGAATCACGGGTTTGCTGATCCCGCTGATTTGCCTCTGCGGCAGCCAAAGTTCGCTCCCGCGATGTCAGCACTCGCATACTCTCTGCGAAATCGACTGTAGGCGCAGGTTGCCATGAAAACCCACTATCATTAGATTATTCGAACTGAGTCTGGTGTGTATTGCGTCTTAGGTTCAGTTCGAGCAGCAGCGCTTGAGTCCGCGAGCTGCTTATAGATGCATCTTATCAGGTAGGGTCGATTTATCCCTAATCGACCGAATTATATCAACTATCTCGGCTGATGGAGGGCATTCAGCCCTACCATTTATACGCGGGTTGAAGCACCGCGCTACCCGAGCCAGGATAACCCTCAGTCGAAGACCACGGTTTTGTTCTCGTAAACGAGGATGCGATTCTCCAAGTGCCAGGAAACCGCTTGGGCTAAGGTGAGTTTTTCGAGGTCCCGCCCTTTGCGGATGAGATCGCCCACGTTATTCCGATGGGTAATCTGGGTGACGGCCTGATGGATAATGGGGCCTTGATCGAGATCGGCGGTGGCGTAATGGGCGGTTGCTCCGATTAGTTTTACCCCCTTTTTGTGGGCCTGGTGATAGGGTCTCGCTCCAGCGAATGCAGGTAGGAAAGAGTGGTGGATATTGATTACGGGCTTCCCGAAGGTGTCCAGGAAGATGCTAGAGAGGATCTGCATGTACCGAGCCATAATGACGAGCTCGATGTCGTTTTTCTTGAGAATCGAAAGCTGTTGAGCTTCGGCTTCCGACTTCGTGTCCTTAGTCACTGGGATGTGCTCGAACGGGACGCAGTACTGTTCCGAAGCGGTCCTCAAATAGTCGTGATTGGAGATAACCAAGGCGATATCACATGGGTAATCCCCGGCTTTCCAGCGGAGCATCAAGTCATGAAAACAGTGATCCGCTTTGGAAACGAGAACGGCTACCTTTGGCTTAACACCGGCGATAGCTACTTGAGTACGCATTCCGATCGAGTCACCAAATGAATGGAATGCCTCAGCTTCCTGTATAGGATCTTTTGTAGACTCAATGGCCCATTCGATACGCTGGAAGAACACGCCCTCTTCTTGGTCGCGATGCTGATCGGCATGGATTATGTTTCCCTCGCGCTCAAATATCCAATTGGAAACCTTGGCTACCAGGCCCCTTTGGTCGGGACCGGAGAGTAACGCGACCAGTCTGGGTGGTTGGCTGCTCATAACTTGCAAAGCGGTATATCGACGTAAAGCGAAGGGCTCTTAATTGCCTTTCACAAGAAGGATTTCGTGATCTAGACAGTAGCCACGTTCTTAGCCACGTAGCTTTGCAAGGACCGGACCTCGAAATCCTTTTCCTTTAAAGAGCCGATTCCAGCAACCGCGGCCATGGCTCCAGTGAGTGTGGTCATAATGCAGATGCTGTTTGCGTAAGCGATTGACCGGATATGGTTTTCGTCCTTACGAGGAATCATGCCAGAGGGCGTGTTGATTACCATCTGCATTTCGCCGTTCTTGATGAGGTCGATAACGTTGGGTCTGCCTTCTGCGATGCGGAACAGCTTCTTCGTTTCGATGTCGTTTTCTTTTAGAAAGTCGGCGGTCCCGCTGGTCGAATAAATCTGGAATCCGAGTGAGGCGAGATCCTTTGCAAGTTCCACGGCTTTGGGCTTGTCGCTGTCCTTGACGCTTAGGAAGACGTTGCCTTCAGTAGGTAAACCGGGCTTTGCAGCAGCTTGAGTTTTGGCAAATGCGATCCCGAAGTCGGTATCGAGCCCCATGACTTCTCCCGTTGATCGCATTTCTGGACCTAGGCGAATAGTGGTGCCTGGGAAGCGGACAAATGGGAAAACCGATTCTTTGATGCACCAGTGTTTCGGGGTCATTTCTTCAGTAAATCCGAGTTCTGACAGCGTCTTGCCGGTCATTAGCTTGGCCGCTAGTTTCGCTAACGGTACGCCGATGGCCTTCGAGACGAAGGGAACCGTTCGCGAGGCTCGCGGGTTCACTTCTAAAACATAGAGCTGGTCGTCTTTGATCGCGAACTGGATGTTCATCAAACCAACAACGCTGAGAGCTTTGGCCAATCTGTAGCTCGCCTGCCTCACCTTTTCGATCATTTCGTCGCCCAAAGTGTGCGGGGGCAGGACCATCGCGGCATCGCCACTATGAACGCCAGCGAACTCGATATGCTCGAGCATACCGCCGATCAGCGTGGTTTCGCCATCGGAAATACAATCGACATCGAGCTCGATAGCATCCTCGAGAAACTTGTCGAGAAGCACAGGCTTTCCCGGGGAGGCTTCAAAGGCCTCTCGAATGACGCCTCTCAGCTCATCCAAACTATAAACGATGAACATGCCGCGGCCGCCAAGAACGAAAGATGGACGCACGAGAATCGGGAAGCCCACTTGTTCTGCCATCTCGTAGGCTTCGGCCTCGTCGAGAGCGGTTAGATTCTCGGGTTGCTTGAGGCCTACGTCATCGAGGATGCGCTTAAACAATTCGCGGTCTTCGGCAGTATCGATGCTCTCCGGAGATGTGCCGATAATGTTTACCCCGTAGGATTTCAGCTGCGAGGCTAGATTCAATGGCGTTTGCCCGCCGTATTGAACGATAGCTCCGGTGCAACCTTCTTGATTGTAGATCTCTAGGACATCCTCCAAGGTGAGAGGCTCGAAAAACAATCTGTCGGAAGTGTCGTAGTCTGTGGATACCGTTTCCGGATTGGAATTTACCATCACCGACTCGTATCCAAGTTCTTGAAGCGCGAAGGAGGCGTGCACGCAACAGTAGTCGAACTCGATTCCCTGTCCAATTCGATTGGGACCCCCACCGATAATCATGATCTTCTCCTTTTCGGATGGAGAGATCTCATTTTCAACTCCGTATGAGGAATAATAATACGGCGTTTCTGCAGCGAACTCAGCCGCGCAAGTATCCACCAATCGATACACCGTTTCGATGCCCAGGCTTTTGCGTTTTTCTTTGACCTGATCCCATAGGCAATCTAGTAGCCAACCCAATTGGCGATCCGAAAATCCATATTCCTTGGCCAGACGTAGTGAGTCGGTACCGACCGTATCCAAATTTTGAGACTTCAGCTCGTCCTCAAGCTCGCTGATTTGCTCCAATTGACGAATAAACCAGGGATCGATCTTGGTTAGTTCGAATATCTCCTCCGCGGAGAAGCCTGCTTTGAAAGCGTAGCGAAGATAGAAGACCCGCTCTGCATTGGGGCGAACGAGTTTTCCTTTGATTACGTCTTTGCTAGGCAACTCGTCGTCCCCAAGTTTACCACCCCCGAACCCCCACGATCCGATTTCCAATGAACGCAACGCCTTCTGAAAACTTTCCTTGAACGTCATGCCGATGGCCATGGTTTCCCCGACCGACTTCATGGATGACGTCAGGGTATCGTCGGCTCCCGGGAACTTCTCAAAGGTGAAGCGTGGAATTTTAGTGACGACGTAGTCTATGGTTGGCTCAAAGCTGGCCGGCGTTTTTTGAGTGATGTCGTTCGGGATTTCTTCCAGACTGTAGCCTACAGCGAGCTTGGCAGCGAACTTGGCGATTGGGAATCCAGTTGCTTTCGAGGCTAGCGCGGAACTTCTGGATACGCGTGGATTCATCTCGATGACAACCATGCGTCCGGTATCCGGGCAAATAGAGAACTGGATATTCGAACCTCCCGTCTCCACACCGATCTCCCGGATTACGGCGAAGGAGGCGTCGCGCATGGATTGGTATTCACGATCGGTTAGAGTCATCGAGGGGGCCACGGTAATGGAGTCCCCTGTATGGACTCCCATGGGGTCGAAATTCTCGATGGAGCAAATGACGACGCACTGGTCTTTCCGGTCTCTCATTACCTCCATCTCGTATTCCTTCCAGCCGAGCAAGCACTCTTCGATGAGCACCTCATGTACGGGGGAAACCTCCAATCCATGGGAGACGATTTGCTCGAACTCCTCTTTATTGTAAGCGATGCCTCCGCCTGAGCCGCCAAGCGTAAAGCTGGGGCGAATAATGAAGGGGTACCTGCCGATTGCTTCCGCAGCTTCTTTGGCTGTCGCTAGAGATTTCACCGTTCGGGATCGGGCGACATCGAGCCCAATCTTCAGCATGGCTTCCTTAAAGAGCTCACGGTCCTCGCCCTTTTTAATCGCATCGGGTCGGGCGCCGATCATTTCCACGCCGTGTTCCGCTAGAATGCCTGCTTTGTCGAGATCTAGCGATAAATTCAAAGCCGTTTGTCCGCCGAGCGTTGGCAAGAGAGCATCCGGTTTTTCCTTCGCGATGATCTTTTCTACCGCCTCTACCGTCAATGGTTCTATGTAAGTGACGTCCGCGAACTCGGGATCCGTCATGATGGTGGCGGGATTGCTATTAATCAGAATGACTTTGTAGCCTTCTTCTTTTAGAGCCTTGCAGGCCTGTGTTCCTGAATAGTCAAATTCGCAGGCTTGGCCAATGACGATAGGGCCAGCTCCGATAATAAGAATCGTTTCGATGTCAGTACGCTTGGGCATGTGGTGAAATTTGCCCAAGTTGTGTCACACTGTTGGAAAGAGGCGCAAGGCGAAACGGATGGATAAGCCAGTTGACGATGCAATGAGTTCAGGGAGAGGCGATAATAACAAGATACACCTCTCTACGGGATCATGGTTTGCGCAATCCGAGATCTTGCAGCGAAGCCTGAGAAAAGTGGCGCTCGACCTCACTCAGACGTTCCCGGCGGACATACGGCACATAAATCGTCCGCACTGTAGGAAGCTCGCTTGCGAGCGAATCAACCTGGGTATACTCCTGTAAAGCAATCGCTCGCAAGCGAGCTTCCTACACGGTCGGTTGGCGTATAATAGTTCGAGAGGACGCATATGCCCGATTGCGGGAGTGCAGCGTTTGATCTATTTCCATTCTAGAGATTGTGGAACTGGACCTTCGGGGCGGGCTCAAGTTCAGCCATTTATTAAATGGTTGATTACGGCTGCGCTTAAGTCGGCCGCATCCACATAAGATTCTGCGTCGGAATTCACAAGGGGGCATAGAGGATATCCGCGTTTCTAGATTGGAATGGCCCCCAATCCTGGTTGGGCAAGTTTACTTACTCCTACAAGGATAGCAATCGTAATTTTATCTACTCCTACAAGGATAGTACTCGTAATTTTACTTACTCCTACAAGGATAGTACTCACTACTCCTACAAGGATAGTACTCAAATAGATCTGAGCGCCTTCAGGTCCTATATAAATGAGACGTGTTGCCCTGATTAATGTCAGGCGAGACTCATTCCATTTATTCATATTTGAGCGATGCAAGTGCCCGTTGCCGGGGGGCTCTGGCTCGCTTCCTATTGCTGGCTTCTGGCCTTTTTGTGCTAGGCTTAACCACCAACGCAGCGGAACTAACGCTCTCATGGAACGATAATTCCAGCAACGAAGACGGTTTTAGAATCGAGCGTTCCTCGGATGGTTCATCCTTTATTGAAATCGCGACAGTTGGAGCGAATGTGGCGACCTACGAGGATACGACGATTGCCGAGGATCAAAACTATACCTATCGCGTTCGGGCTTTTAATGAGTTCGGTAACTCAGGTTACTCGAATTCGGCCTCCGGTTCCGTGGGATCTAGTGGTAACAACGAGGCGGATACGATTGCGGTCAGCTTCAGTGGCTTGGAAGGCGGCGTATACGAGCCAGGGCAAACGGACGCGTTTCAGGTTGTAGTCAGCGGTACGCAATCAGCAATTCAAAGCGTGCAGTTTTTCGACAACGGCACTTTTGTTGCGACGAAGAATTTTGACCCTTACGACTTCACGTTTAGTCCTGTATCAGACGGGACGCATGTATTGAAAGCGGTCGTGACCACTGACATTGGGGTATACGAAGAATCGGTGTTCGTCACTGTTGAAACTCCAGTCAACCTATCGCCTACGATTGGCGAACTGACCGATCTCTCTCTTCCGGAGGGATTAACCTCAGCTCTGGTTGAGTTCACGATCGGAGATTCGGATACGAGCTTGTCAGAATTAATTGTTACGGCGAGTTCTTCGAATACCGCTTTGATTGGGGAAACGGGGATCGTTTTGAGTGGATCGGGCGCGAACCGCTCGATTGAACTCACTGCGACGGAAGGGAGAAGCGGAACGGCTACCATCACGATTTCCATAAGCGATGGCGCCAACACCATCATCGAAACCTTCGAGCTTGAAATAGGGACTCTCGCGATCAGTCCTATCTATGACATCTTTACTTCGCTCGGCGAAGCGATCACCCCAATAGCGTTTTCGGTGCAGGGCAATGAAACGCCGGCTTCGGATCTTTCGATAACGGTTGAGAGCTCGAATACGCTCCTGTTGTCGAATGAGAATATCAAAGTCGGGGGAAGCGGAGTGAATCGCAATCTGTTTATTGTTCCAGAGGCCGGAGAGTCGGGTGTGGCAACGGTAAGCTTAACAGTGAGTGATGGCGTGACAGAAACAGTCGAAACATTGGATGTTATTGTGCAGACCGCTCCGCTTATTGCCAGCCAGCCGGTCAACACTGAAGCTATTGTGGGCGACATCACAGCTTTCGATGTCGAGGTGTCAGCGTATCCGGCGGCAAAATTCCAGTGGCTCCGCAACGGTCTGCCTATTGAAGGGGCTAATGAGGCGGAGTTGCTGTTCACGCAGGTGCGCTTGGAGGATGCAGGCGCATATTCGGTCGTGGTATACAACGAGCTGGGAATTGTTTTCAGCAATGTCGTTCAGTTGGCTGTAGATAGCCTGATTAATATTGTTGAGAGTCCGGTGGACGTCGTAGTCGAGCAACAAGGAACGGCAACGCTCTCCGTTATCGCAACAGGGCCTGGTCTTACGTACCAGTGGTACCGAGGCGGGTCGGGAGATCGTAGTAATCCTATTGAAGGGGCGACTGGCGCGAGCTATACAACAGATACTCTAGCAGAAGATACCCAGTATTGGGTTGAGACCAAAACGGGAGGTATCGCTCAAGGGCTGGAAGTGGTTGAGAGCTCTACCATTGAAGTCAGCATTGTGCCCCCGGGCAGGTTCTACTTTGGATCTGTCTCGCGTGAGGGGGGGACGTTCGCTCTGATGGTTCGAAAGGACAATTCGGCTGTTTTCTTGTCAGATTTTGGTCACGAGCCAATGGAGATCGTCGACCTTCAAATTTCGGCATCTGGGTCCTTCCAATACGCGGATGAAAACGGACTCGTGGTAATCGAAGGTACTGTCGATCTTGATCGGGTAAGTGGTGTTTTCACAGGTTCAGCCTACAGTTTTACTGGAGAAAGGGCGCATGGCCGAGGGGCGACCGCCGATCTAAATGGATTTTACACTGCTGTATTGCCCAATACACCGGATGGCCAAGTTCTCGCAATTGCAGGGCCGGATGGCCGCGCATATGTTACCTTGGGGCTGGGGGCATCGGGTGCTGCGGGAAAGGCGTCGCTTGATAGCCAAGGAACGCTTACAGCCGATTTAGAAGGTCAATACGCATTCGCGCTGCAGTTGGATGATTCGGTCAAGAGTCTGAATGGCAGCTTGTTAATCGGCTCGAAGAATTACGCGGTGGATGGGCAGCGTGAAGACGTCGCCGTTCGCAGTCTCCTTTTGAATACCTCTATTCGGGGCCAAGTTGGAGGGGGCTCGAGTACGATGATAGCTGGTTTCGTCGTCAGCGGCGGTGGGACAAAGAAAGTGCTCATCCGAGGTTTGGGGCCCGGCCTAGCGAATCGGGGTGTGTTTAACGCGATCGCGGACCCGCAACTATCGCTTTACCGCATGGGAGAAACCGATCCTTTCGCGACGAACGATAATTGGCAGGAGGCGGCCAATGCATCTGAAATATCGATCAGCTCCAAACAGGCGGGAGCCTCGGTCCTGTCGGCCGGCAGTCTCGATTCCGCTATGGTGCTTGAACTGCCCCAAGGAGTTTACACCGCGGTAGTGAAAAACGCTACAGGGACTGATGGTACGGCTTTAGTGGAAGTCTTCGATGTTACTGAAGCGAAAGATGAACCGAGCACGGCAACTTTGGCGAATATTTCTATGCGAGGTGAAGTTGCTTGGGGAAGCCAGGTAATCATCGCGGGATTTGTCGTTGCTGGCGATGCCCCCAAACGAATGCTCATACGAGCTATGGGCTCGGAGCTGGAGACATTCGGAGTATCTAACGCCCTCGCGAATCCCTCACTTAGTATTTACCAGACTACGAGCAGAGGCTCGACTTTCATCGCTGAGAACGACGACTGGCAGGAAGAGGGCTCAGTGGTAACGGATGCCGCCAGCCGATCGGGCGCGTTTGACTTCGACCAAAATTCCCGGTCCTCGGCGAAAGTTATTTGGCTCGATCCTGGTGTGTACACTGCAGTCGTCCAGGGCGCCAACTCGACCAGGGGCGTGGTCCTCGTCGAGGTCTATGAAGTGGACTGATGGAAATTAACCGCAAAATTCATCTGATTCGGTTCAATTTTTAGGTAAATCTGTCGTTCTTGTACGAACAGTCGGGCTGTTACGGCTTTCGTCTTGCTGGACAAGATCCGATTTTATAGGGAGTAAGTTAGCTTTTAGGAATATGAAAAAGGAATCAGGGTTTTGGATCTTCGGTGTCATAGTGGCCCTAGTGGTCGCGCTTACCTCCAGTCCTCGTTCAGCTGCGGCTGAGGGCGATCCGAGTAATGAGACGGAATCCAGTGAATCGCTTGAGCTCCTGGTGGGCGATGTGATCCAGATTTACTTTCCCGGAGCCCCGGAATTGAGCGGCGAACAACGCATTCGGCGGGACGGCAAAATCACCTTGGCCTTCGTCGGAGAGAAGGAAGCGACTGGATACACTTCTTCCCAACTAGAGGATAAGCTGCTGGAGTGGTACGATGACCAAATAGTGACCAAGGAAGTTACGGTGACACTCATTTCCTCAACCTTTCCCATATACGTTCAAGGTACTGTACTGTCGCCGGGCGAAATCCTTAGCGACAGGCGTTTAACGGCTTTGGAAGCAGTCCTCAAGGCTGGCTATGATCCCAAGCAGGCGAATCTCAAGAAAGTGAGAGTAATCCGCACTGAGGGAGATCGCCGCAAGAACTACAATCTGGACCTTCAGGCCGTTTTGGAGGGCGAGGACGTGGAGCCGTTCTTTTTAAAGCCCTCGGATATCGTGATGGTGTCGGAAAAATTTATTTGGACGGGTCGGCGATAAGCTGCTGGTTATCTTTCGATAACATTCCCAACTCATCAGCGTCATGATAATCCTCCTCGGAAGCACCGGCTATGTAGGTCGAGTGTTTCAAAAGCAGCTTAGTGAAAAATCGGTTGAGTGGGAGCCCTTAAGCGGCCGCCAATTCACGTTAGCGAACAAAGCTGAGCTCGTTGAAACACTGAAGGCAAAGAAGGCTTTTTTCCTCGTCAGTTGCGCTGGATATACGGGCAAGCCCAACGTGGATGCCTGCGAGCTGGACAAAGGCAACTGCCTCGATGGCAACGCGGTTCTCCCCTCGGTCATCCGCGAAGTGTGCGAGGACGTGGGGATCGGTTGGGGGCACGTTTCCAGCGGCTGTATTTTTGCCGGCGAACGTCCCGGTGGAGGGGGCTGGCGGGAAGATGATGCCCCGAATTTCTGCTTTCGACAACCGCCGTGCTCGTTCTACAGTGGAACCAAGGCTTTAGGTGAAGAGGTGCTCGGTTGGCGCGAAGCTGACCGAGATGAAAACTGGCCGGCCTGGGAACATGAAAGTGAGCCGCAGGGCTATGTCTGGCGCTTGCGAATACCTTTTAACGAAAACGATGGGCCGCGTAATTACTTGTCGAAATTGCAGCGTTACGAAAACCTGCTTCAAGCCCGCAACTCGCTAAGCCATCTAGAGGATTTTGTGGAAGCGTGCTGGAGCTGCGTGGAAAAGGAAGTACCTTACGGTATCTACAATGTCACGAATCCGGGCTCGGTTACCACCTCTGATGTCGTCGAGCTTATTCTCAAGCATGGCGTCAACAACAAGGACTATAAGTTCTTTGACAGCGAAGAGGAGTTTATGTCCAAAGCAGCCAAGGCCCCCCGGTCCAATTGCGTTTTGGATACGGCTAAACTACAAAGCGTTGGCATCCACATGCGACCCGTTCAAGAAGCCCTCGATTGGTCGTTGAAAAACTGGAAACGGGAAGACTAACCGCGATCCGCTTTCATCCGTTACGGCGGGATAAGAGCAAGCAAAGATCGAGAGGTAACGACTAATGAATGAAACCGCACAGCCCACGGAGATCACAGAGGATTAGCCGAAATAGAGAGACTGGTTAAATTACAAAATTCCTAATTTTTGCTTAATAATTCCAAAAACCTTGCGCAATCTTAACTTCATCGCAGTCTCGCAGCAATGTATAAGGGTGGTTCGCGGTTGATAGATCTCTCACAATTATGAAGTCAATTTTAGTCACCGGCGGCTGCGGCTTTATCGGATCAAACTTCGTCCGTTTACTCCTTCAAAACGATGGAGCCTTGCTATCAGAAAATGGATACGACCGTCTAATCAATCTTGATTCTCTAACCTATGCTGGGAATCGAGCCAACCTAAGTGAGTATGAAGACAGTCAATCCTATCTTTTCGCTGAAGGTGATATTTGCGATCAAGTCCTGGTCTCCGGTTTGCTGATAGAGAACGAAGTTGACACTATCGTTCACTTTGCTGCCGAGAGCCATGTGGATCGCTCGATTGACGGACCCGAACCCTTTGTGCAGACCAACGTAGTCGGCACGCTCCGCTTGCTTCAGGCCTCCAAAGACAGGTGGGAATCACTAGAAGGCGATCGCAAAAGCGCTTTCCGTTTTCTCCATGTATCCACTGACGAAGTCTTTGGTACTCTAGCTCCGGATGATCCTGCTTTTTGCGAGGCCACACCTTACGCCCCCAACAGCCCGTATTCCGCATCTAAGGCGTCTAGTGATTTTCTCGTCCGCGCCTACTTTCACACATACGGTATGCCGGTTGTTACCACGAATTGTTCCAACAACTATGGACCTTATCAATTCCCAGAAAAACTAATTCCCCTAGTACTGCTCAACGCTCTGGAAGGAAAACCGCTTCCCATCTACGGAGACGGTAAGCAGATACGGGACTGGCTTTACGTGGAGGATCACTGCACGGGAATCTTGGCCGCCATAACCAAAGGACATTTGGGAGAAACCTATTGTATTGGCGGGCGTAGCGAGATGGAGAACATTCAAATTGTAAGGCGGATTTGCGCCATCCTCGATGAGCTCAGACCCGCTTCAGAGAATCCGAACTTAGAGGGCAATAATTCCTACGATGATTTAATTACCTACGTCAAAGACCGCCCGGGACATGATCGCCGCTACGCCATCAATTGTGGCCGCATTGAAGCAGAGTGCGGCTGGAGTCCCGCGGAAACCTTCGATACCGGCATCCGCAAAACAGTGGAGTGGTATCTAGAAAATAAAGACTGGTGCCAAGACATAGCGGAAAAGAAGTACGCCCGCGAACGCCTAGGCGCTGGGTAAACGAAGAAACTAACCGCGAAGGCCGCAAAGATCGCAAAGGATTGTCTCAAAGACTAAACCGCATCCGCCTTCCCGCTTCGAAAGGGTTATGGCTAGATAAAGGGCCCTCGGAGATCGCGGAGGATTGCCTAGCCATTTATTTTTTGTTTAGTCGTCTTGAAGATCATTCACAGATAAAAATTTTCAACATAAAGTCTTTGCGGGACAAGCGTGCTTTGTGGGTATTAAAAAAATCAGTTTCTTAATAATCTCTAGGTGCTCTCATCGATCTCCTTGATTAGCAAATTCTCCTATTTCCAAATTTCTCTTTTATTTTTAGCTATACTCCGCTTTCTCTCCGACCTCCTCGTCTTGCCGTATTCCGCTCAGCGGGAGAAGGTGGACCGCAGTTAACTAACAATATTTTCAAACAATGACTTCTCCATCCAAACGAAAGGGCATCGTGCTTGCTGGGGGCTCCGGGACGCGGCTCTACCCTTGCACCATAGCGGTATCCAAACAGTTGATGCCGATTTACGATAAGCCCATGATTTACTACCCGATTTCCTTGCTCATGCTGGCAGGAATCAGGGATATCCTCATCATATCGACACCCCAGGATACGCCGCTCTTCCAGCGATTGCTAGGCGACGGTAGCGATTTTGGCGTGAAATTTGAATACGAAGTGCAGCCACGACCCGAAGGCTTGGCTCAAGCTTTCTTGATTGGAGAGAAATTTCTCGGGAGTGCTCCAGCTGCTTTGGTTTTGGGCGACAATCTCTTCTACGGTCACTCCTTGGTAAATACGGTGAACGCGGCTGATGCCCGACAATCGGGCGCTAGTATTTTTGGTTATCCTGTTTCCAATCCAACTGCCTACGGCGTAGTAGAGTTTGCTGACGATGGACGTGTTCTCTCTATCGAGGAAAAGCCAGAAAGACCAAAATCGAAATTCGCTATTCCCGGGCTCTATTTTTACGATAACCGCGTCGTAGAGTTTGCCAAGCAAATCAAGCCGTCTGCGAGGGGTGAGCTGGAGATCACTGATCTCAACCAAGTGTATCTTGATCGAGGTGAGCTTAATGTAGAGCTACTGGGGCGCGGTACTGCCTGGCTGGATACGGGTACCCATAAGTCTTTATTGGACGCTGCCGAGTTCGTGCGGGTTATCGAAGAGCGCCAAGGACTTAAGATGGCTTGTCTGGAAGCCATAGCCTACGAGCAAAGCTGGCTAAACCGCGACGCCCTAGAAGCCCGCATTATGTTTCTTGGCAAAACCAGCTACGCGACTTACCTGAGAACCCTGATCGATTGAGTGGCCTAGATTTCATCTGGTAGCGGTCGATCTGGGCGACCAGTGGAAAAGTTAGCACAGGCATCCTGCCTGTGTTCGGGATTGGATAATAGACGCTGGATGAAAACAGGCTAGAAGCCTGTGCGAATATATTGCCAAATCGGCTTGGGCTACCGCTACACTTCCGGTCGCCCATATGCGTCAACCTAGGTTGTTTTCGAAATTAGGAGCCGCTTTAAACCGCGATTTCCAATAGATAAGATAATTCCGGGTTAAAACCGTTCCTTCAGTCCGCGATGAATTGCTGCCGATTGGATATACCGGTTAGACCATCCGTCGAAGAAGTAACAACCCGCTCAACGCCAGCGTTAGCAACACGCTCGAAGCTCCACCGTCGGGCACGGACGTCCCTGGCACAGAACTCGTGGGTTGGGGAAACGACTGAATCGTATTCAACGTTCCGGGCGATTCGGCTGAGGGTCCGGACCAATTAAAGGCGGAATATGCACTACCGAAGCCAGTCAGCTGTAAAGACTGGCCTGTTGCTGTGGAACTTGATTCGGAAACGCCAATATCAGTGCTGGAGATTCCATTAGCCGGTCCGCCCACGCCGACAAATGCGCCCTCATAGCTGAGAAACTGTAAAAGATTGTTGGTATCATCAGCGAAAGCGAGGCCATCAGGCGCTCCGTTTTGAATTCCAGATTCGAAAAATGCCAAAGCTCCGAACCCGTTAGATTCATCGGATATCACGCCACTGAGATTAATGGTATCGTAGACAGTGCCGTTTGAGCCAGTGTAGAGCGTTACTGAGTACCCGGTCAGATTGATCCCCGCCACTCCGGCGATCTCCACAAACTCCCCAACGTCTCCGCCAGAATTGTCGTAGTGGATTTCATTAATCCAGACGCTAATGGCGGAGAGTTGGGGTAATATTATTAGTGTAGCTAGGGTAACAGCAAGCCGGTAGGGCACAGCAAAGCAGCCTTTATAAGAAATAATAGTTGGGGTTTTAGGGTAAGCGGATCGGTCGTACTCCTGGACCGCAGAGATTGGATATTAGGGTTTTAAGCTAGAGGAATACTGCTAGTACACAAGGGAAAAATAAGTAAAACTTGAAAAAAATAACAAGAGCCTAAGTGTATCCTGTAGTTAGTTAAGGGATGAAATATTTTGAGTAGTTAATACAGAGTGACTTATACAACAATCATGAGGAACCAGAGATTTTAAGCTAGCTCGTATTTCCTGCGAAAATTAGGCAAAGCTCGCTTAATCCCGTGATCGAGCATTTGACTTCTATTATTAGCCGCAATGAGCACGAAGATCGCAAAGTTTGAACATCGGAACCCTTCTTCTTTTTTCAGCGTGGCAATGTATTGATTCAGTCTGGTACTAAGCAGCCTGAAACCGCTTTCTCCTCAGATGGCCGTGAAGAACATTGATTCCCTACTGGAGGCCCGAAGCACGAGAATCATCGGTGAAGGCGAAGACGTCTGGGCGGCCTACAAAACAGCAAAACGCCGACCAAGTCATTCGCGGAAACATAGTAGCCGATGCCCAGCTGGCGGGTCTGCTCCTTTCCAACGGCGTCAAACGCATCTTCACCCTCGACCGAGACTTCCTCAAATTCCCCGACCTCGAAGTCATCGACCCCTGCAAACAGCAGCGCAGTGCACAGGCCTTTGACGCAATCGCTAATCGCGTCTCGCAAATTAGCATTAAGGTAGGGCGGCTTGCGCGTCTCGCCGCCCCGTCTCGCCATAGAGTTTGAAGGCGGAAATCTCGTGCAAGCGAGCGAAGGAGGATGCGGCCAATCGATTATAATTAACATCGCTTCGCTGGATCCTTCACCCGCATTCGCGAGATCAGGCCAAGATCCTTTCGCCACAGCGAAATTGCCAGGACCTTTCATTTAGGGTACTAGTGATGAAACCTGTTTCCAAAAAGTCAAATCCACCTAATACCACATGCAAAAAGGTGGGGCTGCTTGCCTGGCGGCCGTAGTTCCGACCTGCATGGCGAAGACGGACCCCTCAGCAGCCGCGAATACCCTTTTCGAAATAGCTGTAACTCAATCGTCAGTCTTTCCTCCATGTATATTAGACTGCATTTTGACCTATTAGACACTCTCTCAAAATGCTACACTCGCTTCCACACCGTGTTGGCTGCCATCGTACCCAAAGAAAGCGTCATCGGAATCGTTGGATTGATCCCGGAAGAAAATGGATATCGCTCCCCGTTCCAGAATGTCGAAACTTAGACGGGCGTCGAAAAACTCGTATTCGTCCGAGCGGGCTTCATCATTGGCCGCGATAGCTGCCAGGTATCTAGCTGAAGTTTCGCCGTAACTCAAGCTGAGATCGAGCATATCCAGCAAGCGTTGGCTCAAGTTGATGCTGAAGGTTTCGTTCTCGCGGGTCTGGTTGGAAAATAGTGAGGCGCTGACCGAGCTGTTAGCTCGAATGGAAATTTCCGTAAAATCCGCTGGAGTAAAGTTTAATGCTAGCGAGTAAATCGCGCTATCAAGGTCCGGAGCTCCGGAAATATTGAATGAGCGTACGTGCTGTCCGAGCAACGCGGATACGTACAGGTACTCGGATGGCTGATAGTTGAAGCTGCCGCTGATTTGAGTGAAGTCGGCATTAAACCCTTCATTGGTGTCTTCCTCTCCGGCTGACAATATCAAGGCCACCGACGCATTGGATGGAAGCAGCTGGCTAATCTGAGCGTCGAAAGTAGTCGTGTCGCTTGAATTGAAGCGTTCGCTGTCGCGAGTGTTCCAACTCGCTCCCAACCCCGCGGTCAATGAGCTATTGAGTTGATAGTTTCCAGTTACCCGCGTCCCGATGGTTTCATTGTCGGTCTGCGTTGCTGTCTCCGTGATAATGTAAGAAGAATCCGAATACGTTTGCGCCAAGCCTAGCTGCCAGCCGCCCGCATTTACGGATCCATTGAGTCCGAGACTTTGACCAAACTCGTCATCGTAGCGCCCACCGGAATAGGTCCGCCAATTGGGAGCGTAGGAAAACGTCGTGGCCTCGCCAATCACTCCGCTGAATCGCAGGCCATATTCATTGGAAGTAAAATCTTCGGCTCCACTCTCGCTGGAACCGCCTCTCAAATCGTCCCCAGTCGTGAATCGATAGTAGGCTGAGGAATCCACCCCCATGGCCCCGATATTGCGGGCGTAAGACCTCGAAGATGCTTGGGAGGAGGTCATGGGCGCGGATCGGGATTCCCGATAGGCCCCATCGTTGGGAGCAACCAGAACTTGAGCCGTTAGCGAGGTTGCGGCGACGGAGAGACTAAGAGACGCGATAGCCAGGAAACGTGGATTCATAGGATTCATAGTCATGACATCGAGTATCCCGTTTCAAGCCATCCCATTCAATTCTTTTTATCACCTAAGAGAATCGCTGACTTCCCAATAGTGGAGTAGCCTGATTCTAGAATTCCATCCGCAAATCTCCTTTATGCATTACGGCGAGTCTACGAGATCGCAAAGCGCGCCAACTGGCGTAGCGCTTACTGCTTCGTAGTCTCCCTATGAGTAAGAGCTAGCTCTTCTGCATATCTCTCTGCGAGGAATGGCGGATGGTATAACAACAGAAGGAAAAACTTTATGGATATATTGTTTAAAGAAAGCGGGCCTATAAGATAGAGCTTTCATTTTACCTTCCAATCCCATACCGTTCAAGTAGCTCGTATAGTGTCGGACGGCTGATTCCCAAATCACTAGCGGTGGTCGTGATTTTGCCTAGATTGCGCCTCATAGCGGCTTCGGTCATTTCTCGTTCGAGGTCCTCTTTGGCGGCTTTGAGGGTCTTTACGGGCAAAGGGTCCAAATTTTGATCGGCTAACTCCAGATCAGTGGGCGAAATCGTCCCTCCCTCGCACATAATAACCGCCCGTCGTATGCGATTCTGAAGCTCGCGAACATTGCCGGCCCATGAGTGGTTGAAAATGGCGAAAAGCGCCCGCTTGCTGAAAGATAGTCCCGGCTTGTTGTTCTCCGACCCAAAGCGTTGAAGCAGGGCTCGAGCGACCAGATGGATATCTTCTCCGCGATCCCGGAGAGCCGGCAAGTTGAGTTCGACAACGCTCAGGCGATAGTAGAAATCCTCGCGAAAGGTACCGTCAGTCATTCCTTTTTTCAGGTCTGCGTTGGTAGCGGCCAGGATTCGGGATTCGACGGAAATGGTTTTGCGTCCCCCTACGCGCTCAATGGTGCCTTCTTGCAAAAAACGCAGGAGTTTTACCTGGGTCTGCAAGGGTACCTCACCGATCTCGTCCAAAAATAGCGTCCCGCCCTGGGACTGCTCGATTTTGCCGATGTGCTGGGCGTGAGCCCCGGTAAATGAGCCTTTTTCATGCCCGAACAGCTCGCTCTCCAGTAGATTCTCAGGAATGGCGCTGCAGTTGATCGCTACGAAGGGGCCCGCCGACCGATCACTCCGCTGATGAATCGCTCGGGCGGCCATCTCTTTGCCCGTACCGCTTTCACCGAGAATCATGACTGATACTTGGGTGTTGGCGATCTTGCGAATGGAATCGAACAGGGCCTGCATGGGCTCGCTAGTCCCCAGCATCCCCTCGAAGGTATCCCCCTGAATTTGCTGCTTGTATTGGATAAATTCGCGCTCGAGTTGAGCGACGTTAAAACACCTTTTCAGCAGGAGTTTGAGCTCCTCTATTTCGACAGGCTTGGGAAGGAAATCGTAGGCTCCCGCCCCAATCGCGGACAGCGTGTTGGCTCTTTCATTTTGGCCTGAAGCGATCACTACCTTGGTTAGCGGGGCTTCTTCGAGTATTTCCGAAAGAGCTGCTAAGCCCTCTTCTGGCCCGTTTGAGTTTGGCGGCAATCCCAAGTCCAGCATTATCACTAGCGGGCGATGAAGGCGAAATTTTTCCAGCGCGGTTCTTCGGTCAGCAGCTTGGACGATATCATAAATATCAGATAGCCCCCACTTGAGTTGAGCGCGAATTTCTTCGTCATCATCGACGATAAGCAAGGTTGGTTTCATGAGGTCGCTATTTAGCTCGTCGTTTTGGGCTCATTCCTGACGAGGTAGAATAAAAATGCAAAGAAAGCGGGTAATGAAAGCGCGAAGAATATCGGCCCTCCGCTATGGTGTATCCAATGATCGAGCATGTGTGGCCCTACGCGCTCGCACAGTTCGCCGAGAGTGAAAATACGCAATCCATTGCGTCCGATTGCCAGTGGAATTACGAAGATTACTAGCGAAATTTTTTTCCAGGCGGTTTTTAAGAAAAGTTGAGATGCGACCAAGCTTACGAGAAAAAGCACCAAGCTTGAACGAATACCGCTACACTGAGGCGCCACTTCCATGGTGATAGAGGGCAGGACGAATACGAGACCGTCGCGGTAAATAGTGTTTCCGGCAAGTTTAAGCATCCAGTAAGCAGCCTCAGCTGAGGGGTACTGAAAGAAGGTTACGATTGCATCTTTGAAGGCAACGGGGAAAGGCGCGGTGAAAAGCCCGACCGCCAAGGGAAAGGCGATCTTCCCAAGCGTGCTGGGTCCCAAGCACAATATGGCGGCTGCATAGATCGAAAAAACGTAGGCCAAGGCCAAGCTACTCAGAGCATTCTCGTACAGATCGCCGACCCATACGCTATGGTTTACCTGGAAAAGAACGATCAAAAGGACGGCAAAAGCGGCAGGGATGATAGCGAAAATACGAATTGAATTGCCGCGCCTATGGCTTACGAGAGAGCCTCTGTCTGTCCAGATCAAGTAGGCGCTGACCAGCGGCATGAGCCAGCAGTGAGAGTAGAGTTCGGTGGCGAGGCTATATTGAGCCAGATTCCATAGGGGTAGGGCAAACGCCCCTGTCAGTGCGATCGAAGATATAGCAAACCAGCGCCAATTGTCGCCCGTTACCTTCGATTTGGTTTTCAAAGCTTTGGTCGTGGAAATGTTAAGAGTAACCATTTTGGCGAGGCGTACCGTTGTCGTGACCGATCCGCTGGTTTTCTATCGTCAATTAAACTTCCAGATGAAGGGGTTTATGTGTCGTACATGCCATTCCGAAGTGCCAGGTCCCGCACGAAGGAATCTGTCTCGCTCTCCACGGAACCGTGGTTTTTGGTGGAGTTTGATCTCGTGAGTTTGGGCTCATTTCGAGCTGGCTTTGAGACGTCGATGTTGTCTAACCGAAGCCAGCATGGCTAGGTATTTCCCCGTTTCTCTGTCCCATCTTTGAATCAAATATCAGTAAGGTTTAGCTTTTTTAGGAGCTGATTTACGCTGCGATACACCGTTCGTAATTCTTTTTGCATTTGGTATTACTAAGGCGCCTATGCTGGTCGGTCAGTCCAGCAG
>CAZFUD010000044.1:0-23904 GCA_964521705.1 uncultured Opitutaceae bacterium | reverse complement strand
AGCTCGGAATGGCGGTTATCATGATCACGCATGATTTGGGAGTGATTGCCGAAACCTGTAGCGATGTAGTTGTCATGTATGCGGGAAGAGTGGCAGAGAGAGGTAGTGTCAGGCAGATTTTCGATAATCCCCAACATCTGTATACGGTTGGTTTGCTCAATTCTATTCCACGATTGGATTCACCGCGAAAGCAACGTTTGAATACAATCGATGGACATGTGCCGGGATTGATGGAAATGCCCGTCGGGGCCCGCTTCGCGCCGCGATCTCCTCATCCACGGATTGCGGAGTACCTGAACTCCGCTGCGTTTAAGGAAGAACGTCCCGGAATGATAGAGGTCGACGCAGGACACTGGGTCGAAGATTGCTCTTACGTTCGTGTAGACTAGTGTAATTGATTTATGGCAACAAGTGCAGATAGTTTGAGTGAGGCTCAACTCCTTGATGTAAAGGGCCTGAAGGTCCATTTCCCCGTCAAGGAAGGCGTATTCTCGCGAGCTAAGAAGTTCTGCAAAGCTGTTGATGGCGTTGACCTGAGAATCGGTCCAGGTGAAACCTACGGCCTGGTCGGCGAGTCGGGTTGCGGGAAATCCACTTTGGGGAAGGCGATCTGCCGATTGCTTAAGCCTACGCAAGGCGAGATTAGGTTTGTTGGTCAGGAGATCGAGAATCTGAGCAGAGCGGCTATGAGACCGTTGAGAAGGGATATGCAAATAGTCTTTCAGGATCCGGCTGAATCCCTGAATTCCCGACATACGGTTCGCGAGATTATAGAAGAGCCCTTTATCATTCAGAAAATAGGCGACCAGGCATTTAGAAGCGCGAAGGTCGAAGAACTGCTCGACAAGGTTGGTTTGGAGTCGAAAGCGGCGGATCGGTATCCATTCGAATTCTCCGGCGGTCAACGTCAGCGTATAGGAATCGCGAGAGCCATTGCCCTAGAGCCAAAGCTAATCATATGCGACGAACCGGTCTCGGCCCTAGATGTGTCAGTGCAAAGCCAAATACTGAACCTGCTGATGGATTTACAGAAAGAATTGGGCGTGTCTTATCTTTTCATAGCCCATGATCTGGCGGTAGTGCGGGTGATTTCCGATCGTATTGGGGTAATGTATTTAGGAAAACTGGTTGAAGAAGCCCGGGGAGATGAGCTATTCGACAATCCAGTTCATGAATACACAAAGGCTCTCCTCTCGGCGATTCCTACGCCAGATCCTTCTAGGAAGCATGAAAGGATTGTGCTGAGAGGAGATGTCCCTTCGCCGATCGATCCTCCCCCTGGATGCGCTTTTGCCCGGAGAAGCCCGATTGAGGTGAGTGAAGAAGTGGCGTCGCAAGAAGGGCGCTACGAAGAAATTAGTCCCGGCCACTGGGTCGAGTTGCATCCGGCGACGGTAGCGGACTACGATACATACGCAAAGCGGCCAGAATAAAGAAGGGGCTCTAAGTCCGAAAAAGAATCTGCTCTCTTTGGAAAAGGGCAGTCGCTAGGTGCATCACGATAATGGCGTAGAGAAGCGATGTAGTCAGTGAGATTGTGAAATACAAGGGTTCGGACAAATCGCCGAAAATCTGTTTCATCGTTAGGGAAATATTCAATACAGGTATAAATGCTGTATAGATATTGGATTCAGCTCCTAATATGGAGGATAGAATAGCGGGGAGAAGCACGACTGAGATGAAAGGGAGTATATAGGTTTGGGCCTCTTTTTGATTCCGGGCAAAACTGGATATGACCAAGAGCAAGGAAGAGGTGAATAGGGCCAGCGGAATAACGAGAAGAAGCATCCAGAAAATGGATAGGAGATCGAAAGAGATTTGGTCCCCGATAAGGTCCTTGAAAAGATCAATCCCGAGGGCTAATGGCGCTAGAATCCCGGTAATAGCGCAGAACGAGGCAATCAAGCTGATGAGCAATATCGTGAACAGCTTGCCGCGCACGATCTCTTCTCTGGAGGCGGGTGAGACGAGTAGCGTTTCCATCGTGCCCCGTTCTTTCTCGCCCGCGCAGAGATCGAAAGCCGTTTGGATTCCTCCAAAGGCGGCGCTGATAACGATCAGGTAGGGGAGAATTGTTCCGAGCACAAGGGACAAAGCGCCCGAAGATTTGCTGGTATCGACGCTGGTGGTTTCGACAAGCGTGGGCGATGCGAAAGATTCGGGAAGGGACTTTGCTTGTATCCGCTTGTTCAATGCGAACTTATCGAATTGCGTGATCAGATCTTGCATTCGGCCTAGAGCATTGAGCGAATTTTCATTAGATGCGTTAAAGAGAATCTCTAGTTCTGCTGAGCCATTGTCTCGGTACTGGTTTTGAGCGCTTTCAGGAATGACGACGGCCGCTCGAATAGTTCGGTCTTGAATCGCTTGCGAGGCTTCCTCTCTGGTCGCGAAATTGCTGGTGTTGATGGTCTCTTTATCTTCGAGCCAGTTGCTAAGCTCGGGAAAGGGCTGCTGTTTTACGATCCCGATATCAAGTGTTGCCTGTCTCTTTTCGATCGCCCTTTTGCCAGCGAAAAAGAAAATTGTCCCCATCAATAGGGGAGTAACAAGTAGTGGAGAGACGATTACACCTAGAATTACCCGTTTATCTCGAATAGATTCGAGAATTTCCTTTTTGAATACGACTAAGCTAAGAGAATTTTTAAACATTCTCCTCTTCCAGTTCGTTGACGATTTTCAGGAAAATTTTTTCCATAGCCGATTCCTGGGTTTGAGACTGCAGTTCGGAAACCGTTCCCTCAGCGGCGATCTTCCCGTGATGGACGATAGCCACGTGATCGCAAAGCCGCTCGACCTCGCTCATGATATGAGTGGAGAAAACCACCGTCAGACCGTCGCTACGGCATTGTTCGATAAACGACATGATCGTTTGGGAAGTCATCATATCCAGCCCGCTAGTCGGCTCATCGAAGACCATGACTGGTGGACTGTGCACGATAGATCGGGCGATGGAGACGCGCTGCTTTTGGCCGGTCGAGAGCTTATCGCAACGGCCATCTTGAAATTCTCCGATTTCTAGCTGCTCGATGAGCTCGTCCGTACGCGTTTGCAGTTTCTTCCCTGCAAGTCCGTTCAGTTGACCGAAGTAACGGATCATTTCTTTGGCCGTTAGCCGGCCGTAGAGAGCGGTGCTTCCCGATAGGAAGCCGATTGAACGGCGAACTTCTTGGGGCTGCGACTTAACGTCGTATCCAGCGATTGTAGCGCCGCCCTTTGTGGGCTCAAGTAAGGTGGCCAGCATTCGCAGGGTGGTAGTCTTTCCAGCGCCATTTGCTCCGAGGAGTCCGAAGATCTCTCCGGGCTGACAATGAAAGCTGACGTCCGTCACCGCCCTGACGAGCCCGCGCTTTCGATCGCGAAAAGTTTTAGTTAGATTCTCGGCGGCTATCACGGGTTGCTGCGGGTAGACAAGACGCGAGAAAGTCGGTTTTGGTAAAGACTTTCGAGAAAAAAGAGGGGATCGATTGTCGATTCAGGAATTTTTGAGATGGTATCGCTTACGTGTCCCTAAGTTATTGAAGCAAAGCATCATAGAGGGGCCTACGACGATTTCTCCGTGGCCAGTCCGCTCTACTTCCGATGTCGGAGTAAGCGATTTCCCAAGAATTTCCGAAAAAAGTGGAGTTTTTTATTCAAGCTCGATGGGTAATGCGACGTCAAGCAGTCTACGACCACTTATTATAAGACGTTTCGTGTTTTAGAATTTGTTCCTATTTTTAGAATAGATGGATTGTTAAGAAGCGAGAGCTTGAGAACGGGCTCTCGCTTTTTCGTGTCCGGTTGGGAATTGATTCCGCAATCTGATTGTCTTCATCCCCTGGGTCCCTTCATTGTAACACGATTATGAGTCTGGTGGAGTCAGAAACGTCCTTCGACCGCGTAGAGGAGGCGATCGCCGAGATCGCTGCTGGGCGGCCGGTGATTGTTACCGACGACGAATCTCGCGAGAATGAGGGTGATCTCATTGTCGCGGCATCCAAAATCACTCCGGAAGTGGTGAATATGATGATTCGGCACGCCCGTGGCCTGATCTGCGTTCCCAGCACGGCCCATCACCTGCAACGCTTGGGAATCAATCAGATGGTCGGCGAGAATCGGGAATCCCACAAAACCGATTTCACTGTGTCCGTTGATGCTGCCGAAGGAATATCCACTGGAATAAGCGCCTACGATCGCTCACGCACGATCCAGCTATTGGGCGATCCGGATACGCGTCCGGACGAGCTGGTTCAACCAGGTCACATTTTTCCCCTCAAGGCCAAGGATGGAGGTGTCCTGGAAAGGGCTGGTCACACCGAGGCTGCCATTGATTTGGCCTCGCTTGCGGGACTCTTCCCCAGCGCAGCCATATGCGAGATCCTGAACGATGATGGATCCATGGCCAGGACTCCGGAACTGACTGCTTTCAAGGAGCAGTTTGGCCTGAAAATGATATCGATAGCTGCCTTGATCGAGTATCGGAGCAAGCGGGATAAGTTGGTCGAGGAGACCCAGGACCTGCCATTCGAAAGCGACTACGGATCCTTTCGACTCAAGGTTTTTCGGAGCAAAATCGATCAGCGAGAACACTACGCAATCGTAGCGGGCGACATCGGCCCGGAACCGACACTTGTTCGCGTGCACGCGGAAAACCTTTTTGTCGATTTGTTTCGGATGAAGGGTGGACATGGAGGGAATTACCTGAGCGGCGCTTTGCGGCGAATCGCTGATGAGGGGAAAGGCGCCGTTGTGTTGATCAGTCGCCCGGATAAGGGTCTGTCTCAGATCGATGGCGGTGTGTCCAAGCCAGCGGATATGGGGTTGCGCGATTACGGTATCGGAGCTCAGATCCTGGTGGCTCTCGGTTTGGAAAAGATCCGACTCCTCTCTAATACCAGCCGAAACGTTGTTGGTCTCGATGGATACGGGATCGAGATCGTTGCCCAGGAGCAAGTTTAGCTAGTTTTCAGTCTAGCGAGTTTGAGAAGATCTAAACTGGAGAAAAGCCTGAAGCGAAACTGGCATCAGTTCCGTCTTTACATAACGCTCTAAGCAACGCATTCCCGGTAACTTCTTCGTTCTCAATATGAGCCGACTCTCGCCAGAACCTGCTTCGATTGACGGGGCTGACTTCAGGGTCGCCATCGTGGCGGCTCGTTACAACCAAACTTATGTGGATGGCCTCCTCGATGGAGTTCTATCCATGCTTTCCCGGTCGGGGGTGCCGGACGAGCAAGTGGACATAGAGAGAGTTCCCGGCTCCAACGAGTTGCCTATCGCTGCCCAAATGATTGCGGGTAGTGGAAAGTATGACGTTATTATAGCGTTAGGGGCGATTATCGCTGGGGGAACGCGACACTTCGAAATGGTCGCTGATGGCGCGAATATGGGATTGCAGCAAGTCGCTCTCGAGTCAGGCATCCCGGTGGTGAACGGCGTTATTGTGGGAGATAGCGAGGAACAAGTTCGGGAACGTTGCCTTGGATCGATCCCGAAAGGCAAGGAATTCGGAGAGTGCGCTCTGGAAATGGCCCAACTTCGACGAAAACTTCGCTAACGAACTTAGATGGCCGAACAAAGAAAGCCACAGCGGCGCCAATGCCGGATAGCCTGCATGCAATACCTCTACTCGTGGTCCCTGAATCAGCCGACGGATCTCAATGAGGACCTGAGGCTCTTCTATGCGGATCAGAATCAGGAGCGCGACTATTACGCTTTCGCTGACGAGCTGATATTTGGAGTGATTGAAAATGTCGAAGCTGTCGACGCTAAGATTCGTGAGATAGCCAGCAACTGGGACTTTGAGAGGATTGCCAAGATCGATCTCTCCATCTTGCGGATGGCTATCTACGAGCTGCTATTCAGGAAGGATATCCCTCCCGTCGTTACCATCAACGAAGCTATCGACTTGAGTAAGCAATATTCAGCGGAAGAGTCTCGGCGTTTTATCAACGGCGTTCTCGACCGATTGCGTGGTCAATTGAATCGCCCCTCTAGACAAGCGAGTTGGGAGTAGTCGCCATAACGTTTCCATTTCGGAATTGGCGGAATAAGAAGATGGTGTAAGACCGTTTAACCTATGCGATCGCTTTTTAGAAAATTCAAGACAGGCCTCTCGAAATCGGCCCAGAGCATTGCCGATGCAACAGGGGGGCTTTTTCGACGGGCAAAGCTAGATGCCTCCTCGATCGAAGAGCTCGAAGAAGCGCTATTCGCAGCGGACTTTGGATACGAAACGACCGAGGAAATTATCGAGGAAACGAAGGAAGCCTACGGAAAAGATAAGTCTCTGAGAGGACAGGATGTGGCGGCGATTGGAGCGGCTGTGCTAAAGCGCGTTCTCGAGGGTTCGGAGGGCGTGGTTGAATACAAGGACGATCGGCCCACGGTCATCTGTCTGGTCGGTGTCAACGGTTCCGGCAAGACTACGACAACGGCTAAGCTGGGAAGCCAGTGCAAGGCTGATGGTCGTCAAGTGCTGGTTGCTGCCTGCGATACCTTCAGGGCGGCTGCCATCGAGCAATTAAAGGAATGGTCGGATCGGCTCGAGCTGGATATCGTGTCAGGCGATCGCGGAGCGGATGCCGCAGCGGTGGCCTTTGATTCTTGGCAAGCGGCCAAGAGCCGGAATAAGGACACGCTGATTATCGACACGGCCGGCCGCCTGCATACCAAGAGTAATTTGATGGACGAGCTTAGCAAGATACGTCGCGTGTTGCAGAAGCATGACGAGACCGCTCCTCACTACAGCTTGCTCGTCGTTGATGGCAGTTTGGGATCGAATTCCATCGAGCAAGCCAGAGTGTTTCACGAGAAGTTCGGGCTCGATGGACTGATCGTCACCAAGCTGGATGGCACCAGTCGTGGAGGCTCGCTGGTGGGTATATACCGAGAGCTGAAACTGCCCATTTATTTTCTGGGATTTGGAGAGCAGCCCGATGATCTACAACCGTATCAGATTGATAATTACGTGGATGCGGTATTTGGAATTAATGGCGATTCCGAGTCCTGACGCTCATCTAAGTTTTCGGATCCAAAAAATGCCCCTGCGATTTAACGCGGAGGCATTCGAAATTCAGTTACCCGCTTTGCGAACGGGTATGTCCGTTTACTGCCAATTCAGAACAAGGCGAACATAGTAGGTCGTGTCCAGTTCGTCTTTGCCGCTAATATCCGCATCGCTATCGTAGTCATTGGAGAATCCTAGTCTTACGCTGTAGCGTTCGGCCTTGAGCGGCAAATCGATGGCTGTATCCTGATACAACCGAAAGCTACCGAAGTCCTCTACCGTGGGAGTGAATTTGATGCGATTCACAAGGTTGCCCCATTTGAGGTTCTCTTTGTGCTCGAGACCGAAGTCCATGCTAGCTGCTCTTAGCTTGGGGCGAACGGGAATTAAGCGACCCAAATCGTCATCAAAGATCTAACTATAATTTTTGAAGCGATAACCGACACCGCCGCGGAGATTGAGAAAGCGTGTCTCCGTTTTGGTAATCGCGTGACCGAAACCAGCTGTGGTTGTGACGAAAAGGTCGGTGTCCTTAATGACTTCTCGGCCGATTTGCTGCTTACGTACCAGTTCCAGGCATCGTTGATTTGGTTGGCATAGTCCACACCGCCCCGGGCGTCGTCGGCGCTCTTCGCTCCATCAGTTTCTTCAAAATTGGCTCGGCCGAAAAACTCGAGCCGATCGTTTGGCCCCTGCAGAGTAGCTCGCAGATTCATACCAAACCCGGTGGCCTCCGGGTTCCCGCTCTTGCCCCGCAAGTCGACTGCCGCCTAATAGGCCCACTGGCGCGTATTTCTGATTTGAGTGGGGCTTTTTTCTCCCGGTTTCCAGCATTCTTCGACGTTGTCGACAGTGACAGCGAGGTCGCCGTTGTCGGTAGCGACATTTAGAGCGCCGTTGGGAGATCGGGTGAGTTTTCGAGAATAGGGAGCCCCACTATCGAGGGATACGAAGACAGGTTCATCAGTAGTCAATTGGTCGACCTGGCCTTGATCTATGACGATTTCGCCTGCTAAATCGGTCGCGACGGGGATTTTTCCACCATCGATTCCTTTGATTTTTCCAATGATTTTCGAACCGCTTTTAGTGACAATTACGTCCCCAAAACTGATTCCGGATACGGTGATAAGAAAGACGATTAGAATGAGTATCTTCCTTATTATGACTGATTTTTGTAAGGTTTGCTGTTAACAATCAGGATAATTAAGGAGCCTCGATTTGTCGAACTTCTCTCCAACTTTTGGCCCCCCTCTGGCTCAGGGGAAATATTGGCGATTTTGCTTATCGCAATCAAATTTTCACTCGGCCGGTTGTCGGTTGACTAGGGTTTAAGAATTAGGGTTGGCGTTCGTGTAGGTATGTCCTAGCATTCCGATTCGCTTGAATCTTACGATGGAATTTAGCAACGACAACATATGGGAATCGCTTCGAGTGGAGGCTGAACAGGCAGGCAAGAATGAGGGGCTGTTGGTGGCTTATCTCGAGGAGACAATTCAAGGCCAAAAATCTTTTGATACGGCTCTCAGTTACACCTTGGCCTCGAAACTTCGTGACGAGATCCTGCCGGGGATAACGCTACGCGATCTATTCCTGGAGATTTTGGAATCCGAAGAATCGATGCAGCAGAGCATCCGCATTGATCTGGAGGTGGTTAAAGATCGTGATCCAGCGGCCAATGGATATCTAAATCCATTTCTTTTTTTCAAGGGCTTTCACGCCTTATCGGCCTATCGATTCGCCCATCACCTTTGGTACGAGGAGCGGAAAACACTTGCTCTCTATTTGCAGAGTTTAATTTCCAAAGTATTTGGGGTAGACATACATCCTGCGGCGACGATTGGGCATGGAATTCTGATCGATCATGCTACAGGGGTTGTCATCGGAGAAACCGCTGTAGTCGGAAACAATGTGTCTTTGTTGCACGGGGTGACGTTAGGGGGTACTGGTAAAGAAAGAGGAGATAGGCATCCGAAGGTCGGGGACGGGGTTCTCATTGCCGCTGGGGCGAAGGTGCTTGGGAATATCAAGATTGGAGAAGGTGCCAAGATCGGAGCCGGGAGCGTGGTGTTAAAGGATGTGAAGCCTCATTGCACCGTGGTTGGGGTTCCGGCTAAGAATATTGGGACCTGCAAAGAGGCGAGTCCCGCCCTGGGGATGAATCAACAGATCGGGAGCGGGGATCTAGGCGGTTGCGATCCCGTTATCTGATTCGAGCCTGTTTCATCGTAGATGATAGGAGATCGCCCGCTACCTGAAAACGCCCTGGGATCTTTTCGTGCGGGCCGCAATGGATTCGTACTTTTTACTTTATCCGTTCATGCATGGGCGTAGGGTCGTCGCATGCCAAATAGCTTCGGCAAGTTATTTACTATCAGTACCTGGGGTGAAAGCCATGGGGGAGCAGTGGGGGTCGTGATCGATGGCTGTCCTCCTAATCTGCCTTTGACCGAGGAGGATATACAGCTTGAGCTCGATCGACGCCGTCCGGGTCAGAGCGATATCGTGACACCTCGAAAAGAGTCCGACCGCGTGCAAATCTTCTCCGGCCTATACGCAGGGAAAACCACGGGCACACCCATTTCCATGCTGGTTTTCAACAAGGATCAGCGTCCGGAAGCTTACACGGAGATGAAGGAGAAGTTCAGGCCATCTCACGCGGACTATACCTATCAGGCAAAATTCGGGCATCGGAATCCCGAAGGCGGCGGAAGGTCTTCCGCTCGCGAGACGATCGGACGGGTAGCCGCCGGGGCTGTGGCGAAGAAAATTCTAAGATTGTCAGCAGGCGTAGAGACCATCGCCTACGTAAAGCGTATCCACGATATTGAGATGCCTGATTCAGCCGATGCATCTCCTGAGCTCGTGGAGGCTAATCCCGTTCGTTGCCCACATGCAGAAACGGCTCAGACTATGATTGAGCGGATTCGCGAAGTTCGTAGCCAAGGCGATTCAGTGGGTGGCATTATCGAGTGCGTTGCCCGCAATCTCCCGGTGGGCTTGGGAGAGCCGGTATTCGATCGCTTCGAGGCCGACCTGGCTAAAGCCATGCTTTCGTTGCCGGCCACTAAAGGATTCGAAGTGGGCAGTGGGTTCGCTGGAACTTCGATGAAAGGTTCTCAGCACAATGATCATTTCGAAAACCGGGACGGAGAGATTCGTACCAAAACCAATCGGTCGGGTGGCGTGCAGGGAGGAATCACCAATGGCGAGGAGGTCAGGTTCCGTGTGGCCTTCAAGCCAACGGCTACATTGCTCCAGTCCCAGCCGACGGTGGACACCGAAGGGAAGGAAACCGAGTTGAAGGCCCGCGGGCGCCACGATCCTTGCGTTTTGCCGCGAGCCGTACCGATTGTCGAGGCGATGACTAATCTTGTAGTATTGGATCATTGGATGCGTCACCACGCCCAAAATCGGATTTTCTCATTCTGATCTATTTCGAAACTCGAATCCTAAACTCGCTCTATTCTTGAATAAGACTGTTTACCTAGTTTTGGGATCTCGAGGGACAGGTCGAGCCACGGTCGTGTCTGACCTCGTTGAATTTGGACTGGACCCGACGACTTCGGTCGAGATTTGGGTATCGAAAGACGAAGTCGGCAAGTGGGATGGGCTGGCCGCTGTGAATCGAACTGGTTGCCAGGCGCAAACCTACGAATGGAAAGGAGCTGGGCTGGATTTCGGGCAAGTATCGGGAGAATGCGTCTTCATAGTTGCCGATGGACTCGCGGGTCCTGCAGATTCGGTGGAGGCTTTTTATCAGTGGCTGCAACGCTCTGAATATGAATTGGCAAGAGTGATTTGCGTAGTCGATTGCCACAGAGCTCACGAGGAGGAGAAATTGATCGCCTGGTATGATTGCTGTATCCACTTCTCCGATGTAGTTCTTCTGGCGAATCGCCATGGCGTTTCCAACAAATGGGTGGACGAATTCAAAGAACGCTACACCAAGCAGTACTACCCTTGCTTATTCGATTTCGTGAAAAAGGGTCGCGTTGCCAACCCGTCCCTGATTCTTCATTCTGAAGTAAGGCGAATGACTAAGCTTTTCGACGATGCCGACGAATTCGTTTTCGATGACGATGATGAAGGAGATCAGCCATTCGAAGGGGAGGAGGCCAATGCGGGAGATCCCAGCAAGGACCCGTTTCTCGCCACGCGAGGCTCTGGCCAGAGACAGAACCCAGTACCCGATATAAGATCGCTGGATATCTTTAAGTGAGCTAAAACTATTCAGGTGAATCAGGTAGCGGGCGATCTTCGAGCGCCCATTTAAAATGTAGAACAGGCATCCTGCCTTTAACATAGCTACAGGCCACAGGCTGGAAGCCTATGCTGCCCTTTTTGGTCGCTCGGAGATCGACTGCTACCCGAAATCATTAGGGATTCACTCTATATCGAGCGCTTTTAGGATCGCCGGCAGTTCGTCCAAACTTTCAATACGATAGGTAGCGTTTGGCGCTGGAGATACTCCAGGTCTTAGCGTCTGCACGGATCGTATGCCTAGTTCCCCGGCTACCTTGATTTCCGAGTGCTGACTATCGCCAACAACGACAATCCGGTCTCGTGAAAATCCATAAGTATCCAGTATTCTTTTGATAATCCCTTTCTTCCAGATTCTTGTTTCTGGCTCGTCGATGGCATCGACGATTACTTCTCGGAAACGGTTTGCGATTCCCAGAGCTCGAACTTTGCTTTCCTGCAATCGACGAAAGCCAGAGGTCACCAAGAATAAGGGAACGTCTAAAGACTCGAGAACGAAAAGGTCTCCATAGCCATGGAGCTGACTTGAAGTCTCGATTTTTCCGAATTCGCTAATACCGGTGGTTATCATCTTAGGCGAGAAACCGTGCTTGTTGGCTACCCAGTCGAATGGGTGTGACCAGATATCATTAATCGCTTCCTCAAGAGCGTTGGAAGAAAGCGTTCCAAGATTCGCCTCTTTAATCGCTTCAAGGGCGGGGCCGTAGAGCTCGGTTCCGATCTCCATTGCGGGAGCCAGACAGTTATCAAGATCGAATATCAACGCTTCGATCATGGCATCTAACCTCGGGATTGGCGGACAGTTCTCTAAAGCAGGACTTTCTTGGAGCCGTTCCGAGCGCTCTCGTAAATAGCGTTGATTAAGGCGACTGCTTTACGAGCCTCGGCGGCATTGACCAGGGGTTCCCGTTTTTCCTGAATTGCCTGGACGACATCTTCGAAATTCTGTTGGTGGCCAGAAAAATCGATAGCGCTGGGATCGTTGGCTCCTTGCCCAATCGCGTCGACCTTGATCATTTGCTCCGCTCGAATCTTCTCATCTTCTGGCCCCTCTTCCTTGAATTCCCAGATGCGGAACTTGTCGTCGGCCAGGAAGGCGGAACCGCTGTCACCGCAAATCTGGACCTCAGCGGCGTGTCCATTTTTAGACCAGCAAGCGGTGGAGCCTTGGATTACGCCTTTAGCGCCACTCTCGAACTCCAAAAGCGCTACAGCCGTATCTTCAACTTCGATACGTTCATGGGCTAGAGTGGCGGTGATGGCGACAACGGACTTTATCGGCCCGGCCACATAAAGGAGTTGGTCGATGGCATGAATCGATTGGTTCATGAGGGCTCCTCCACCGTCAAGCTCCCAAGTGCCTCGCCATTGGCCTGAATCGTAGTAGTCTTGGTCCCGATACCATTTTATGTAAGCATCGGCTAGCGAGATTTGGCCGAACCTGCCCTCATCGACGGCTCGCTTGAGCGCGACTAAGCCTGGATTGAAACGGCGATTGAAGATCCCTGATATCGTCACGCCGCATTCCTTGCCGACGGCCGCCATTTGGTCTACGCGGTCAGTGGTTATCTCCAAAGGCTTTTCGCAAATGACGTGCTTGCCCGCCCGAGCCGCGGCAACGGAAGGCTCAAGGTGGGCGCCGGACGGCGTTGCGATCGTTACGATCTCCAATTCAGGATCCGCTAGAAAGGCGTCGAGATCGTCAAAGGTCTGGCATCCGAACTCTTCGCCAAGCGCCCCTGAGCTAGACGCGTTTCGACTGTAGATCGAGCGCAGCTCGGATCCAGGCATCGCCTCGATCGCTTTCGCGTGAAACCGGGCGATCATGCCCGAACCGATAATTCCGAATTTCATTAGCTTTTTTCGTTCTTGATAAACGAGGCCCCGCCCACGACGAGCAAAATGACTAAGAGCCCAAGACCTGCTGCCGGGATCATTCCTTGCCAGCTGTTGAAATGGGCTTTTCCGGATAGGACCCAGATCGAGCCGATCGTGGCGATACCCGTGGCCAATCCCATGAGAACGTTCCAAATGATTCGGGCGGATCCTTGGGGCCTATCCTCTCCCAGAACCTTCTTGGAATTCATCATCAGCAAGAATGTGAAATAGGCTATGGGAATCAGAGAGCCTCCTATTACGGATGTAGGTATGGCTAGAGCTGCGGCTGCAGCCCCCGTCCAAATAAACGGTCCTGCGAATCCCGCGACTCCGGATACCGCGCAACCGATGTAGTGGGCCCCCTTGTCGCCTCGCTTTCCGAGCAGTTCCTGGAAGGCGAGACCATTTATAAGCATTAGTATGATAATTGTTGATACCGCCATCCCCAACACACCAAGGCCGAATATAGTTTGGGAAACCACTTTGCCTGCCAGGGGCTCGAGTGTAGTAGCGAGCTGGAAATTGTCGCGCTTGACCAAGGTGAGAGCCAATTCCTGGTCTGCTGCATTGGGCACGCCTGGATGGGCTGCGGCCAGTTGGGCGAGTGTTGCAGCGCCGGCGGCTGGATCGACATCCCCGGTTTGACCGTGAAACTGGGAGGCTGAAGCGATAACGACACACCCGGTCGCCAGAAAGAAGGGGACGAACAGACCTATCGACAAATCGAACATAGAGAAGCTCCGATGCAGTTTTCCCCACTTTTTGTTGAGCAAGGAATAGGGAAGAAGCCAAGTCATGTTGATCCCTACCGCGGTCCCAAAGGCGGTGATTATGATGTCGCGCTGATCGTTGGCAATTTTAGCAGTCCACCACTCCGGCTGAGAAGATTGGGCGATGAGATTCGTGTAGCCTGCGGCGGGTTCCAGGAGAAGCTTGGGGTTCGGGATGATGCCACCGAGAATCTTGCTGATGCTGATGTCCCCGCTGATGAACAGTGTAAGAGTCACCGCGAAAAAAGATATGACAATGAGCCCGACCATGGCTTTAATGATCAGGTCGAACGCCCGGCGTCCTGCCCCCTCCGATTCATACAGCACGTTGACGATAAATCCGATCGCCAGGAGAATAAGGCAAATGACGATGGTAGATGCTGTGCTGTCTCCGACGAAAGGCAGTAGGTTTTGCTGAATAGCCGCTCGCCCCAGGTTGAACTGAGGCATGCACCAAACAATATTGGCCATGATGGTGGCGACCATCCAGGCCCATCCGAGTGCGGGCGAGAGGTGGTTATTTACCAATCCAAACGGCGATTTCTCGGTCGACAGCGTCACGTAGGCGATGGCGGACAACATGACAATGCCGCAAAGCATGGCCAAGGGCTGCAGCCACAGGAGTCCAAAACCGGCGATCACACCCAGGTAAAGGGCGCCTGCTAGGGAACCGCCTCCCAGAGTGATTGCTCCCTGAAGCCAACCGGGGCCTGAAAGCTTAGTGTAAATTCCGAACCGCTTAAGCAGAGGGGCTCCCTCGGCTTCAGCGAGCATAGCATGTTTGTTGTCGGATGGGTCGTTGCTCATAGGGATTTCGTGTGGGTATGGGTGAATGCTTCTTTGAGGTTGGTGAGGCTTTCCCGAGCGATCGTTTCCGCTCCAGGAGAGTAGTCGAACACTTCGACAGAAACCCAGCGATCGTAGCCGCTTGCTTCAAGGGCTTTGGCGATGGGATTGAAATCAACTTTCCCCATGCCGGGTCCGAGCAGATTCGGATCGTTAGCATGGAAGTGAATGGTATAGTCTTTACTCGATTCGATAATCTCCGGGATGGATCCACCCTCGGCATACATCGCTTTCACATCGAGATGGAGTCGGATATTGGGATTATCAATACGGTCAATAAGAGCGATGGTCTCTTTGGCTGAAGTAAGGAAATTCGTTTCCTGCGTTCCCAGCGGCTCCATCGCTACGGACACGCCGCAAGATTGGCAGTGCTCGCCCAGGGAGCGGAGCAAATCCGCAGCCCGTTGGAAAGCGGCATCATAGTTTTCGTCCTCAGCTACGTTCCGCTGCTTTGGGCTTCCCCAAACCATGACATCCCCTCCCATGGCCGCGCAAAGGTCGGCTAAGTGTCGTCCGAAATCGAGGGTCTTTTGGTGGACCGCGTCATCTGGCGTAGTCAGATGCATGCCTTCGGGCTTAACGAGCAGCCAGTGAAGACCGACGACCTCGAGTCCATGATCGCGAACGGTGTTGCCGGCAGCTTCGGCCTGGGCGATTGTGATATCGCGGGGATCCTCGTTCAATGTGAACGGGGCAATTTCGAGTCCCTCGTATCCAGTTTTACGGACACTCTCGCAAGTCTTTGCCAGATCCCAGCCTTGATAGGTTTCGTTACAGATTGCGAATCTCATGAAATAATGGATACAGATGGATTGGCTCTTTAGCGTGACTATTGGGCCAAAACCGCTATTCGAAAAACACCCGGCTATCGCTTTTGGGCTCGGGTGCCCAGATCTTGATATTGTCTACCCAACCCATGTCATCGAAGGAGCCGAAGCCGATGAATCCCCTTTCGAAAGGCACGTCGTCGGCGATCATGATAGGGGTGAGCATATCGTCAAAGTATAGGGCGACTGTCGATCTCTCGACATTCCGGACGATGCGTATCTTGCGCCATTCGTTGACTCCCCAGTCCACGCCCACGGTGCGGAAATCGGTTATCGGCGTTCGTGGCGATTCGTTTACCACGAATACATTGTGGGCATTGTTATCGCCGGTCTTGGCGATGTGAATATACATGTAGTGGCTTGGGTCCTCGAAGCCGAAAAAGAAACAGTGATCCCGGTGAGCATAACCGCCAGCTTTTGTGGGGTCAGGATTTTCCTTCATAAATTGAGCGATAGGGGTTCGTTTGACGCCGCTTTGCAGAATATCGACCTCAAGAACGAAACTGCCGAAGGTTATGCCCTTGATGAGGGCGATGTTGTAGGGAGAGCGGTGGGGTGGTTCGTACTCGCTGGCGCCGACGAGAGCGAGGACTTGATTGCCGTTTTCCTTCTGGAGCTTCCAAGCGGACCGATCAGTCATCATGAACGCGTCGAAGGAGGATTTGGATCCAAAGGATTGCTCATATTGCAAGGTATAGCCGTCCGGTAAATCGGCGGGCTTCGAAAAGGCGATAGAGGAGGCAATAAAGACCGTGGCGAGGGAGAAAGATCGATGGAAACGCATGGGAGAGAACGCGGGGTTCTATGAAAGAGAGGAACGTTAGGCCAGCTAAGCTTTGCAAGGCAAATGATATTGGCGAAAATAACACGCCGGTAGGGACGAATTTCCAGAGGGTGATGAGAATCCTGAGGATTGGTTTTGCTATCGAATCGCGGATCTTTAGGAATCTGAGAGTAATGGATCTGCAATTAGAAAGCAAAGTGGTCATCGTCACCGGTGGTAACAAGGGAATCGGAGAAGGGATTTCCCGGGCATTCGCCGAAGAAGGGGTAAAGGTTGTCGTGTTTGGCCGTAACCAAGAAGAAGGCGACGCCTTTGTTCATTTGCTCAGAGAAGAGGGGAGAGCTGCCAGTTTCCGCTTCGTCGAGATGACGGATGAGGAAAACGTCAAAAAGGCAGTGGCTAGTGTGCTCGAAGAGTTTGGTCGTATCGATGCCATCGTAAACAATGCGGGAGTTAACGACGGGGTCGGGCTCGAAGCGGGTCTCGATGCATTCCGAGAATCTTTGGAGCGCAACCTCACTCAATGCTACTCGCTCGTTCATCACTCTCTGGCCGCTTTGAAAGCTAGCCGGGGATGCGTCGTGAATATCGGGTCCAAAGTGGCTGAGACTGGACAAGGAGGAACTTCAGGATACGCGGCGTCTAAAGGTGGAATCAACGGACTGACCCGCGAATGGGCCTTGGATTTGGCCGGCGACGGCATCCGGGTAAACTGCGTTATTCCCGCGGAGGTGATGACGCCGCTTTACGAGCGCTGGATATCTACCCAACCCAATCCGGAGGAGAGCTTGGCGGCGATCCGCCAATCGATTCCGCTTGAGAAGCGAATGACCACGATTCAGGAAATCGCGGATACGGTAGTGTTCGTCGCTTCTCCGCGATCATCGCACACAACCGGACAGATTTTGTATGTAGATGGTGGTTACACACATTTCGATCGCCGCTGCACGATCAACGAAGGGTAGCACAGGCTTCCAGCCTGTGTTTGCAGTAACGTCTTTAAGTAGTGCGGCGCTTCTCCGCGATTGCGCTAAGGTAGAGTCGATTGTCCCCAATCGACTGAATCGAACAAAGAGTAGCGCAGGCATCCTGCCTGTAGCCAAGAGGCTGAAAGCCCTCTCTATACTAATTTAGCCACGACCCGCTCTATCAGGTGCTTGGTAGCCAGAATACCTTCTATGGGATCGACTCCGTGTCCCTCGAACTCGATGCCAATAGAGCCTTTGAATCCAGAATCCAATACGATCTTCATCATTCGCTCGTAGTCGACATTGACTTCATTGCCGTCGGCATTGAATTCCTTGGACTTGGCGCAAACGATTTTAGCGAATGGCATCATTTCTTTGACGCCTAGGTAGTGATCGTAGTCTGTGAAGTTCTGGAAATCCGGAAGCGTGCCGCAATTGGACTTATTCACTCGCTTCATAACATCTGCTACCCACTTCCCGTTACTGGAGAAGCCTCCATGATTCTCTAGCAGAATGTTCATCCCGAAGGGACGAGCTACATCTGAGAGCTGGCTTAGCCCATCTACAGCGTAATTTTTCTGCTCTTCGTAGTCCCCGCTTGATCGGCAATCGACACGAATGGCTTTCCCTCCCAACTGACGCACGGCTTCCAGCCACGGAATGTGTTCCTCAACGGACTGATAGCGAATATTGGAATCAGATGAATCGAGCGCGTTTTCCGATCGGCAGAGCATCAGCGTGCAGGTAGCTCCGGCGTCGTTGGCCCGCTGCTTGAGTTCGCGAAAAAAGCGTGTTTCGCCGGATTTGTCCTGAAAGTGGCCATTGAAGTACTCTAGGGCGGCGATTCCGGTTCCTTCGACCACGGTCTTGGGATAGTCGAGAATATCGAGTTCTCCCGCCCGAAGTTGGCGATTAAAAGAGTATTGTTGCACGGCGAGTGTGAGCCCGTTGGAGGCAAGGTTGCCCTTTGCTTTAAGAAGCTGCGGTGCAGCGAGAGCGCCGGCGCCGAGAGAGATGGTCCGTAGGGCGTCACGACGACTCATTGGGTCGAGAGAACGAATGCTAGTCATTTCACGAGGCTGATTGCCCACCTCCAACCGGGCAATCTTTTAGTCTGGAAGTAGATAATTGGTAGAGGGGGCCGGCTCGGTCCTCCATGTCAGTGCCTTAGAGGATCGAGCCGATCCTTCCTACCTTTTCTCTATCTACGATAAATTGAGCGACAGCTAGTCCCAAAAGACCGTGATTGCCAACGGCGACCAATCGGCGCTTGTTTCCATTCCCCAAATCAAATGAATCGCCTGCCCATAAGTTTCTACCTGCAAGCAATCCTGTGCGCCGCGCTTTGGGGAAGCGCCTTTCCTGTCATCAAGCTGAGCTACGCCCATCTAGGTTTAGAGGGGTATGGGGAAAAACTGCTTTTCGCGGGAACGCGATTTACGCTGGCGGGAATTCTGGTAATGCTTGTGAGCGGGCAGAACGTTTGGAAGCGGTACACGGAAGCCCCAAAGGGACTATTGTTCGGAGTAACGATCGGGCAGACCTTTGGACAGTATGTGTTCTTCTACTACGGACTGAGTGTCTCTAGTGGCTCGCTCGGGGCGCTTCTCAACGGGACTGGCAGCATCATGTGGGTGCTCCTGGCTCCGCTTTTTCTCAATACGGCATTCCCAACGGTAAAGCAGTGGATCGCCTTGGGGACTTGTCTCATTGGGATTTCCATCGCCGTTTATGCTCCAGGAGTGGGAAGCGGCAATGTTGCTTACGGGGTAGTCGCGTTCTCATGCGTGGGCCTTTCTGGAGCTTTCGGGGCCATTTTCATGAAGAAGATCGTGCCCCTCCTAGGAGCCCGTGTAGTGACCGCCCTGTCGCTGTTCATCGGCGGTCTAATGCTGACTGCGGTGGGAGCCTACGACGCTAGACCGTTCATTGAAAACTACTCGTGGCCGACTTTCTGGGTAACCGTCTATCTAGCGATTCTTTCGGCTACCGCCTTTGGCGTTTGGAATCGACTCATCCACCTTTACAGCTTGAATGTCCTTTCGGCTTTCAGGTTTCTTATTCCGCTGTGCGGAGTTGTCGAATCGGCCATCTTTCTTAAAGATGAAACAATCGGAATTGGAATTGTAGTTGGCGGAGTGATACTGATTGGCTCGCTTTACATGATGGGGAGACTGGAGGAACAGGGGAAATAGAAATCATTTTAATTGATAGATAGTTTCCGGGGCTTGTCTTCAGAGAAACCATAGCCTAAACGAGCTTTGTGAAAATCCTCTATAGCAAAAAAGCGACGGACAGTAAGGTGGAATCCCTCGGTCCTTACGAAATCGAGTCTTTGATTTCTGCGAATGAGGAGGGGCAGTTCACCGCCTATCGCGTACGTATCGAACCGAATCAAGAGACCAGTGAAAGTCACCATAAGATCGCCGAAGAGATCTATTACGTCGTAGCTGGTAAGGGGACAGCCTATCTGGACGACGAAGCGTTCATCCTGGAGCCGGGAGACTTCTTGCGATTGCCACCTGGAACCCGGCATCGATTCGTTACCCAAGAGCGACCCTTAGAAATGCTTGATATTCACTCTCCAGGATCACGACCGGATAGGGATGTTTATTTTACCGGTGACGCCCCGGATGGCTTTTCGGCTGCCGATTAATTTGGCCAGCTTAAGCAAGTGAGTCGGAATTCTCGATGGAGCTATAGATTGACGATTGGCGGGAATCCGTCGCTTGGATGGCTTCGCTTTTTTTGGCCATAATCTCAGCCCGAGCCCTGGCCTCCATCTGACTGGCCTTGGCAGCCACTTGCAAATCTTGAGGAGAGGGATCGGATGGGGCCAGAGCAGCGGCTCGAATACGCTGTGCTTTGCGGACTGTTTCCTCTGGGGGCCGGGCTTCCGATGTGTCGATTTTAACGCTACCGCCAACGGCGTATTGGCGCCCATCAGGTCCTGTTTGATAGGTGAGTTTCATTCCGCCTTGAGCGAGAGAACCGGCAGCGGCTAAATGAGCCATTTCGTGAGCCCTGACTTCGCCATCACGTTCCGTCAGGCGCTCGACTTGATCTTTCTGAACCTTCCTTCTCATCGATCTTCTTCTGGAGAACAGCTAGGCTCGCCTCGATCCGAGATTTTTCAGCCTCCTTGGCTGGGGAAAGCGTTTCTTTGTTCTTGGGAAAACCGAAACTGGTATAGGAAACTCCCGCCGTTGCGCTATCGATCATAGGTTGGTTGGATCAATCAACCTATCGATGTATGTAGGAAGAAGTTTATAAATGAAATATCCTCCATTCATCGCGAAGCATAGGAGCGGGTTTATCCCGCGATTTTGTCGCATGATGCATCGAGTCATCGCGGGATAAACCCGCTCCTACGAATCAGAAAAGCCGCTTATTCCCTGTCCGTATCATCGATTAGCCTCTACCAGGGCGCTTTATCGACGCCGAGGAATTTGAGGACCTCGGGTGGTGGACCGTCGAATTTGGCTAACGCGACATTGCCTACATAGCCAACTTCCTTGGTCCCATAATCGCTGGTATAGTAGCCACCCATGGTGAGGTTGCGATACTTGGCGAAGAAGCGGGCCGCTTCTTGGTATTGGGAAGCCGCTTCCGGCAAGTAAGCGATGTCGTCGCAGATAGCTGTTTTCTGCGAGTCGGAAAGGTCGTAGAATGGCTCTTGAAAGCGTTTGTTCGATTCTTGGTTTATCCAATCGAGCCCCGGAAGAATCACGCTGCGATCGGATTGCTGATCGGGATAGGGAGCGCTGACCCATTCGTCGATGAAGTCCGGTACGCTGAGCTCGCTAGCGCTGGGAGAATCGTCAACGCGTGGGAGGACGACGTTGCAAAGAGCAGTCGTCGTCTTCAATTGTTCCTCTGTTAGGGTTCGGTCCCATGGGATTTCCGTAGCGATCAAGTTAGGATCGTGTCCGTATCCACCGGGTGTGGGTATGGCAGGGCCCGATTGGGCTAGGGAATCCGGTTTGAGAAAGGGAAGGGTAGCCGATGCCGTCAGCATCCATTTGATAGCCGAACGACGATCGAGGCGAATTGAAGTATCGTTAGCATCCATTTTTTAGATATTCCCTTTCTTCATTTCGTCCATCATGTAATCGGCTGACCTCCAAGCTAGAGCCATGATGGTCAGAGTTGGATTCTTGTCCGCATTGGAGCAGAATGGCGCTCCGTCGGTTAGGAAGAGATTGCTGACCTCGTGAGTTTGACTATATTGATTGGCTACTGACGTACTAGGATCATCGCCCATAATGGCTCCACCGACTTCGTGAATAATTAATCCCCCAGGCTCTATCGCCTTCCGACCGGTGGGATCGACCTCATCAATGACCGTTCCGCCCATCTCCGTAATGAGCTCGGCAAAAGTTTTGTGCATATGGGCGGCCTGGCGAATCTCGTAGTCGCCCCATTTCCAGTGGAACCGCAAAACCGGGATACCCCATTTATCCCGCACTTTGGGATCGATTTCGCAGTAGCAGTCGTCGTTGGGCACCATTTCACCTCGACCGCCATAGCGGACGAAAGAACCGTAGTAGCGCTTGGCATCTTCTTTGAGCTGCTTGCCGTAGCTCCCGCCGGTGAATCGCTCAAGCCCGTCAAACGTGCCCACACTTGGCAATCGCCGACTTCCACCCATCTCGATGTGATAGCCTCGAGGAAAGTCGAGCTTCCCAGCCAGCTGTTCTTTGTAGAGCCACCAGGGTACATAAGAATGGCCGCCCCCTGCCCCATCTTCGTTGTGAGGCGGCATATTCTCCATTGCAGGCACTTGCCCACCTAAACGGGCCCCAACAGTATCCATTATGTACTTACCGACGAGCCCGGACCCGTTGGCTAGGCCATTGGGAAACAGGCTGCTCTTGGAATTGAGCAAGATGCGGACGGTTTCGCAGGAGCTGGCGGCTAGGGCGATGGTCCTACCCTTGACCGAGTAGTCGAGTCCGGTGGTCTTATCGATGAAGTTGACGCCAGTTGCTTTCCCTTGGGAATCGATCTCCACTTCGCGAGCCATGGCATTGGTGATGATGTCCAAGTTGCCGCTGGCGAGAGCAGGCGGGATGTGAACAGTGGTCGATTGGTAGTTCGCTTTAATCGAACAGCCGCGACCGCAAGGAGTAGCCCAGAAACATGCGAGTCGCTGATCCATCTCTTGGGCCAAGGTCTTGGCGGCCTTTGGGTTGTTGGGATGCAGGCGTTTGGGAATCCGCTTGGAGTCCATACGCTGGGTCATCACTGCCCGGTGGATGGGAATGACCGGAATACCCAGTTTCTTGGCATGCTTGTGGGTGAAGATTTCGCTGGCACGGGCCTTGGGTGGCGGATGCAAAACGCCATCGGGAGAATTGGGGGTATTTTCTAGGCCTTCGTTGCTTCCATAAACTCCGATCAAGGACTCTACCTTGTCGTAGTAGGGAGCGACATCGTCATATCCAAGAGGCCAGTCCCACCCAACTCCATCGCGGCTCTTGCCTTTAAAGTCGTAGGGCCCGTTACGCAGGGATATGCGGCCCCAGTGATTTGTGCGGCCGCCAAGCATGCGGGCCCGCCACCACCAGAACTGCTCCTCGGCCTTGTCGGAAGCGTTCGTATAGGGCTCGTGGGGTACTTTCCAGCCACCATCAGAAGTCGCGTCGTAAAACCCGAAAGGTTTCTCTGGCGTCCCGGCATCGCGTAAGGGCGCTTGCTGGGGGGTGTTGAACATCGGCGTCTCCGTGACAGGGTCGTAGTCCCGTCCTGCTTCCAGCATCAGGACTTTGACGCCTTCCATGGCCAGTGTGTACGCCGTTTGGCCACCAGCGGCGCCTGATCCGACTACGATAACATCGTATTCTGGTTTCGTTTTTCCTGCGTTAATATGAGGCATGGACGTAAGGAAGAATTATGAATGGAGAGACCCGATGAATGGATTAGGAGTGTGTAGGTCTCGACTGGCTTGGCAAGTTGTGAATGGGCGGGGATGGCGGTTTTAGGCGGTAGGAGTGGGTTTATCCTGCGATGTCGATCAAACTGTAAATCGCGGGATAACCCCGCTTCTATCGGCGAGCATCGGTTAATCTCGAAACAGTCTATGGATACATGCTAAATGAGATGTATCTCTATTATTGGTACAATTAAGCAATAGCATGTGTTAGCGGCCGATCTCCGAGCCGCCAATGCATATGAATGTGGCCGTTCGGAGATCGGCCGCCACCTTTGTAGCGATTATTGGGCTTGCTGGCCTTCCAGCTTTTTCAGTTCCTCGCCTTCAGAGTCCAAGAGGGTTACCGTGTGCTTGGCGGTTTTGTCGAATACCTTGAGTTTGGCCATGTCGCCGCCCTTGACAGGTCGCGTGTATTCAATTTCTCCTGTAGTCTCGTTAAGGACCCGGGCCGCGATGACCTCATGGGAGCTGCCAGGGATAGAGATTTCTGGCAGATGCCCAGCAGCTTGGCGGCCGTATTGCTTTTCAATTGGAATGGTGACGGGCCAGCCAAGGTATTGGCCACGATTCCTGTCTGGCTTCCAATTGTCATCGGGCCCCCAATTTTCTACGGTCGTGTGATTTTGATTTGTTTTTAAAAGGCGC
>CAZFUD010000043.1:2238-24016 GCA_964521705.1 uncultured Opitutaceae bacterium | reverse complement strand
AGTCGCCATTTATCCCAAAGCACGATGGCGTGGTCCCAGCGGATAGCCGAAACCTCCCGATTCGAATACTGGATAACAATTTTGCGATCCTTAAGCTTCGACTGCTTGCCCTGCAAAAGCTTCGCGAGACTGGTTCCATCGATATTTTTCGAAAGCTTCGGGAGATCGCAGAATTCAGCTAAGGTCGGGAGAATATCCTGTATCTGGGTCAAATCAGCGATGTCCTTGCCTGCCGACAGACCTTCCGGCCAACGCCAGAAACAAGCGACCCGGTGACCGCCATCTAACATGCCACGTTTGTATCCCTGCATGCCGGCATTATAAATCTCCGAAGCTTCCCTACTCTGCGTACCATTATCATTCAGGTATATCAGCAAGGTGTTTTTCTTGAGACCTTCCATAACGAGGAAGTCTTCAAGTTTCGCCATATTCTCATCGATGTTAGCGATCATCCCATAAAAGGCCGCCGGCACTTCTACTCCGTTGTAAGTACCGACATCAGCATAAGGTTTTGAATACTCCTCATCCACCCAGTTTGGCACATGAGGCGTGTTGGTCGGCAAATAGAGGAAGAATGGCTTATCAGCCTTTTTCTGTTTCTTCATCCAGTCCATGGCTTCGCCGAAGAAGATATCCGTGCAGTAACCCTTGTATCGCTTATCTTCGCCGTTGTACTTCAGCCAAGGATCCCAGTAGGTGTTGCCGAAATGATCAGCCAATGAAGTAATACCCCATGCCGGATGATGGAGTGTTTCCTGAAAACCGCGATCCTGGGGGCGATGCGGATAGCTGTCACCCAAGTGCCACTTGCCAAAGTGCCCCGTCGCATATCCAGCCTCGGCAAAATATTCAGGCATAAGTTTTATTCCATTAACCATCATGGAACGTCCCTGACAAACCGCCGTTGCTCCGTTGCGCATGGCATCCATTCCCGTCATCAATTGACCGCGAGTCGGAGTGCACATAGGCGCCACGTGAAAATCCGTCAGTCGAACACTCTCGGAATGCAGCTTGTCCAGAGCCGGAGTTTGCAACAGCGGGTTCCCGTGACAACTGTAGTCACCATACCCCTGATCATCGGTCATGATCAGAATGACGTTTGGCTTATAATCAGCTAGCAGTAATAGATGAAAAAATAGAAAGCTCGCGCAGAGGCGCATAGCTACAGAGAAAAGTCTTTTAGGTGTCATTGTTAAGTGTCTACAATTAGTCGGTGAAGGTCGTCTTTTAAAAGCTCCGCTCAAAAATTGCTTAGCGGCTATCCAACTAGTTTTCATACTGCTTACCAATCGCTTTGATTTAGATTGAAGTGTATTCGCGTGGGATAAAGCTTTAACGGGCTCGTTCATCCAGAGTCGAGTGTACTCGATTGGGGAAGGAACATAGCCCAGTCGCTCTTCGGCTCGAGAGGTATCGATATGCTCCAATTCATCGACTATACTGAAGGGCTCGTACCAGAATTCCCCTGGGGCGCGGATGGCGCATTCGTCGCGTTAGGGAGCGATACGCTCGTACCCAAAAACTGCTTATTAATAGGTCCAAAACGCAAGGCGATCGTCTCCAATTTGCGATTTAACCCAAACCAAGCCACGAGCTGCTCCGCCATTACCTTGGAAGCGTGGTAAGAGAGCGCCTCCTCTTGGCAGCTTAGCCGATCCGCCGTCAGATACTGGGATACAAACGGCTGGCTTTCTTCGATCGGCGTCGAAAACGGAATTCCGTGTTCGATTCCGTATATCGTAGTGGAACTCGCATAGACGAATCGCCGCACCCCTGCCCGCTCGGCAGTCCGGAGAACAGCTAGCGTAGCCACTACATTCTCTTCGAAGAAACGCTCCAGTGGCTCCCCCTCTACCGGACGCGGTATGCCGCCAGATAAACGACTTGATCGCAGCCCTCCATTCGCTCTACTAGCCGATCTAAGTCATGAAGATCATCACCATCCTTCAAATCGTAGCCAACGAAATCATACGATCGCGCAAATCGCTCGCAAAATGCAGTGCCAAGAAAACCGCGATGCCCCGTTACGAGTACTTTCACAATACTGCTTTCCTTCAAGATCCCCGCTCCAACCTCACTTCCATTTTCTCTAGTGACGTCCCTTTAGTTTCAGGCACAAAAAGCTTAACCCAGACAAGCTGGAGAACCATCATGAAACAGAAGAACCCAAAGACGACGCTAGCCGGGAAAGCCTCCACCATCTGCGGGAAAAAGTATGTAAGCAGGGCGGCGAATACCCAATGGGTAGCACTTCCCAGAGTCTGACCCTGCGCTCGGTGAAGATTCGGGAATATCTCGGAAATGAATACCCAGATTACAGCTCCCTGCCCCACTGCGTGAGCGGCTATGAAAGCGAAGATGCATAGCGGAACAATAGCGAAGCTCTCGGAGGCGAATGCCCATGAGCAAAGTCCTAGTGAAGCGATGTATCCAAAAGATCCGATGAAGAGCAAGGTACGCCGCCCCGCCCGATCAATTAGCCATAGCCCAACGAAAGTGAAGATCAAATTGGTAATGCCGATTCCGACCGATTGCAGCAAAGCCGCCTTCTCTCCCAGGCCCGTCATTTCAAAAATCCGCGGAGCAAAGTAGAGAATGGCGTTGATCCCAGAGAGCTGATTGAAAAACGCGATAAAGAAGGCCAAGAGAATCGGCGTTTTCAACTGTTTCGTCCAAAACCCACCCGTACTGACCGGCTTGTGGGAAACCGTCATGATCTCCTCCACCTTGGCTGCGATTTCTTCCTCGCTGCTTTCCGGATGAATCTGTCGCAATACCGCAAAACCCGCTTCCCTATCGTTCTTTCGTCCTATCAGCCAACGTGGGCTTTCCGGTAATCCAAAACACATGACGCTGTAGACGAGAGCGGGTATCGCTTCAACACCTAGCATCCAGCGCCAAGCATTCTCACCTGTGCCTCCAAGTAAGGCATTAGAAACAAAAGCTATTAAAATACCGAATACGATATTGAACTGGAACATACCGGCGAGCCGGCCACGGTATTTGGCAGGAGCGATCTCGGAAATGAAGAGCGGAGCCGCCACCGTAGAAATTCCGACTCCCACTCCCCCGACAAAGCGGGCGATGATCAGGGAATAGACATCGGTCGCTAGCGCCGACCAAATAGCCGATACTAAATAGAGAATGCCAATCGAAAGCAGCGTTCGCTTTCGACCCAGGACGTCGGTAGGCCAGAAGCCTATTAAGGAGCCTACAACCATTCCCCACAAGGCTGCGCTCATTGCTAGACCATGGAGTCCCGCGCTCAGGTCCCAAAGGTTTTGAATCGTTTGCTCGGCGCCAGAAATGACCACAGTATCGAAACCGAAGAGAAATCCAGCCAAAGCTGCAGTAATTGACCAGAGGAAGAGTCGCTTGTTTTGCATAAATAGAGATTTAGAGATTGGGATGATCTGTGAAATACGAATCTAGAAATAGAATACAAACCAGTTATTTCTATCACCTCGGTGGGCTTTCCGAACGAGCATCTCCAGCCAGTTCGTCAAATCAGAGAAAGGAAATCAGTTCTATCGCCTTTACCCCAGCCCGGAAACATCAGTCCAGATAGATCATCTCGTTCAGATTGAACAGCGCCAGGCAGTAGTCAACTAGAGCTGCTCCCTTGAAGGAATCAAAATTTCCAGACAATCCTTCTGGCGTTGCCAAAGAAGCAGGCTGGCGACCCTCCGCTTCCAAGGAGGCCGCTTGTCCCTTGAGGAAAGATAGCCCTGCGCTTCGCTCCGAATCCGTCTCCTCCCTGGCGAACAGCGTTTCGTAAGCGCTGCGGATCCACTCTTTGTAGTCGCCGAGGTTGGCCTTGTTGATAATCTCTCCAGCCAAATGGCGGGACGCCTTCATCGAAAATTCGGAATTCAATAACGTCAATGATTGAGGGGCGGTGGTGGATACATTGCGACGCCCGCAGCTAGCATTGGCATCGGGCCGGTCGAAAACGTCGAACATGGGGAACCGCAGATTTCTTCGCGTGAATAGATATATGCTTCTGCGGGTGTGCTCCGACTCGTCTTGGCTCAATTCCCACTGTTTTTCCAGAAGGGTGATTGCCACTTCATGGGGCAATGGCGGATGGACGCCTGGCCCGCCTCGCTTGCGATTCAATTGGCCGCTGGCGAAAAGCATCGTATCGCGAATGGCCTCCCCTTCCAGTCGCTTGCGGTTCATTCTGGAATACAGTCGATTCTCCGGGTCCTTTTCTAACGCCCGATCCCAGGAATCGCCAGTCGAGTAACTCGCTTGACGATATGTGGCCGACTGCAGCATAAGTCGATGCAAGTCTTTCAAGCTCCAATCTCCAGAAATCAATTCGCCAGCTAGCCAATCCAGCAATCCAGGATGGGTCGGGCGATCTCCTAGAATTCCGAAATCATTAGGCGTGCCCACGATAGGACTACCAAAGTGATGCTGCCAGAGTCGATTGACGATTACGCGAGCAGTCAACGGATGCTCAGGATGGGTTAGCCAATCCGACAATGCCATCCGGCGCCCTGACGTTTTCGAATTGTCGCTCGATTGAGGAACCGTCATTCCCATCGGATTGACGACCCGAACAAAGGCCGGATCCACCAGTTCGCCAGGAGAACGAAAATCCCCTTTCTTCATAACGAAGCTTGGTGGAGGCTCGGCATCATTCTCCAAGAAGACGTGGCTTAGTTGCTTGTTTTTCTCAGGAAATTCCATGTTCGCGAATACCGCCCGCAATCGGTAATAATCTTCTATACTAATAGGATCCGACTTATGTTCGTGGCACTGGGCGCACTCTAATGTGAGTCCCATGAACGCCAGGCCTGTCGAAGAGATCATCTCGTTCAGCACGGTATGGGCTCGCTCTTCATCGAGATTGATATCCGGCATATCCGGTCCTGATACCAAAAACCCCGTAGCGATCGCCTTGGATTCATCTCCTGGATACAACTCATCCCCAGCAATCTGCAAGCGGACAAACTCATCGTAGGGCATATCAGCGTTTAAGGCATCAATTACCCAATCCCGGTAACGCCAGGCGTCCTCGCGGACTTGATCGTGCTCGAATCCATCGCTTTCAGCAAAGCGAGCCACGTCTAGCCAGTGCTGAGCCCAACGTTCTCCATATGCTGGATCCGCCAAAAACCGATCGATCAAGTCCTCATAGGCGGAATCCGATTTATCCGCCAGGAAAGCCGCCACTTCATCCGTTGTCGGCGGCAATCCCCGCAAATCGAAAGACAAACGACGAATCAATGACCTTCGATCTGCAGCGGGCATCAAAGTCAGATCCTCCGTTTCCAGGCGGGAAAGGATGAATCGATCGATGCCATTTCGAATACGGGATTCATCCCTAACTTTGGGCGGCACTATATCGAGGACCGGCTGAAAAGCCCAATGGCTCCGATCTTTATCCGTAATCGGCTTCTCGATCTCCAACCGATTTCGCCTCTCTCCAAAACATAAAGTGGCCAAGCAAATCGCGGCCAACATAGCGATGCCGGCCTTATTCACCTGAGATAAGCGCATCGACACTTGTCGGAACCCCTGATTTGCAGGTGGCTTCGTTGCTAACTTTGGCATGGAGGACCGGCTCGGTCCCCCGTATACTTCCCTTGGAGGATCGAGACGATCCTCCCTACTTTTATAAATCCCTTTGGGCATACACCTGCGATATTTATACGCCACACCAGGCATCAGCTCAATATTCCGTGTACCACTTTTCCGGCTACATTGGTCAGGCGCTCTTCCCGTCCATTGTGGAAATAAGTTAGCCGCTCGTGATCCATTCCCAGCAAATGCAAAATAGTCGCATGCAAATCATGTACATGAACAGGATCATCTTCGGCCCGTAGTCCAACTGGATCCGTGGATCCGTAGGCCATTCCGCCCCGGACACCTCCGCCCGCGAAAACAACGGAATACCCCCAGGGATTATGATCACGCCCTGTACCTTTTTCGCTCATGGGCATTCGTCCGAATTCACCACCCCAAATGACCAGGGTATCGTCTAGCAGACCCCGTAGCTTCAAGTCCTTGATCAGTCCAGCCACGGGCTTGTCGGTCTTAGCGCAATAGCGAGTATGATTCTCCTTAACGTCTTTGTGGGCATCCCAGCCTATCGTGCCCCCTGAATACAATTGTACGAAACGAACGCCTCGCTCGATCATCCTGCGAGCGAGAAGACAACGCGTTCCAAATTCGTCGGTCGGCTCTTCACCTATGCCGTAGAGCTTCTTGGTCGATTCCGATTCGCCTCTTAGATCGACGATATCAGGCGCCGCCGTTTGCATCCTGTAGGCAAGCTCGTACGAACGCACGCGAGCAGCTAGGGAATCATCGTAATCGCGACTCTCGAGATGCGATGTATTCAGCTTTTGAATCAATGACAGTGTCGATTTCTGCTGTGATCCGCTTACCTTTTCCGGAGGTCGCAAATTCAAGATGGGATTAGCGCCAGGACGCATCGTCGTTCCTTGGTAGGTCGCCGGCAGGTAACCACTCCCCCATGCCGGTGGCCCGCCTTTCAAACCGCCTTCCGGATCTGGCATGACAACGAAGGACGGCATGTCGCGATTTTCCGAGCCGAGTCCGTAGGACACCCAACTACCCAAGCTCGGTCGCCCCATGAGTATAGAGCCGGTATTCATCTGGTAGACAGACTGAGGGTGATTAACGCTGTCGCCGTGACAGCTCCTCATCACGCAAAGATCGTCGGCTACGCTGGAAATATTGGGCAGAAAATCGCTGATCTCCAGACCCGACTTGCCGCGTGGACGGAACGGTCTAATTGGAGGCAGCAAGGGATTCTTGGCTACTTTGCGTCGAGTCATTACCGAACCGAAACTTTCCGGCAGCGGCACACCGCCGTACTTTATCAGATCCGGCTTGGGATCGAACAAGTCCACGTGGCTCGGTCCTCCGTGCATGAAAAGATAGATCACCCGCTTCACCTTGGGCTCGTAGTGAGGGGCCTTTACCGCCATCGGATGCAGACCGCCTTTCGAATGGGCGCCGGAAGATGCTAGCAGGTTCTCTTCACTCAAAATTTTGGCCAATGCGATCGCGCCGATACCACCACCGACATTGTTTAGAAATTGCCGGCGGTTCAGACCCGAGTGGAGTTGTTTTGGGGCTTTCATAAGGGGCACTGGAAACCTAACCTAATTCTAGAATACCAACAAATTATATATAGATGATCCCAATTGTCCACCCATTCTTAAAATCGTTCGCTTTTGCCGAACGATACCGCTCGCAATCCCTAGTCACTCTTTTAGTGAGGTAGGGCTGTTAGTCCTCAAACAGCTGAAAGCGACTGGCCCAGGACGGCTGATCCCGCGACTGCGAGACCTGCCCTACCACAAACAAATATACCCGTAACATCTTTGAAACCACTTCTCACAGCTGTTCTACTTCTTCATTCTTCCTTCTTAATTCTGCCTTTGGCTACGGCGAAGCCGCAGCTAAACGTCCTGATGATATCCGTCGACGATATGCGCGATTGGACGAACTTTCTCGGCGGCTACGATGGCACGGTGTTCACCCCGCATATGGATGCCCTTGCCGAGCGCGGGATATCCTTTACTAACGCTCATTGCCCCTCGCCCGTGTGCAACCCCAGTCGCACATCGGTAATGACCGGGCTCATGCCATCAACGACAGGCATTTATAGTAATAGCCAGTGGTTGAGACCCAATCATCCCGAGGCGACAACCCTGCCGCAATTCTTCAAAGATCGCGGTATCAAGGTAGTCGGCTCCGGGAAATGCTTTCACCACACCGCGGGAAACAACCCCCCCCGACCAATGGCATGACTACTTCCGCTTCCCTTGGGCAGATTTCCCCTGGACCCGAAGCAACAAACTGAATTACCCTTGGACGAATTGGCAGCCACCCCCACCTGACTACCCTTTCAGCAAGCTCGAGTATTTGCGGGGCAAGGACGAACGGGATTGGGGAATCCTACCACGTAAGGAATCTGAATACGATGATGTAGTAATAGTCGACTACGCCATAGATTTTCTGGAAAGCCACTCCGGCGACCCCTTTTTCCTTTCGGTAGGTACTTTTCATCCGCATTTGCCTTGGTATATCCCCAAGCGCTTTCACGATCTCTACGCTGACTCGGAAATCCAATTGCCAGTAGTTCCAGAAAACGACCTCGACGATGTTCCCCCTATACCGAGGGAATGGGCAGAAGCTCGACGTGACGAAATGCAAGCCGCCAGGGATGCGGGCGAATGGGAGGAAGCCGTGCGATGCTACCTTGCCAGCATCAGCTTCGCCGACGCCCAAGTGGGGCGCGTTCTGGAAGCGCTGGAAAATTCTCCTTTTGCCAAAAGTACGATCATTGTCCTTTGGTCCGACCATGGCTTTCACCTGGGCGAAAAAGACCATTGGATGAAATCAACCCTTTGGGAAGAGGCCACCCGAATACCCTTTATAATTGCCACCCCAGGAATGGAAAATTCCGGTCAGCGTTCTAGTCGACCCGTTAACTTAGTATCCATTTTCCCGACACTAGCCAGCTTGCTGAGCCTGGAAAGCGATACCGACTTCGATGGTCCCGACCTCACTCCCTTATTAGCAAACCCAGACGCCGAATGGCCTCATCCCAGCCTGATTGACTTTGGTTACGGCAACACGGCTGTTCGGGACGAGCGCTGGCGCTACATCCGCTATAATGATGGCACTGAGGAACTGTACGATCACCAGACGGATCCCAATGAATGGAAGAATCTACTCTCCAATTACAGGGAGAACGACCGCTATCAGAAGGTCAGGGATCGATTGAGAAAGCATCTTCCTAAATCCTGGGCTAAGAATGCCCTGGGTAAATCGGGCTACCAATTCGATCCGAAAAGATGGATCTTCACTAACAAAAAGACAGGCGAAATCGTTCCCGAAAACCGGCCAGATCACGAAAACTAGCTGACTTAGCTAGAAATCGATTATTGGTCTCTGGAGAATTATTTTTAAGAACCTCTTGTTCATCCAATGTACCGCACAATGTGATTGCCCAACTGATCCAGAACTGGGATCTTGAGACTGGCTTTTTTCCCGATATTCAGCCCCTGAAAGTATGCATCCGAATACCAAGCCAATTGTTAAGTTCCTAGCCATCGTTGGAATACCTATCGCTAGCCTCTGCTCTGCAGTCGCCTATGAGGGTGACATCACAAACCTTACCACAATAGACACCCTGGATCAGACCGGCCCTTATAACAAGATTTGGGAACCGCATTTCGCAAAATGGACGGACTCCCACTACATTTGCGCCTATGGCCTGCAGGTGCGAGGCAAAGTCGATATGGGCGACATCGTCGTTTCGCTAAGTCGAGATAAAGGCGAAACTTGGAGTCCGCGAATCATGGTCTTTGATCATCGAATACGGAATGGCACCGTTCAATACGCATACAATAATTCAGTTTTATTCAGGCCTCTGAATCAGGATATCGTGTGGTTGTTCGCTATGCGGGCTCCCCTCCACTATCGAGATAGCGAAAACGCGGATCTCGTAGCTGCCTACACGGCAGATGGCGGGTATTCATGGCACCACGTGGAGCTGGCCTTGGGCTACCAAGGTTCCCTAATTATCGTTGCCGGAATCGAAACCGTCGAACGCGACGGAGTAACTTACTACCTGCTCCCCGCCCATCGAAATTCCCAGCGCCATGATCCTTATGGCGATCGGAGGCAATTTGTCTTGGAGAGCAAGAATCTATTGAAGTGGAACTTAGCCAGCTACATCGACTATCCTGCAGAGAAACCGGTATTCCTCCACGAAGGAAAAATCGCCCAGACCGATGATTCCAGTGTATTGAAAATAGTGATGCGCACAGCCACAATGGATCGTGAACGCGCCATTGATCCTCCACTGGCCTACTCCTCGATTAGCGACGATGGAGGCCAAACTTGGTCCTTAGCGCAACCCGAGCCAGAATTGCCCAACTACCGTGCAAAGAGCTTCTTCGGAAAGGACTCCAACGGGAATCACATTTATGTGTACAGCAATCGTTCCGAACGCCACGGGCTCTACTACAAAACCAAATCGCCAGGCGGGTCGTGGTCGCGACAGAAGACCTTCTATTTCCAGAACAACCGAAACAGCTACCCAACTCTGGTCGAGGACGCTCCGGGCCGATGGCTCTCAGTTTGGGACAGTTCCAAAAATATGGACAGCCGCCGGACCGCTATCCGATTCGGGATCATCGAGGTCGAATGATCCGCAGTTCCGAAAAACCATTCCTGCACTCATCGTATCCGTGAAACCACTATTTTCAGTTTTACTTTTTCTTGGTTCCGCATTCTGCTTTTTCAATTCATCCGCAGAGAATCAGCGCTACAATGTGCTATTCGTCGCCTTCGACGACTTAAGGCCAGACCTTTCCTGCTACGGTGATCCGGTAGCGATCACGCCCAATTTCGATCGCCTGGCTGCCCAAGGCACGCTATTCAATAGAGCCTACTGCCAACTGGCAGTGTGCGGACCTTCCCGCTTATCGCTCATCACTGGACTTCGGCCCGACACGATTAAAGTTTGGGACTTAAAAACGCATTTCCGGGAAACTCTACCCGAGCTGGTTACATTACCTCAATATTTCAAGAATCACGGCTACCATTCCCAGGCTATCGGGAAGATCCTTCATGGTAGCTCCGTATCCATGTACGACCCGCCCTCTTGGACTGAAGACCCGCTATTCGATTACGGTCGCCCTCACCATTGGCGCTACGCTTCGCCTGAAAACCTAGCCGTTGAAGCTCACAAGAGAAGCGCTACAGAAGGGGCGGATGTACCTGATGACACCTTCGTGGACGGACTCGTCTGTGTGGCTGCCGAAGAGGCGATCGATCGATTCGCCGAAAGCCAAAAACCATTTTTCCTGGGCGTTGGTTTCAGAAAGCCTCACTTGCCCTTCGTCGCTCCGAAAAAGTATTGGGATTTATATGATCGGGATAGCATTCCCGCCCGGACATCCACGAACCACCCGAAAGACGCTCCAGAGTACGCGTTGAGAACCTGGAACGAAATCGAAGGGTACACCGACATTCCCAAACAGCTCGATCAAATCAGCGAAGAAAAGATCAGCGAGCTCAGACACGGCTACTACGCTTGTATCAGTTATGTCGATGCGCTCCTCGGTCGCTTGCTCGATAAGCTTGAGGAACGGAATCTCGCGAATGACACCATTGTTTGCCTCTGGGGGGACCATGGCTTCCATTTGGGCGAGCAAGGCCTGTGGACCAAAGCGAATAACTATGAATTGTCCGCTCGCGTGCCGCTCATCCTTTCCGTGCCAAACCAGAAACAGAAAGGCGCAGTATCAAATGCCTTCGTCGAACTCGTTGACCTTTATTCCACTTTAACGGAAGCATGCGGATTGGGAATACCTGATGGCTTGGAGGGCCTAAGCATGACACCCTTGCTCGATAAACCCCACCGCTCTTGGAAAACCGCCGCATTCAACCAATACCCTCGCGACTATACGAAAATAAAGCACGAGAAGCATGGCGATGTAATGGGCTACTCAATCAGAACTGATCGCTACCGCTATGTGGAATGGCGAGACTGGAAAAGCAGCAAGGTACTTCATCAAGAATTGTACGACCATTCAACGGATCCCCATGAGACCATCAATAAGGCGGGGATCGAAGAGATGGCATCCGCCTTGTCCCGTCACCGAGAAATATTGAGAGACGGCTGGCAAGGAGCGTTGCCCAAGAATTAGTCTCATCTGAAGCCTTTCCGAAAAATTTAATGAACAGCATCGAAATCCTGGAATCACTCGCATCCGGCAAACGCGTCATAGGCACCTTGCTGACCAACGCTTCGCCATATTGGCCTCAGAAGGTCGCTGAGCTAGACTTGGATTTTGTCTTTATCGATACCGAGCACATCGCCTTCGATAGAACTCAGGTATCGAGCCTTTGCCACAATTTCAGTGCCCGAAACATAGCCCCCTTCGTTCGTATTCCCAGCCCCGATCCCTACCAAGCGAGCATGCTTTCCGATGATGGCGCTTGCGGCATTATAGCTCCTTACGTGGAAACTGTGGAGCAGGTCAAAGAACTGGTCGGGGCCGTTAAGCTAAAGCCAATCAAAGGGAAGATTCTCTCTCAGCTTCTGGACGGGTCCGAATTCAAGACTGAAGAGTTGAGACAGTACATCGAGGAGGCCAATTCGGACAAGATCTTGGTCATCAACATAGAAAGCGTACCTGCCATAAACGCTTTAGATGAGCTACTTTCCGTTCCTGGAGTAGATGTAGCTCTCATCGGTCCGCATGATTTGTCCTGCAGCCTCGGCATACCCGAGCAGTACAGCCATCCGAAGTTTCAAGAGGCAATCCGCGCATTTATAGGTAAAGCCCAAGATCACGACGTCACTCCGGGCATCCATTTCTGGTCCGATCTCGATCAAGAGATCGCCTGGTGCCAGCAAGGCATGAAATTCCTGATACATGCGGCAGACATCATCGCCTTTAGGGAAACGATGCAACGCGACCTCAGCGCCATCAGGAAACGGCTCGGCGACGAAGTAATCAAAGATAAAGCGAATACTCTCAACATATAACGATCTGTTTTGAAAAGGAAATCTCTACTTCTTATCCTATGCTTGGCTATTGCTCCGCTTCATAGCCACGGCAATGAAACCGTTTCATTCTTGGACTGGCAACCTCTGGCCAAGCTGCCACCCGTGGGAGAACAGACCGAATCTCTCGGAGTTGCCGGCCCGTATGTAGGCACCCACAACGATGCTCTGATAATGGCTGGCGGAGCCAATTTCCCGAAACCCTACTGGGGCGAAGACAAGGTTTGGCACGACGATATTTGGGTTCTTGATGGATCGGGAGACTGGACGCCAGGAGGCTCCCTTACTCGCCCGCTCGGCTATGGAGCCTCGGTTTCACTGCCGCAAGGAGTTCTTTGCATCGGCGGCAACGATGCCGAACGAACTTACGATGATGTCTTTCTAATGAAATGGGACCCTAACACTAGGACCGTTCAACAAGAGATCCTCCCGAATCTGCCCACCACCATCGCCTACACGATGGCGGCAGCCCTGGCAAACAAAGTATACGTAATGGGCGGCACGGTGACCAACGACCTGAGATCGGCAATCAACAAAATATGGATCCTCGACATGGAAAATCCGGCCGATGGATGGGAAGAAAAAGCAGGTTGGCCAGGACCCGAGCGAGGATTCCAAGTTATAACAACCCAAAATAATGGATACGAGGACCGTATATTCCTCTTCAGCGGACGACGAGAGAAGGAAAATGGCGATTTAGAATTTCTTAAAGACGCCTATTCTTACAGCCCTTCGTCGGACTCCTGGTCCAGAATCGCCGACTCCCCCGAGTGCATGATGGCTGGCGAAGCCATCCCCGTAGGCGAAAATCACATCTTCGTAGTCGGCGGAGCAGATGGATCGCTATTCCATAAGGCCGACGACTTGAAAGACGAACATCCTGGCTTTCCCAAAAGAGCCTGGGCCTACAATGCTCTAACCAATACCTGGCAAGATGGTGGCGCCATTCCCCAAAATCACGTCACGACTCAAATCGCCAAGTGGGGCGACGCCTACATAATCGCGTCAGGCGAAGTTCGTCCTCGAGTTCGAACGCCACAAGTTTGGGAGATCGTTCCCGAAACCGCTGCTACATCCTTTGGCGCCCTCAACTGGACAACCCTTATTCTCTACCTCGGCGGTCTTGTTGTCGTTGGCTACGTTTGCGCTCGCGGCACGAAATCTTCTGAAGACTTCTACCTTGGAGGCCACTCAATCCCGTGGTGGGCCGCTGGTATGAGCATTTTCGGGACAACGTTAAGCGCGATAACCTATCTGGCGCTACCAGCAAGAGTATATGGCACGAGCTGGTCGGTAATTATTCTCAATGCGGGAATCGTTATCGTCGCTCCTCTGATCGCCTTGGTATACGTTCCACGCCTACGACGAATAAACGCGACCACAGCCTACCAATATCTCGAGGAGCGCTTCGATGTGGGTCTGCGGCTATTCGGAAGCGCCTCCTTCATCATACTTCAGCTTTTTCGCATGGGCATCGTAGTCTTCCTGCCAGCCCTCGCTCTTTCGGCTGTGACCGGTTTCAACCTGACTCTTTGCATTTAGCTGATGGGCCTGATAGCCACGGTGTATACAGCTTTTGGAGGCATTAAAGCGGTCATTTGGACCGACGTCATTCAAGTAATTGTCCTTGTAGGGGGAGCCTTGCTGGCACTTGCCATCATCGTCTTCGGTCTGGATGAGGGTTTGTCTACATTGATTTCCGTCGGATCCGAAAATGGGAAATTCACCATGCCCGCATTCGAGTGGTCATGGACCGGCGATGCCCTTCTCATACTGCTACTCGGCGGCATCTTTTCCAATGCCCTAGTTCCCTACACTTCAGACCAGGCAGTCGTTCAACGCTACCTAACAACCAGCTCGGAAAAGGAAGCTCAGAGAGCGGTTTGGACCAATGCCTGCCTTGCCGTTCCAGCTTCGCTGATCTTTTCCGTTATGGGTATTGCTCTATTCGTGTTCTATAAGAGCAATCCGGAATCGCTTGGACCACTGGAAAAGAACGACCAGATTCTTCCCTGGTTTGTCGCCCATGAAATGCCAGCAGGTCTTGCCGGAATTGTCATAGCGGGCGTTTTCGCAGCTGCTATGTCCAGCCTCGACAGTAGCATGCACTCCATTTGCACCGCGGTATCCAACGATTTCGTCAAACGAAAGAAGCCCGACTGGAAAGACAGCGATCAGCTCAGATTCGCCCGCGCTCTTGTATTTTGTCTAGGAGTTTTGGGCACATCGATGGCCTTGATTATGTCTCAGATCGATACCGGACACATTTTCGACTTCCTAGTAAGTCTTATGGGATTGATCGGCGGCCCTCTAGCAGGGTTATTCCTTCTCGCCATATTCGCCCATCAGGCTCAAAAACAGCACGCCTGGATCGGCTTGATTTGCAGTCTGATAGCCATTTTCTATTGTAAATACCTGACCGGCCTTAACGGGCTCCTGTACGGTCTCGTCGGCATCGGCGTCTGCTTCAGCGTCGGGTACGCGCTATCGTTCTTTCCTCAAAAAACCAATCTGAAGTAGGAGCGGCTTTATGCCGCGATAACCCTGTTTTCTCAATATCTAAACAATCGATCGCGGCATGAAGCCGCTCCTACAAAACCTAAGACAACTCAATTGAAACCGCTACTCTCAGCTCTCCTTCTTCTTACTTCTTCATTCTTAATTCTTCCTTTAGCTGCTGCGTTCAAGCCGCAGCAAAACGTTCTCTTCATTTCAGTCGATGATATGAATGACTGGGTCGGCTGCCTCGGATCCGATCGGGTTCCTACCCCAAACATCGATAGTCTAGCTCAGCGAGGACTCCTTTTCACTAACGCTCATGCCCCGAGCCCGAAATGCGCTCCTAGCCGGGCTGCAATCTTGACGGGAAAGCGAGCCTCAACCACGGGACTCTACAGCAACAGCCATTGGTGGCGACCAGCGTATCCAGAAATCGTTACGCTTCCGCACTATTTCAAGAACAACGGTTATTACGTTGCCGGAGGCGGCAAGGTGCATCATCACACGGACGGATTCAATCCACCCGATCAATGGGACGAATACTCTCCTCTCATTCGCGACCAGGATTTGGTTGTCGCTTACTTTAAAAACCGAGGAGAGGACCGGCGCTACTTTACCGAAGCCATGCCTCGACACCCCAACAACTCCCTGGATTGGGGAGCGATGGAGGTGGATGACTTGGAGATGGGGGATGGTGAAACCGTTCGCTGGGCTGCTGATTTTTTGAGCCGCGAGCACGAAAAGCCCTTCTTCCTGGCAGTTGGTTTGTTCCAACCTCACTTACCCTTTTACGCCCCCAAAAAATATTTCAATCAATTGCCGCTCGATCAAGTGGAGGCGCCTATCAACTTGCCTGGAGACCTAGATGATATTCCCCCTGGCGGACAAAAGATGGCGGCCTCTCGACGCGAGGATCTTCGAATGATTGAAGAATACGACAATCTCCAACACACCGTTCAGTCATACTTAGCTAGTATCGCCCACGCCGATACGCTTGTCGGCATACTGATGGAGGCATTCGATAACAGTGTCTATCGAGATAATACGGTCATCGTCTTTTGGTCGGACCATGGATACGCCTTTGGCGAAAAGGACCATTTAGCCAAAGATACACTTTGGGAACGCTCCACCCACGTTCCTTTTATCGTCGTCGCTCCCGGAGTCACAACGCCCAAAAGCCGCTCCAGCCGTCCTGTCGACTTAACTTGCCTGTATCCAACGCTCACCCAACTCTGCGGCCTACCACTGCCAAGAGGACTGGATGGAGTCGACATCACCCCACTCCTACGCGACCCAAACCTGTATTGGGATAAGCCAGCCATCATCGATTTCCTCTACGGCAATACCGCCATTAGAACAGAAGATTGGCGTTACATTCGCTACGATGAAGACCGAGCGGGCGAGGAGCTATACAATCTCAGCGAGGATCCTAACGAATGGCGAAACTTGATACAAGAATCCCCCGACTCCGCTTCCCCATTTCGTCGATGGCTTCCTTCAAGTTACGCCAAAGAAGTTCCCACTAAAGGAGCCTACATATTCGACTTGGAAACCTACACCTGGAAAGCAAAGTAACCGTGAAGCCTCTGCTCGCTGCTCTAATACTTCTTTTTTCCGCATTTATACTTCTTCCTTTGCCGGCACCCGCGTCGCAGCCATCTGTGGTGAGCTCGTCGAATCCAAACGTTCTCTTCATCGCCATCGATGATATGAACGACTGGACGACTCTGTTTGACAAGTCCAACCCCATCCAAACACCAAATCTGGAACGCCTGGCCCAGCGCGGCACCTTCTTCAGCAAGGCCTATTGCAACTCGCCCGCTTGCAATCCTTCTCGGGCCTCCGTCCTTAGCGGTACCCGCCCCTCGAGCAATGGCGTTTACGCCAATCGAAGCGACTGGAAAAAAGCCTTACCGGATAAAGTCATCCTCCCTCAGCATTTCAGCAACCATGGCTATCTTGCTTACGCGAGCGGCAAGATATTCCACCACCACGGAACTCAATTCCACAAGTATGAGGCCTTTGATGAGTTCGTGGAATTTCCATCCAGGCAACCCGACATGCCAATGCCACGAGACGGCAATCTAAACGGCATCCGGAGCTGGACTGCCCCTGATGGTTCAAAAGGTCCCGTTAGCCGGAATTTTGACTGGGGCGTGTATCCGAAAAATTCCGATGATCACATTGACAATCGAACCGTCGATTGGGCTATCCAGAAAATCGCATCGTCGTCTAAAAAGCCCTTCTTTGTCGCCACCGGAATCTATCGTCCCCACATGCCCTTCTACGCTCCTCAGGACTGGTATGACCGATACCCAATGGGACAGTTGAGGATGCCGGAAAGAAATGAGGAAGACCTTGAGGATCTCCCCGACGCGGCCCGAGCCATGCTGCATCCGCCTTCCCGCAAATTCATGAGCACCTTCGAGCGGGAAAAGCTACGCGATGCCTTTGTATTCGAAAAGGCCGTTCGCGGCTACCAAGCGGCGGCTAGCTTTGCGGATTATCAAGTGGGACGCCTCCTCGATGCCCTGGACCGAAGTGGCAAGGCTGAAAACACGATCATCGCGCTTTGGTCGGATCATGGATTTCACTTGGGAGAGAAAGAACACTGGGAGAAATTCGTTCTTTACGAGAAGGCCACCCGCATACCTTTCATCATAGTAGCCCCAGGCTATAAAGCGGGCCAAGTCTGCCGACGCCCAGTTTCCCTAATTGATCTATACCCGACGCTCACGGAACTCTGCAATTTGCCCGCCCCCACTCATTTGCAAGGAGACAGCCTCGTTCCGCTGCTGAGAAAACCCAAATCCAAACGGGACCCCGTACTCATAACCTATGGTAAAGGAAATCATGCCGTCAGATCTGACCAGTACCGATATATTCGGTACGCGAATGGCGAAGAGGAACTTTACGATCTTGAAAACGATCCCAACGAATGGTCCAACATTGCCTACCTTAAAGGCACGAAAGGAGTCATGAAACAGCATGCGAAATGGCTGCCGCTAGAAAATGCCAACGAGATCGGCCCCGTAAACTAAAAACCAAGCAACTGCAAATCGATGAGACAGATCCTCAGTATATATTTCCTCTCCTCGCTCTTCACTTTTCACCATTCTCTGGCTGCGTCGCAGCCGAATATCCTTCTAATCGTATCCGAAGATAACGGACAGGAACTTGGCTGTTACGGCGACCCCTACGTTCGAACCCCAAATCTGGACCGTCTAGCTTCGGAAGGAACGTTGTTTAAGAACGCCTACGTCGCCCAAGCGGGTTGCAGCCAATCCCGGGCCGCATTCCTTACGGGACTTTATCCTCATCAGAATGGCCAAATCGGCCTGGCCACCTGGAAATTTCGCATGTATCGAGAAGATACAGCCAATATCGTTCGGAGCTTGAAAGACGCCGGCTACCGGACCGGAATCATCGGCAAACTGCACGTCAATCCCGAGTCTGCGTTTCCCTTCGATTTCGAAGCCATTTCTAAATCGAATTTTGCCCGCGATGACCAACTGAGCTACGCCCGCGAAGCCAGCGGATTCATTTCCGATAGCCAGCAACCCTTCTTCCTGAGCGTCAATTACCCGGATGCCCATCGCCCATTCACTCCGCAAGTCGATGGACTACCAGAGAAGCTGCTAACCGGAGAAGACGTGGAGGCCCTACCCTTTTTCGGCATCAGTAATCCGCAGCTACGGCAACAGACAGCGGACTATTACAATTGTATGAGTCGCCTCGATACGCTTATAGGCGAGCTCCTCGAAGTGCTCGAACTATCCGGCAAAGCGGACAACACCATCGTCGCTTACATCGGGGACCATGGAGCCGACATGCTGCGCGGCAAGCGCACTTCCTATGAAGGCGGTACCCGCGTTCCTTTTATCATGCGCGTGCCGGGACAATTAAATTCCGGAATCGTACGCGAAGAGCTAGTTTCCCTCGTTGATCTCGTTCCCACTTTGCTTGACCTGAGCGGAACCCAATCGATCCCTGACCTACCCGGAAAATCGCTCGCTCCACTTATCGAAAACAGATCGGTCGAATGGCGACGCTACCTATTCACGGAGTTCCACATCCACTCGGCCCATAACTACTATCCACAGCGAACAGTCCAAGACGATCGCTACAAACTGATAGTCAATCTTATGCCAGGAAAGATCAATCCCGGCTACCAGTTCACAAACGATCGCTTCTTCGATGACCTTATCACCACCATAAATCAGGCCGGCGAACCCGTTAATGGAGCCTATCACCGCATGCATGCGCCTCCGAAATACGAGCTCTACGATCTCAAGAACGACCCATATGAGTTCGAGAACTTGGCCGAAATCTCCGCTCATCGAAAAACGCTCGAAAGGCTATCCAAGGAGCTACAAAACTGGCGTGAATCCACCAAAGACCCCATGCTCAATCACAAGAATGTGCTTCGCCTGAAAGAAGAAGTCGATGCTTGCATGGTCGATGGACAGCCAGACAAAGCTAAGCTGACACTCACCTACACCGACTATTTTTTCGAGTGATCAATTTCGGCAGGAGCCGCTTTGGGCCGCGATTTCACTCAAACATCGCGGCCTAAAGCCGCTCCTATCCAGTCTTAATATGAAAAAACCAATCGCTTACCTCATTTTTTCCACAGTGGCCTTATCCTCCTCCGCCTTTGCTGAGATTGACGAGCAGATCATATTCAAATCTGGCGAGGAAGGCTATTCCAACTACCGTATCCCGGCAGTCATTACCGCAGCCAATGGAACGCTTCTCGCCTTTTGCGAAGCTCGCAAAGACCATCGTGGGGACAGCGGGAACATCGATCTCATACTAAAACGCTCCACCGACAATGGAGCTACCTGGTCTTCGCCTCAGGTCGTCTGGGATGCCGGACCAGATACGGCTGGAAACCCTTGTCCCGTAGTGGATCAGCGTACCGGCCGTATCGTAATGCTCATGTGCTGGAACCTGGCAACCGATCACGGAAGAGACCTGCATGCAGGAACCGGAAAAGATACGCGTCGCGTGTTCCAAACGCATTCCAACGACCATGGAAAGACTTGGTCAGAGCCGAAGGAGATTACCTCAAAGGTTAAAGACCCATCATGGTGGTGGTATGCCACCGGTCCTGGCATTGGCATCCAGCTTCAAAAGGGGCCCTATACGGACCGATTGGTTATTCCTGCCAATCACAGCGCCGATGGCTTCTACGGGGCTCATACCCTTTACAGCGATGATGGCGGGGAAAACTGGAATTCAAGCAGCATCATCAAGCCGACCGTGAACGAAAGCCAAGTCGTAGAATTATCCGATGGGCGACTACTGATGAATATGCGGTCCCAAGGAGTCGCTGAAACTTTGCGTCCACGAAATGGATACCGCTCTATTGCCTATTCCAACGATGGCGGAGCTAGTTGGAGCGATCCCGTTTTCGACGACGAACTTGGCGATCCCCGCTGCCAAGCTAGCCTTATCCGCTATAATGAAAACTATTTCCTCTTCTCCAATCCAAATCCGCCCGTCCAACCCGAACGCGGAGAGCGCATTCGCATGACTGTGAAGCTAAGCGAGGACGATGGCGAATCCTGGACAGCTGGCTATCTAGTCGACGCGGGACCGGCCGCCTACTCCGCTCTAGTCGCTCTGCCTAAAGAGCAAGTGGGCCTACTCTACGAGAAAGACAAGGATATCGCTTTCGCCCGATTCTCACTGAGTCTCCTTCGATAAATCGAGTGGCGATTCGGTTGGACGGGTTTTCAAGCCGAACGCTCCTCCCTCCAGGAGCCACTTTCTTCCGAAGTTTGGAGAGGATATCGCGGCGTTAAGCCACTCCCACAGTTATTGGAGCCCCCCTCTCAACCAAAACTGACCAAACTTCGGAGCCCTGGCCGCTCCTAATAGGCCAGTTAACCGCATAACCTTATTCACTTAACTGGCCAGTCGGAGAGAATCGAATCTTTATTCATTGGCGGGATCCGGTGGCCTTTTTATTTTGACCAAAGTCCCCTGTGATCGGCTTAATAGTCGCCCGCTCACCCCGTGACAATCTAACGAATCTAGTCTAGAAAGATAGTTCCTATGTCTAACACAGCTGCTCCACCAATTATTGAAGCCTTTACCGCGGAAGCCTTTTCGGCTCCGGAGAAATTTACTCAATTCTGCTCCAATGGCGGGAACCCCCTCGGAGGGCTCGTTGGTGGCAAGGAGATCCCGGGATCGATGAATGCCGTTTTCGACGTGATTAATCCCGGCACCCACGAAGTGCTCGCCCAGGTATCGGAGATGGGATACGACGAGGTCAATGATGCCGTTCAATCGGGATATCGGGCTTTCAGCAGCGGCTGGAAAGACACACCGGTAGAGGAACGAATTGAGCTCATGATGAAATTGGTCGAGCTTTTCGAGCGAGATCAAGAGGTCCTCATGGCCTGCGAAATTCTCAACGGCGGAAAAGTGTCCGAGTTGGCCCAGGGTGACCTAACTCACTTCCGAGCTTGCGCTGAATACTTCTCGGACGTCGCCCGCAGCATCCAAGTCGGCGACGGAAAAGTCATGGAGCTGGAAGGAGGCATGAAGGCCTACTCTTATGTCGAACCCTGGGGAGTCGTTGCGGGGATCATCCCCTGGAACTATCCAGTCGTTCTTTCCGCCTGGTTCATGGTTCCCGCATTGATCGCCGGCAATTGTATCTTGCTAAAACCTAGCGAGGAAACCCCGCTC
>CAZFUD010000043.1:0-2228 GCA_964521705.1 uncultured Opitutaceae bacterium | reverse complement strand
AGGCAAATTGGCCGAAGAGGCTGGATTTCCTGCCGGAGTAGTCAATGTGCTTCCAGGACGCGGCGAATTGACAGGTAAATTCATTTCCGAACATCCAGGCGTACGCTACATCGCTTTTACCGGATCTCCGGGAGTGGGCCAAGCTATCCTGCAAGCCGCTGACCGCCATGGCACCCGAGTAAAACGGGAAATGGGAGGCAATGGATCGGCGATTGTGTTGGCTGATGCCGACCCAGAGATCGTCGCCCGCATGATCGGCAAGAATGCCAACCAGCACTACGGGCAAACCTGTTCGACTATCCATCGAGTTTTCGCTCAGCGGGAAATCTATGATGATTTCCTGGAAGCGACTGAGTCCTTCATGAAGAATCTGAAGATTGGCAATCAAGCCGAAGCAGGGACGCAATTAGGTCCCGTGATAAATTCGCGACAACCTCAACGCATCATTGATGGCATACAATACGCCAAAGCCAATGGCGCAGAAGCGATCCTAGAAGGAGGCCATACCACGGTGTCGGGATACAATGGATACTATTTGAAACCTACATTGCTCCAATCCGAACCCGGCAGTCGCAGCAATCCCCAGGAAGTCTTCCACTGTTTTGTTAATGTGCAATCAGTCGACAGCGTTGAAGAAGCGCTTACTTACGCCAACGACACCTACTACGGACTAGGTTCCAGCGTTTGGACTAAGGATCTAGAACTCGGCCAGAAGATCGTAAAGCAGTTCCGCGATGGCACCGGCCAGGTTAATTGCCACAACACTGTGGCCTACGGCCTGCCTTACGGAGGGCAAGGCATTTCCGGCGGACCTGGTGGCGGAGTCAATTGCGAAGAAACCCTCCGCGATTATCTGCAAACCGAATCGATCTTTGTAGCACCGTATCCAGGTTAGAACGACGGATTGAATTGGCTTCGCAGCGCTTTAGCCTGATTTTAGTTAGACCTTTTTTCTTCCGTATTTAAACTTCGGAGGACCGAGCCTGCCTGGCTCTGCGTAGTTCGACACTCGCTGAACGAAGACGGAATATCCCAGTCTTGGCTAGCTAGTCTATATGTGGAGCTGAATATCCTCAGTCAGCCGAATTCCGAATTCGCTTTTACGGCTGCTTGGGGACAAGCCGCCCTACCATCTTGGTTAACCTGTCTCCTTAGTGTAGCACAGACTTCCTGCATGTGACTCCATGTTATCAACTCTCCTAAACAGGCTAGTCGTCGTTCTCGCGAACTATGCCCGGCCAGGCAGGATGCCTGTTCTACCTTAGAGATGCTTCAAACGGCGGTTGGTATCGCCGAAGCTTGCCTGCTCGACTCCCATACGATCCATGAGCGAGAGATACAAGCTGCAGGCCCGACGGTTGGAAACGTCCTCATCCAAGTAATCCAGTACCTGACCCGGCTTCAGCGAACCGCTACCACGTCCGGCCAAAAGGATCGGCATATGATCGGCCTGGTGCTTGTCCCCATCGAAAAAGTTGGAGCAAAACATGAGCATGGAATTGTCGAGGAGCGACTCCCCACCCTCGTCGATATCTTTCATACGACCTAGCAAATAGGCGAACTGCTCGGTGTGAAATTGATTTGTCTTCAGGTACATGGCCTCGAGCTCTGGGTCTCGACCATTGTGCGTCAGATCCAAATGGAGGCTCCCTTTCACATCCTCCAAAAACCCGAAGTTCATTTGCGACAAGTCGTTATTGAGCATGCACGTGGCAATGCGCGTCTTGTTCATCTGGAAAGCCAAGACGACAAGATCCATCATGAGCTTCATATGGCTCGGAATGTCATCTGGAAGCGCGTCCGCCGGACGCTCCATGTCAGGCTCTGAAAGAGATGGCTGCCATCCTTCCGCCTTAGGCTCAGCAGCGGCGTGATCAAGGCGATTCTCGATGTCTCGAATCGAGTCCAGATAGTCTCCCAGCTTTTGCTGGTCCGCATATGCGATTTGGTTCTTCAACGACTTGGCGTCCTCAAGCACTTCATCCAGTATGCTGCGATCCAAGTCGCGGTCGCCTCCACCTACTAGCAGATCGAAAATCCTAGCTGGATAGATTTCCTTCATGGCCGGCTTGGTATCTTCGGCCCAGGAAATGTTGGATCCGTAAAGCATGGACAGTCCGTCTTCCAAACGCAGTTCCGTGGGCTCGATACCGGTAATCAAACTTGGGAGTGGAGTCTCACGGCCTATAGCCTGGGCCATAACCTGGTCCATGGTCTTACCCACCCGG
>CAZFUD010000042.1:0-24234 GCA_964521705.1 uncultured Opitutaceae bacterium | reverse complement strand
TCAGGAGTAGATAGAGTCGCCATTTGGGATTTCGATGCTCACCACGGAAATGGAACTGAAGCTATCGTTATTGGAATGGATCGTATTCGCTACGTTTCGGCCCATCAACATCCCTGCTACCCAGGAACGGGAATCGTTTCTCGCGAAAACGCTTTTAATTTCCCGGTAGCTCCTGAAACGGAAGCAGTCGAGCACATGAAGATTCTATCGAAATCCTGGGAATCCGTTTTGAAGTTCCAGCCGGAACTGATTCTCGTTTCGGCTGGATTCGACGCGTATTCGAAGGATCCATTGACGCAGATGCGATTGGGTATTGAAGATTTCAAGACATTGGGAGCGTGGATTAGAAAGACTAGAACTCCGGTCGCGGCGACATTGGAAGGGGGATACAGCGAAGATTTACCCTTGCTTGTCGACGCATTCTTGAAAGGGTGGAGTGGATCTTAGAGGTACAGGATCCTCGTATGGAAGACGAATTATTCGAATACGTTGACACTCAAGAAGAGCTGAATGCTCTCTGCGATTCGCTGGAGGCCCAGCACGAGATCGCGCTGGATAGCGAGGCGGATAATCTTCATCACTACGAAACGAAGCTATGCTTGTTGCAGATGCGGTTCGAGGACCGAACCTATCTGCTAGATATGCTGGTCGACGTTGATTATTCTCGATTTTGGGAGACGCTCAAACGGTTGCATCTCATAATGCACGGCAGCGATTTCGACCTTCGCCTATTTCGGGAGTTTTCCGATTTTCGAGCTACCAGCATTTTCGATTCGATGCTCGCCTCCCAGCTTTTGGGAATCAAGAGCTTTGGATTGGCGGCTTTGCTGGAGGAGAATTTCAACGTAAAGCTTCCAAAAGATAGTCAAAAGAGCGATTGGTCGCAACGGCCACTTACTGATAAGATGCTCCGCTATGCTGCCAATGATGTGCGCTACCTACACCAATTGCGGGATCTTCTGATGGAGCAAATACGGGAGCTGGGTAGAGAGTCGTGGCTGCATCAGAGATGTGAATACCAGATTGAAACCGCCTTGAATGGTTTCCCGGATGGGGATGAACACAACTGGCGAATCGCCCGGTCCGACAAGCTCGACCCGAGGGGGAAGGTAGCGCTTTTCGAATTGTGGCATTGGCGAGAAGAATTGGCGGAAAGATTGGATCGACCTCCTTTCAAAGTGCTGGGCAACGACTACATGATTAAACTTGCTGAATCCGTTTCCGAAGGGAATTGGCAATTCGTGTTTGAGTCCCTGCCAATGGGAATCCAGCGGCGCAAGCGGCAAGGATTGGTTGACGCCTTGAAGCGAGGCATGTCGAGGGACGTGGATTCATTGCCTGCCAGACCTGCGCGGAGCGATTCAAGGAAACCACTCAATCAAGTGGAACTTGACCGTCAGGAAAAGATAAAGAAGCACCGCAACGTGGTCGCGGAGGAGCTAGGAATCGATCCGACGCTGATTGCTACCCGTAGCCATGTCGCCTCATTAGCTCGCGACTCCGAAGCCAAAGATGGGTTGCTGGGCTGGCAAAAAGAGCTGCTGGAGCCGATTCTGCAAGCTGTAGATTCGGAGTCTGACTGATCGTATTATTGCCTTGATAGCGACCTCCGATTGGGAGATATTGTTAGAAGCTTGTAAAGGCTAACTCACGTACGCCGCTGTTATGAAATCGAAAATCGCCTCGGTCCTAGTCGTTCTCCTATTCGCTTCCCTCTTCGCTGGCTGCGCTTCTACGCGTGAAGCTACCGTTGCCGGTTGGGTTACTGCAGAGGGCGGTACCTATAGCGAGGTAGGCCCCATGACGATAGGAGTAAACACTTCGGAATTAATTGCCCGCAAGAACACTAGCGGCGGTCGTATCCGCTTTCTTTGGGGGCTTTTTACAATCGCCGACGATTGAGGCAGGGGAAAATTTCATCGTTTTTCTTTACCGATAAAACTTTGGCAGGGCTCAGCTCAGTTGAGGCGAAACCTCTTTTTCACCTGGCCCGCATAAGCCGCTGAGATGGCTGAACTGGAATCTTCAACGGCTCCTGTCGCCAACGTCTCTCGATTTCTGGATCAGATGTCGGAACGGCGAGGCGACCGGCCGGCTTTGCTGGCTCCAAGAGGGCGGAAACGAAGCGGAGAAATTGATTATCTATCGCTAAGTTTTGCAGAACTGCGCCGCGAGCAGGATAATTGGGGCAGGCATCTAAGGGAAGCTGGAGTGGGGCGCGGAACCCGTGTCCTACTAATGGCCCGCCCGGGCCTGCCTTTGATAGCGGTTTGCTTTGCCCTATTCAAATTAGGAGCGGTACCCATCGTGATCGATCCGGGCATGGGTTTGAGATCCTTTCTTTCATGTGTTAGGCGATCGCGTCCTACGGCCCTAGTAGGCATTTCTCTAGCGATATGGGTCTCGAGGATATTCCCTGCGGCATTCCAATCAGTAACGAGAAAGATCAAGCTCGGCGATGGCTTGTCTCGAGCCCCAATTGCTAAGGAACTGGGAGCTTTTCAAGGTGAGCTCACCAAGTCGAAAGACCTGGCGGCTATCCTTTTCACTTCTGGTTCGACGGGACCAGCAAAAGGAGTCTGCTACGAACATGGGATGTTCGAGGCCCAAGTAATAGCCATAGGTCGGCAGTACGGGATTGAGGAGGGCGAAGTGGACTTGCCTATGCTTCCTATATTCGCCCTGTTCAATCCGGCTTTGGGTATGACCACCGTGATCCCTGAGATTAACCCAAGCAAACCGGCCACGGTAGATCCGGCCAAAATCATCCAGGCCATTCGGCAATGCGATGTGACAAATTCGTTTGGTTCGCCAGTTCTCTGGAAGAAGATTGGCGGGTATTGCCAGGCGAATGGAATAACGCTACCGTCTTTAAGGCGTATCCTCATGGCGGGCGCCTCTGTGCCTCCCCATCTTTTCAGGGATTTCAAAGAAATCCTGCCCCAAGGAGTGGTGCATTCGCCATATGGGGCGACCGAGATCCTACCAGTTTCCTCAATTGACGGAGAGCAAGCGCTAGAGGAAACAGCAGAATTGACCGAGCGGGGCCGAGGGACCTGCGTGGGTAAGCCCTTGCCAGGGGTGGAAGTTCGCATTGCGAAGATTAGCGACGATGGGTTAGGGAAGGAAGCGCTGGAAGACGCGTTGCCGCCAGGAGACGTTGGGGAAATCATCGTTAGCGGACCGAGTGTGACTAGAGAGTACGATAATCTCCCCGAGGCCACTAATAGATCTAAGATCAGGGCTGAGGACCGCATTTGGCATCGAATGGGGGATTTGGGATATCTGGACGAAAAGGGGCGACTTTGGTTTTGCGGCAGATTGGCGGAACGGATTCAAATCGGGAAGAAGACCTACCTGACCGACTGCTGCGAGGGCGTTTTTAACGCTTTGCCCGATGTGTACCGCTCTGCACTGGTTAGTTTGGAAAAGGATGGAGAGCGTGTTCCTTGCATAGCAATTCAACCTAGAGAAGGCTCCTTTCCCAAGACCCGATTGGAGCGAAATCGATTTATCGAAGGTCTGAAAAAAGCGGCGGCTAGTACTGGAATGACTGGCGACATACGCGAATTCGTATTCAGAAAATCATTTCCAGTGGATGTTAGGCACAACGCGAAAATCAATCGTATCGAATTGGCCCGCCTTTTGAGACGAGAAGCTGCAGACTAGATTCAAAAAGTGGGCCTTGAAGATGCGCCGGACCTTGCTGCCGCGAGAAGTGGACTTAGGGTTGGTATTCATATCCCCAGGTTGGGCGGAGTTCGCAGATGAAATCGTGGATGTCTTGAGAAATTCGGTGGGCGTTCCCAGGCTCGCTGGATGCTATGCCAACGGAGTAATCGCCAACCAATGGGAGTTTGAGCAGAAGGGCGGAATTTCTGTCGGGCGCTTCCACTTGCCGGGATCCCGTATCGAATCGCTATCGTTTTCCCCCCGGCAATTCCAAGAGGCGGCCAGTAGTGGCGAGATCGACTATTGGAGGAGACTGATCGATCCGGGAGCGGAAGGAATTAATGGGTGGCTTGTATTTGCTGAGCCGCTACAGATTGATGTCGAGTCTTGGCTAGAATCTTGGGATTCCAGTTTCCCGAGAATGCCTCTCTATGGAGGGCTTGCTCATTTTTATAGAGAGGCTATGTCGGCCGTAGTCATAGCGGACGACTTCATTCTGACCGAAGGCGGAGTGGCCATTGGAATTGGTGGGGGTGCAGGGTTGGCAGGGCTAACGGCTCAAGGCTGCGTGCCAATCGGAAACGCTCTTACGGTAACGAGGGCGAAGGGCAACATCCTGGAAAGATTGGGAAACCGACCTGCCCTAAGCATGCTGGAAAACGCCTTCCAAGGATGGGACCCTCAAACCCGGAAGAGAAGCAAAGGGAACGTTTTTCTGGGCTTGGCCGTTGACGAGTATGTCGAAGACTTCCAGCGGGGAGATTTCCTGGTTAGGAATCTGTTGGCTTCCAGCGAGCCAAAAGGGTCCTTAGCAGTGGGAGCATTCCCAAGAGTCGGGCAAACAGCCCAATTCCAAATTCGCGATCGAACGGGAGCCAGCGAAAAGTTGGAATTGCTTGAGGCTCGCAGTAGGGAAGAATTGAGGGGCAAACGAGTATTCGGAGCCTGCTTAAGCGATTGCTCGGGTAGAGGCTCCCGGCTGTTTGGACAACTACACCACGATTCTAAAGCCGTCTATCCACTCGTAGAGCCTCAAGGGATTGTAGGCTTTTTTGGCAATGGGGAATTCGGTCCGGTGGGGGGCGAGAACTTCGTGCATGGGTATACGGCTTCGGTAGCGGTATTCACGGAACACTAGCTCTTGAACTGATAACGGTAGAGTCCTGCCTATTCAGTGACTTGAATCGGCCGTATCATGGATACGTGTACGGCATCTCCATCGACAATGATTGGCTGGTATTCCATATGGCTGATAGCCATAAGGGCCGCTTTTTCGAATCCCTTTGCGGAAATGGAAAGAATGCGGGGATTGAGAACCAATCCTTTGGGAGAGATGACGAACTCCAGATTGACGGCAGCCGATTTTCCGGTGTTTCGAAACGCTTTCGGATAGAACTTGGAAAACTGAGGCACATAGCTGGGCAAAGGATCCTCGGCGAGCTCCGATGATGGAATGATCGGCCCGTTTAGTTCTACGAACACTTCGCGACCTATCTCAACGTTCATCTTATGTTCGAATGCTATTTCGAATACGAAAGGCAGCTTTGCCCGAACTTCGGTAGGTACGCCGTCCTTGGTTGCTGGCTCGAAGATCCACTCGGATGCGGCCTTCATCGCCGCCTCTCCGAATTTTGGCTGAGAAGCGGACTCAACTTGCGGATCGGTGGCGTTGCCAAATATATCGACGGTTACGTAAACGACGGCCTCTCCCTCGATTGCGCTTCGATAGAGGTCCTCTGGATGCGTCGGCGATACTTTGTAAATCGCGACAGGTTGCGTTAAAGGGCCACTTTTACTCGATCCAGACTGCTGGGTATAACCTAGAAAGGGTACCGCAGCAGCCAAAATAGGGATTATCGCTATTCTGCAGACATTCATGAATTGCTTTGGAGCGGTTGCTAAGCTAGGACTCTGTATCGGTTTTTGCACGTCTGCTTGCCCAAATTTTTGCCATTTAACAGAGGATTTAACACTGCTAACGAGGAAAACGGAATTGGAAGAGATCGATCCAGTCGAAATACCTATCAATGGCGAACTCGATTTGCACACGTTTCGCCCATCGGAAGTGAAGGGCTTGTTAGCGGATTATTTCGAAGCTTGCATGGAGAAAGGCATAACCAGCGTTCGCGTTATCCACGGGAAAGGCGCTGGGACGCTAAGAGAAACCGTGCACGCATTGCTAAAAAAATCCGATCGAGTTGAAAGCTTCCGCTTGGGAGACGAGTCATCAGGGAGCTGGGGAGCTACACTCGTTAGGCTTAAGTAGCTAGAATCTTAGCCATTGGAACCCGTAACGGTTCCTGATTTTATGGACTTCTTATACTCTTCCATTTGCGGCTGTACATGCTCTTCAAGGCAGGAAGGGCAAATAGAGTGAGTGAAATCGGCTCCGGTTCGCTCGTTGACGTATTGCTCTATCTGCTCCCATAGATCGTCATCATTTCTGACTTTTTTGCAGTAGGCGCAGATCGGGATTAGGCTCTCTAGCGTCTTGACCTGTTTGTTGAAGTCTAGAATACGTTCGGCAACCCGCAGCCGATTCCAGATCTCGTCGGAACCGATTGGTTTCTTCAGGAAGTCGTCGACGCCTGCGCTGATCGCTTGCTCAAGGTTGGCACGAGATCGGCGTTGGGCCGTCACCAATACAAAATAGGTATAGGTGTCGGACCGCATCCCTCGAATGCGACGGCAAAGCTCTAGCCCGTCCTTGCCGGGCATCTTCCAATCGCTGATAACGATTTGCGGATCGACCGTAGCAAAGGCTTCCCAGGCTTCGTCGCCGTTGTTGTAAGACTCCACTTGATAGCCTAGAAGACTGGTAAGGTTTTCCAGAAGACGCCGGGTAGTTGGGTCGTCCTCAACGATGTGTACTGTATGTTTGGAATGCATTCAACCAGATTTCAAATCGGCACGATACGGTTCGCGTGAATCACTCTCCTCGATCGTTTCTCAATTTACGATTCTTTGACACGGGTGCTTAGTGGAATGGGATTATGTTGTGAAGCGGATGGGCGCTTGGTCTTTTCGCCATCACCCACGTGAAACAAAAAAATGGCGCGGGCACTCGGCGAAGCAGGGCGAATCCGTCTTAAAGGCTTTTCTTCGGAGAGCAATTAGGCCACGAATAGGCCTGCTTTCCGAAGTCATGGCCACCAGCACCGTCGAAAATTATATCAAGCAGATATACGCCCTGCAGTTCGAGCAGGGGGTTGGGGGTATGGTAAACATGGGTGATCTCGCTACTGCCCTAAAAGTAACGCCTGGAACGGCCACCTCAATGGTAAAATCGCTGGCTAGGGACAAGCATGTCGAGTACACGCCTCGTGTCGGGGTAACCCTATCTGATTCGGGCAAGCGTTTGGCATTGCACGTTCTGCGTCGGCATCGGCTGGTAGAGCTCTTCTTAGTGAAGATCCTGGGAATGGAATGGCACGAAATTCATGATGAAGCGGAGAGGCTTGAGCACGCGATATCGGACCGCGTTCTCGTCAAGATCGATGCATTGCTAGGGCATCCAAAGGTGGACCCCCATGGAGATTCCATTCCATCGCCATCAGGCGTCATCGTCGAAAGGAACCTGGTTGCACTAGATGAATGCGAAAAGGGGAAATCGGCGACAATAAGCCGGATAGAGAATCAAGCGGAAGATTTTCTCCAGTACCTAGAGTCCAATAGGCTCACGCCTGGAAATGAAGTTGAAGTCGTAGAAAGCGACAGGCACGCAGGCATCCTATCTCTTCGCTTTGTTGATGGAAATCGGTGCAGTTTGGGATTTCCTGCGGCCAGAAAAATACAGGTGGAACTTCATGACTGATACCCTCGTAGCTTTAGGGTGGCTAGCTGCATTGGCCTTGGGTTTTGTCGCCGCTTGGCTGATCCAGAAATACAGGTTGGCATCCAGAACGGAAGACTCTGACGAAGAGAAAGCGGAAAAAGAACGGCAGCGGCTTGCCGAAGCGGAAGCATCCGCGCGACTGAAGGAGCGAGTGGAAAGCTTGGATAAGGAAGTGAGTACGACTCGTGAATCAGCGGAGAGCTTGAGGGAAGAAAACACTGGTTTGCGATCCAAGTTGGCGGCATCAGCGGAACGCGCGATTGCCCAGGAGTCGCGACTTAAGGAACAGAAACAGGAAATCGAGCGTATTCAGAAGAAGATGACACTTGAGTTCGAGAATCTCGCTAACCGGATTCTTGAGACGAAAAGTAAGAAGTTCGCAGTTCAGAATCAGGAGAATTTAGATAAGCTCCTGAATCCGCTAGGAGAGCGAATAAAGGAATTCGGAGAAAGGGTGGAGAAGGCCCATCGCGAAGGGCTTAAGGATCGGGCTGCTCTGGGAGAGCAATTGAGCAACTTGAGAGCGCTTAATCAACGAATGTCGGAAGAAGCCCAGAACCTGACGACGGCCCTTAAAGGGCAGTCGAAGACCCAAGGCAACTGGGGGGAGATGATTCTCGAGCGGGTATTGGAAAAGTCCGGGTTAACTTCGGGGCAGGAGTACGAAACCCAGTCGAGTTTGAAGGACGAGGAAGGGCGGCGATTTCACCCAGACGTGATCGTGAGACTCCCAGAGGATAAGCATTTAGTTGTGGATTCGAAAGTCAGCTTGATTGCGTACGAGGCTTGCGTCAATGAGCCAGACGGCGAAATCGCCGAAACTCGTATCAAAGAGCATGTTTCGAGCATGCGATCTCACGTTAGCGACTTGAGCGGCAAGAGCTACGACGCTCTTTATGGCATCAACTCGCCGGATTTCGTGCTGATGTTCGTTCCTGTCGAGCCGGCATTCACCATGGCTATGCAAGCGGATGACGGGCTTTTCGATTTCGCCTTCAGTAAAGGTGTAGTGATCGTGACGCCTTCAACATTGCTGGCGACTTTGAGAACGGTCGCCAATATTTGGAGGCAGGAGAAACAAACCCGCAACGTACTGGAAATTGCCAGGCTCAGTGGACGACTCTACGATAAGTTTGTCGGTTTTTATGGGGATATGGAGGAGATCGGCAAGCGGCTGGGAAAAAGTCAGGAAGCTTACGAAGGGGCGTTGAACAAACTGAGGTCCGGAAGGGGTAATTTAGTCAGGAGTGTTGAGGAAATCAAGAAGCTTGGAGCCAAGGCTCAAAAATCTCTGCCTCAGGAGGCGATTGAAGAGTCGCTAATAGAGGAATTGGTTGATGATGAATAGGATTTCTCTCGCGTCCTGGGCGCACTTAGGTTTTGGGATAGGGATCGCTTAGGATTCGATGATTGTCAGAAACGAGCAGCAGATGAAATCAATCAGGGAGGCGGCCCAAGTGGCGGCTACCGTGCTCGATCGCATGTGCGAATTGGTAGCTCCTGGAATGAATACCTACGACCTGGACCAGTCCGGTCGGCGCTTTATCGATGAGCTTGGCGGGGAAAGCGCATGCTACAGATATCAAGTGGGCCCGCGTATCTATCCCGCCTATACATGTCTGTCAGTGAATGACGAAGTCGTCCACGGGATTGGTAGTATAGACCGTGTACTTAAAGAAGGCGATGTGATTAGCGTGGATGTATGTACCCGATATAATGGATACATAGGTGACAATTGCCGCACAGTCCCAGTAGGTAGCGTAGAGCCGGAGGTTCAGAGGTTGCTTGATGTGACGGAAGAGTCGATGTACGCGGGGATTAAGGCAGCGCGACGGGGAAATCGGGTCGGGAAGATATCCAACGCTGTTCAGCGAATGGTGGAAGATGCGGGATTCTCCGTTATTCGCGATTTTGTAGGTCATGGCGTTGGCAAGAGTTTGCACGAAGAACCGCAGATACCGAATTTTGGAAGACCGGGGAATGGACCTAAGTTGAGAGGAGGCATGGTTCTTTGCATCGAGCCTATGGTCAATATGGGGAGGCACGCGGTTAAGATGTCAGACGACGGTTGGACAGCTTTGAGCGCGGATGGGAGTGTATCGGCCCATTTTGAGAACACCATTATTGTGACAGGCGAAGGGCCAGAGATCCTGAGCGTGCCTTTCGGCAAAGAAGTCCCTGAGCTGGCTCTCAAGGATTGAACGGGAATCCGCGTTTTTCTCAGAACCTGTTTTCCTTTCGCGAGTCGAATAGAGGCGATGATGGGGAACGAGAGGAGCGGCTTGCTTTAAAATAGCTCGTAAGCATTCTTATATTGCCGACGCCTGATCATCTTTTTTTGATCCGAAAGAAAGCAAACCTACGAATGACAATCTATAGATTCTTAAAGTACGCCGTTTTTCTATATTGTGCTGGCGGTCTGTTCACAGCGGTCGGGCAGGAACGTAAGTGGAGTTTGGATGAAGCTCTCCCTGTCGATGAAAACGTGACCGCTGGCCAGCTTGATAACGGGCTCAAGTACTATATCAGGGAAAATAAGAGACCAGAAGGCCGTGTTTTTTTGCGATTGGTAGTGAACGCAGGATCTCTTCAGGAAAATGATAGCCAACGAGGACTGGCCCACTTTCTGGAGCACATGGCCTTCAATGGGACGCGCCGTTTCGCGAAGAGCGAGATTGTCGATTTTATGGAGCGGGCGGGAATGCGATTCGGTTCTCACGTCAATGCCTACACCTCGTACAATGAAACCGTTTACATGCTTCAGCTACCGACGGATGATCCGTCCTTGCTGGATACCGGGTTTAAGATCCTGGAGGATTGGGCGACGAGCATTACTTTAGATCCCTTGGAGATTGAGAAAGAGAGGGGGGTAATCCTAGAAGAATGGCGACAGCGTCAAGGAGTCGGCGAGCGCCTGAATGAAAAGCAGCTTCCGTTTATCTACTATAAGTCCGACTATGCGGACCGTAAGCCAATTGGCAGCATGATCGTCGTTCGCAATGCGCCAAGAGAGCGTTTCGAGGAGTTTTACAAGCAGTGGTATCGGCCGAACCTCATGGGGGTCATTGTCGTTGGCGACATTGATCGCGATGAGATCGAGCGGAAGATCGTGGATATTTTCGGTGATCTCGAGAATCCGGAGGAAGCTGCTGAGAGAACTCCTACTCTTGTGCCGGATCATGAAGAGACCTTGTATTCGATAGATACCGATCCGGAGTTGACGATCGCCTCTTTCAGATTGTTGACGAAGCGGCCTATTGCCCCGGATGTTACTGCGGGCGATTATAGGCGCATGATCGTAGAGCGTCTCTATTTTGGGATGCTTAATCGGCGGTTAGACGAAAGGGCTCGCGAGCCGAGTCCGCCGTTTATTCAAGCGAGTGCAGGCATTACCCGGATCGCTCGGGAAAAGGAAGCCTTGCAGCAGTCGGTGATTTTCATAGGCGACCAATTTCAAACCGGTTTGGATGCATTGGTTAGCGAAGCCAATAGAGCGGTTCGCGACGGTTTTACGGAAAGCGAGTTGGATCGAGTTAAAGCGGATGTGCTACGATCGCTTGAAGGAGCTTTTGATGAACGGGATAAAACGAATTCCGACACCTACGCGGCCGAATATACGCGAGCTTTCACGGTGGATGAGCCGATTCCAGGGATAGAGATGGAACTGGAAATGACTCAGTCCTTTGTTGGCGACATTTCTTTGCAGGAAGTTAACGCCGTGGGGCAAGGATTTGCTCAAGTGAGTAGCCGAGTGGCTCTCTTTAGTGGCCCGGAAAAGGAAGGATTGGAGTTGCCGTCCGAAAACGAATTGGTGGCGGCTATCAAACGGGCTAATGGAATCGAACTCGACCCCTACAAGGATGAGTTTCTGGATGCCCCGCTATTAGCGGCGATCCCTGAAGCCGGGAAAGTAATTTCGGAGTCTTATGATGAAGTCGTGGATACGCACACTTGGGAGTTGTCGAACGGAATTCAGGTTGTCGTAAAGAACACGGATTTTCAGAATGATGAAGTGCTCATGAGCGCTTTTAGTCCTGGAGGGCACAGTCTGATGATGGATGATGAATATTTGTCGGCTCTAATGTCCACAATGATTCTAGGCGAAAGCGGCGCTGGTCCATTCAATTCCGTTCAGCTAGAAAAAAGCTTGGCTGGAAAATCGATTGAAGTGTCTCCGTATATATCAGATCAATACGAAGGTTTTAGCGGCTCGGCCTCCCCTAGGGACTTGGAAACCTTTTTCAAACTTCTTTATTTGCAGGCGACTCAACCCAGACTAGACCGGGCCGCCTATTCCTCATTGGAATCGCGATTAAAGGCGATGATAGCCAATAGGGAAAAATCGCCCCAATCGGTTTTTCAGGACGCGATCGAAAAAGAGCTTCATGGCGACCACCCGCGACATCGGCCATTGAGTCTAGAGCTCCTCAACGAGATCGACCCGGATCTAGCGCTGCAGATATTCAAAAATCGTTTCAAGGACTTCAGCGATTTTACGTTCGTATTTGTTGGAGCCATAGACCTTGGAGAGATGAAGAATTTGGCCAAGGTCTATCTGGCCTCTCTCCCTTCGACAGAAAGGGTAGAGAAAGGGCGGTACCTAGGCGATGATCCTCTCCCAGGGAAACGAAACGTCGAAATTAGTTTTGGACTGGAGGAGAAAACGAGCGTCAGGGTCTTGTTTACGGGCGAGGCAGAGTGGTCGCCAGAGAATCGGTATCTAATCAGTGTCGTTAGGGATCTGTTGAATATCCGCATGAGGGAGTCTTTGAGGGAAGAGAATGGGGGAACTTATGGAGTGGGCGTATACGCGTCGCTAACCCGCGAGCCAAAGGAAAGATTTTCCTCGGGATTCGCCTTTTCTTGCGATCCGGCCAATGCCGATCTTTTGATTAGAGAGGGAGTAGCCCAAATCCTCGATCTGCAAGAGCGGGGCGTGCGTGTGAAGAATCTTAAGAAAGTGCAGGAGATTCACCTACGCGGCTATGAGACCGGGCTCAAAGAAAATGGCTTCTGGCTGCGAAACCTGGTTTCCGTAGCTCGCGAGGGAAGGGAGTATAGCGAGATTCTGGACTTTCCTAATCAAGTTAAAGTGTTCGATCCCTACCAGATTCAGGAAGCGGCGAGAAAGTGCTTCAATTTCGACAACGTTGTTGTAGCCAAGCTAAATCCGAAGCACCGCTGACGCGGCGGATTGCTTAGGCGTTCAGGATGGATTTCAAGCGATCCAGATCGAGAATCTGATTTAGCGATTCCTCTTGAACGACTTCGTTGGCAAGGGTCTCTTTTTTCAGCTGCAGACTTTGAATCTTATCTTCGATGGAGTCCCGGGCGATCAGCCGGTAGGCATTGACTGTATTGTTTTGACCAATACGGTGTACTCTATCGATTGCTTGAGCCTCGACGGCGGGATTCCACCAAGGATCGTAAAGGATGACATAGGTAGCCGCGGTTAGATTGAGTCCAGATCCGGCTGCCTTTAGGGATAGAAGAAATGCGGTAACACTCTCGTCGTTTTGGAATTGGTCCACTAATCGTTCGCGATCGCCTGTCTTGCCGGTGATCATCAAATAGGGGGTTTGGCGTTTTTCCAATTCCGCTCGGATAATCTCGAGCATTTCCACGAATTGACTGAAAATGAGAACCTTGTGACCTTCGTCTTTTAGCTCTGAAACCAGTTCGAGCAACGCTTCGAGCTTGGCGCTTTCAATTGATGCGTAGGCCGGGTCCACCAGGCGGGGGTGGCAACAAATTTGACGAAGTCTTAAGAGCGAAGATAGAATATGGAATCGCTCCCGGCTGAATTCCCCATCCGATCGAATTGAACCAATGCGGTTTCGAGCTTGTTTTAGCTCCGCATTGTATAGCGCCAATTGCTCGCCTTCCATTTGGCAAGAGAGTGTTTCCTCGATGCGGTCCGGGAGATCTGGAGCGACTTGGGATTTGCTCCGGCGGAGCATAAAGTGGCGAACTCGGTTGTGAAGCCGTCCAGAAGCTAGGGTATCGTTTTCGCTATACTGGCGTTTAAACGAGGTTTGACTTCCAAATAGCCCGGGCATTGCGAATGCGAATAGGCTCCAAAGATCCAGGACTCGGTTTTCCAGCGGTGTTCCTGTGAGTACGACACGGTATTCGGACTTCAATGATCGAGCGGTCTTAGCTGTCTTCGATTGCGGATTCTTTATATTCTGCCCCTCATCGAGAATAGCCGCTGTCCATTCGGCGCTGAGGAAGTATGGCTGATTGATCCTCAATTGAGAATAGTTCGCCACGATTATGTCCGTTTTCACGATTGGGGCTCCTTCAGCCGGATCAAAAGACTGAATCGAAAGTATATTGGAGTGCTTTCGAGTTTCTTGGATCCAAACATGCACTACCGATTTGGGGCAGACGACGAGGCATTTGAATGGCTCTTCATTGTTTCGACCCAGTTTGAGCCAAGCCAACCAAGTTAAAGTCTGTAGCGTTTTTCCTAGCCCCATGTCGTCGGCCAGCACTCCTCCAAATCGGTTATTGGACAGGAATGTGAGGAATCGAAATCCCTCCTCCTGATAGGGTCTCAAACGGGTGACGATTCCTTTGGGAAGTCGATTTGGCGTCCTAGCAGTAATTTCTTTAGCCCGCTTGCGGATCGACTTAGCTTGAGCTTGGCTCATCGCTTCTTCCAAGGATGTGTCCGCTAGTTGCAGTGCGTGAAAGGGCTGTCTGCCTTCAGATTGAGTACCGCTCGCATAACCGAGCTGGTCGTAAAGATCTTTCTGCAGGGCGGAAACATCCGGTTGAAAACGTCTCCAGCCTTTCTTGGGCAAATAGACGAACTCTCCTTGACCCCGAAGCAGAATCCGATGTTCTTCTTCGGTCAGCTTTGTATCCAAGATTTCTGGTTCAAGCCGAACATCGAACCAGTCCTGTTGGTCTCCTGCTTCGATGCGCAGGGCGTATCGGCTTGCGGGTTTACTCTCGACGAGCGCTTCGAGATCGTCATCAGCGATAACCTGCAATTTCTTGGGCAACGATTGGATCCAGTCGTAGAAAAGTGTGGGGAAATCAGATTTGATTGGCTTCAGCCACTCTCCATACTCCGCTTCTTCCAGATCAAACTGCTTGAGTAAGGAAAGAAGGCTGCTGGCTTCGGGATATTCAAAAAGGGTTCCTTTTTCGGGTTCTGGCGGAGACATTCCAGTTTCCGGATTCGAGGCGGCGATCCAGCCTTGCTCGGTCAAGCAAAACCAATTTTCCCGATCGCGGGAAACAGACATTAGAGTGACAACGAGCGACTCGGGCTCATCGGCATCTTTGGACTGGCATTGGGCCCGACAGTAGAGGATCGATTCCATGGGGATGGAAAGGATCTGGTTAGCGAGGTTTTCGGGAAGCTCCAGTCCGTGATTGCGAAGAAACAATAGGCCATCTGGGCTCTCGATGGCTTCTTTCGGCACCAAGAACGGCAAGTTAGGATCTCTTTCTGGTTGGAGAAGTAGAGGTCCTGGGAAGAGTTGCTGTCCGTATAGGTAGAGGGGATTTTTCCCGGAAAGATATATCAGAGGGTTGGGAGCCGGCTCATTGTCGTTGAATACAAGCCTTAATTCATAGCGACCGCTTTCGTCGGGCCCCCCTTCAGAACCGGTCCATTTAAGTGGGTTTTCGCTGATAGATAGAGGGATCCCCTCTTTGTCCACTAAACGAGAGCGGGTGTCCTGGCGGTGGAGCAGTTCATTGATGAATGCCGCATCTTCAGATTGATCAAGGTCGATGCGCCCTCGGCCAGTGGATCGATAGTATTGCTGGAACAGAGAGCAAAGAGGAAGGCTCGCGGAAGAAAAGCGATTAAGGAAGCCGTAGTCCTTATCAAGCCACGAAGTCAATTCCGCTACCGATAATGGTTTGTATTCAGTTTTACGGTTCGAATGGCATTCCCACTTGAAGGCTCGGCCCTGGAGTTTGAGACGGATGTCCAGATTTCCCGAGTGATTATAATCGCGGCGCTGAGATAGGTTTCCCAAGCGATTCTTCCAGAGGCGGGCTTCCTTTTCCCGTTTTCGTCGATCTATTCTGGAATTCGTTTCTGGAATGTCTGTTTGAGTCTTTAGAAACTCCGGAATCGGGATGTTTCTCTGGTCCCACAAAACTGCAGTGTATTGCCAAAGTGTATACTCATCTAAAGGTGAAGAATCCCATAGCTCTTGAGTCAAGCTGCGTTGCCGATCTTTCTCGATAGAGAGTATGCTTTGATCCAGCAGCCCGAAATCGCTGGCGGTCAGCCCTTCTTTCCATTCAAGCCGACCCAAGAGCTCTGTGAGCGATTCGAGAAAGCCATTTTCGTTCTTGGAAAGCTTGCGGCCAAGATCGCTCTCAATTGCCTCGATCCAATCGTCCAATGGCTTTTCCATGCTAAGTAGTCAGAATCGCTCGTCTATTGGACATGCGGCTTACAGATGACTGGATGCCGTTTATAGCTCCCGATCGAAATTTCAGTTAATAGATATTTTCAGCTCAAAGCAGCACGGCGGTCCGTTCCCTAGAAAAGCTGATCATCGAGGAACGCAAGAAGATCTTCTTCGGACAATCGCCGCTGCTCGGTCGTATCTCGGTCCCGGAGCGTTACGGTTCCATCTTGTTCGATGGTTTCAAAATCGATGGTAACGCACCAAGGTGTACCGATTTCGTCCATACGCCGATAACGTCTTCCAATGGCCCCAGAAGCGTCCCAGAAAGCGGTATGCTTACGCTGGATTTTCCTGTAGATCTCCTGGGCTCGCTCGACGAGTTCGGGTTTATTCTTCAGCAAAGGCAGCACCGCTACTTTGTAAGGCGCGATTCTCGGGTGAAACTTCATGAGCGAGCGTTTCTCCCCACCGACTTCGTCTTCGGTGAAGGCCGCGGCTAGCACCGCAAGCAAAAGGCGATCGACCCCTAGGGCGGGCTCGATTACATGCGGAATGTACTTGGATTTTGAAGACTCGTCGAAAATCTCCATTGATTTCCCAGAATGTTTCTGGTGCTGGGACAGGTCGAAATCGCCCCGGCATGCGATTCCCCATAGCTCTTGTTCGCCGAAGGGGAACTGGAAGGTGATGTCGGTCGTTCCCCGTGAATAATGTGACAGCTTGTCTTGAGGATGGACATCCTCCCCGAGCATACTCTCGGGTAGGCCGATGGAGATGAGCCAGTTCTTACACCAATCTATCCATTCGCGATGCATGGCTTTCCAGTCCGCATCGGGAGAAATGAAATACTCCATCTCCATCTGCTCGAATTCCCGCGAGCGGAAAATAAAATTCCGAGGAGTGATTTCGTTGCGAAAGGCTTTGCCGATTTGGGCGATGCCGAAGGGGATTTTAACTCGTCCCGTATCGACGACGTTTTTATAGTTGGCGAAAATGCCTTGGGCAGTTTCCGGACGCAGGTAGGCGATAGCGGTCGAATCGCTGAGGGCGCCCACCTTGGTTTCGAACATGAGGTTGAAATCCCTTGGGGGGGTGAGCGAGCCGGGTTCTCCGGTAGCCGGCGAAGGAATGAGCTCGTACTCCGAGGGATCCGCCTCTGTGTACTCTTTGAGAGCCAGTGGAGCGAGGTCTCCTTGAACCCCCTTCTTTCGTTTCAGCTTCTCGGCAGCAGCTTGGGCGTCCGCTTCCATTGCATGGTCCTCCAGCGCGGAAACATAGCCGATGGTGTTGTTGTCGACAACGACAGGGGCATAGAATAACTGGTCAGCTCGATAGCGCATTTTCGACGCTTTGCAATCGACCATCGGGTCCGAAAAACCGCCTACGTGACCGGAAGCTTCCCAGATTTTTGGGGACATTATAATTGAAGAGTCGAGACCCTCGATATCGTCGCGGCGATGGACGATATCCTCCCACCAGGCGTCCTTGAGATTTTTCTTTAGCTCCACCCCCAGCGGACCGAAATCGAAGAAACCATTGTAACCTCCGTAGATTTCAGAGGATTGGAATATGAATCCCCGGCGCTTACACAGGCCGACGATCGCGTCCATCAACGGATTTTGAGAGGTCTTCGCTTTTGCCATAAGGCGTGCTTTCATGCCCAGTCGCCTGGTTCGGGTCAAGCCTTCGGAGGTGCCTGAGGCGTAAATCGGGCCTGAGAAGGACCCATTACAAAGAGCTCCTAATTTAGATTGCCAACCGAGTTTGGATAATCTTTGACTCTCCAGCTACCGCAGAACCTTTTCAAATTTTTATAACATGGCCGAATTAGAAGGAAATTGCCTCGTGGGGCAGTCGGGTGGACCGACTGCCGTGATCAATGCAACGCTCGCTGGAGTAATCGAAGAGGCGCTCAATTACGAGTGCATCGAAGAGATCTACGGGAGCTTAAATGGGGTCATGGGGATTCTCAACGAGGACTTCGTGGATTTAGCGTCCGAATCGCAGCAGGCTATCCGGGGGCTCAAAGCCTCTCCTGGCGCTGCTTTGGGTACCAGTCGTTTTCAGTTTAAGAAGCAGGCGGATTTCGATCGGGCTATCGAAGTATTTGGAGCCCACGATATCCGATATTTCTTCTACATAGGAGATAACGACTCCATGTCCACGGCAGCGCGGTTGAATGCCCAAGCTGCCGAGCAGGGCTACGAACTGCGAGTCATTGGCATACCTAAGACTATCGACAACGACATCACGCGTACCGACCACACGCCTGGCTATGGTAGCGCGATCAAATACGTTGCCACGACGGTTCGAGAAATGGCCTTAGACAACGAAGCGGTCGGCCAGGGCGACTATGTATCCATATTGGAGGTGATGGGACGGAATTCCGGCTGGATCGCCGCGGGAGCATCCTTGTGCAAGCGCCGAGACAAGCCCCACGACCCACCTCATCTGACCTATCTTCCGGAAGTGGCTTTTTCCGAGCAGAAGTTTGTTGAAGACGTCCAGCGGGTTCTAAAGAGAGAGAGCTATTGCGTGATCGTAGTGGGAGAGGGTCTCGTTGATGCGGATGGCAACTACGTGTCCATGAGCTCGTCGAGTATCGATGCCTTCGGCAACGTTCAGCTCGGCGGCTCTGGAGACTACTTGAAAGAGCTGGTGCAAAAGAACCTCAATGTAAGCGCTAGATCGTGCAAACTCGGGATTGCCCAACGGACCGCGACCCATTGCGCCTCGCAGACCGATTCCGACGAGGCCTATTTGGCGGGACAGAATGCAGTCATCGCTGCGGTCGCCAATAGCGAGACGGGCAAAATGGTTACCCTGCAACGAGGTGACTCAGATACGTATGTCTGCGAAACGGGTCTAGCCGAATTGAGCGAAGTATCTGAAGGCACTAAACGCATTCCCGCTGATTGGATCAACGACGATGGAGTCAGCATGAATTATCCATTCGTCAAGTACGCCCTACCGTTGATTCAAGGCGAGGTAGATGTAAGCTATGAGAGCGGCTTGCCTTCCTATGTCAAATTGAGGCGCTTGCCGGTAGAGAAGCGTCTCGGAGTATATGCGCTTTAGAGTCCTCGCTTGATCCTGGGCGCCGAATTCGAGCGTCCGACCAAAGCGCGCGATTCCTTTTAAGCATTGCGCTTTCGCATTCATCCAAGAGTGTTCTGCCAAGGGCTTCCTTTGCCTTCAGTCAGGAACCTTTCAGGTCTCGTGTCTAGTGGGGAGGAAGATTCTATCCTAATTGGCCTGAATGAAATCTTCCCCGTATTGGAAACGATCTGAGCGCTGGCTGGCGTTTTTTTTGACCATGCTCGGGGTCTGCGCATTTCTGGCGATGGTGCCGGTTACCCCTGAGCTGGCCCCGCCTGCGCAGTCGGAAAGCGAGTTCTTCACTGAATCGCAGGGATTCTTTGATCAATTGAGAGAGGGCTCGCGCGCTCCTCGGATTCTGGGGCATTGGACATCGCTGGCGCCCCCGATGTTGGCCTTGTTAATCGCGCTCTACTTCCGATCGATGGTGTTCGCATTGCTCTCCGCCTTTGTAGCGGGCGCCTTCTTGTCGTATGGATTAAACCCCTTGATTGTGCTGTCCTTGGCTTTCCATGATTTTTTATGGGAGAATCTGATCGCGTTTTTCAGCCTCTATATATTCCTCTTCCTTTTTACGTTAGTGGGTCTAGTGCATCTCATCTCTCGAAATGGGGGATTGTCGGGATTGGTGAGCCTTGTGGGAAAGCTGGCGACAAGTCGTCGTCGAGCGCAGGTTTCCGTTGGCGTTAGCGGTCTGGCGATTTTCTTCGATGATTATTCGAACACCGTGATACTAGGAAATACGATGCGCCGATTATCGGACAAGTGGCGCATTTCTCGGGAAAAGTTAGCCTACCTAGTGGACTCGACTACGGCTCCAGTGGCTGGGTTAGCAGTACTTTCTACCTGGATTGCCGCTGAGGCGATGCTTATAGGGAACGAGGCTGAGAATTTGGGTATAGGGCTTTCGGGTTACTCTATCTTTATCGAGCTGCTCCCCATGAGGTTCTATTGTTTAGGAACATTGATATTCCTTTTCATCAATGCTGGCATGGGCCGAGAGTTCGGTGCCATGCATCGAGCGGAAACTCGAGCTGCGGTAGAAGGGAAGCTTCTTCCAGATGAAAGCGAGACCTTAGGGATCCAATCGACGATTTCCACAGAGCCGAGAACGGGAATACCTCGCAGAGCGATGAATGCCATAGTCCCTTTGGCGATCGTTATTCTAGGAATTGTGTTAGGAATTTTGTTACTAGGAAGATTCCGAATGGAGATCGCGGGTGAAACCTTCTCTTGGTCGGATTTTAGTGACTGGAGAGGCGCGTTTGGCGAGGCTGTGGGCGATACGGATTCTGCGGGCGCCATGCCAATTTTGCTGATGGCATCGCTTCTCGGAGGATTGGCAGCCTTCATCTTGTCAGTTGGACAACGGCTTATGCCAATTAGGGAAGCTGTGCAGACATACGTCAGTGGAATGCCGACGATGTGGATGGCTGTATTTATTCTGCTTATGACCTGGTCGATGCAGGATATTTGCCATAATCTGGGTACAGCTCAGTATCTTATCGATCTTCTTGGAGATAGCATGCCGGTCTGGTCACTCCCTCTTTTCACTTTTGGCGTGGCCTCGATGATGGCGTTCGCCACAGGAACCAGTTGGGGGGCGATGGGAATTCTTATTCCTATCATTCTTCCCCTAGCTCACGGAATGGGAGCTTTTGACGAAAGCGGCGGATTGATTTTCTTTCTTACTGCCGCTGCCATATTGGATGGAGCCATATTTGGAGATCATTGTAGTCCCATAAGCGATACGACTGTGCTAACGTCGATTTCAACAGGGTGCGATCACATCGCTCATGTGAAAACCCAATTGCCCTATGCGATTCTTACGATGGCGCTTTCAGGTCTGTACGGCTACCTGGCGGTAGCCCGAATGTTTCCAATTTGGATCTTCTATCTCCTGTTTCCCTTAAGCGTATACGCCATTTTCAAGACTTTTGGTCGACCCATTTCAACGACAGAGCGTTGATCTTGAAGCGGCGAGATTCTACGCCCTTGGGCAGAGCGTAGAGTTCAACCAAAGCTACTCCTTTTGCCCCGTCCTCTCCGGAGATTCTAAGTGTATAAAGTCCGGTTTCGAGACTTATGATCATACCGGCGTCTTGGCTTTCCGGATCTAGGGTGAATGCGCCGATGGATTGGCTAGCCTCAATTATAGAAGTGATGCCTCCCCAACCACAACGTTGCCACCACCTCTTCCTACGAAAGCTGGAAAGGAGATATTGACGAGCCGAGAGAGGTCGGAACCAACTTCGTAGACTTCAACGAGTGCAATGCAGGTAGGATTGCTCTCCCTGCTGACGATCGCCGTATAGACCCAGGGATCAAGCTCGATTGGCCGATTCAATCGGCAAGCACCTTAGATCGGATTCGGTAGGGCCTAATGGGCGCCCTCACGGATCGAGGTCTCGTACTAAAAGTCCTGGAGCGGCGACCCCAAAAAAGGCGCTTGCTATGGAAGCGCGTATAGCTCGACGAGGGCAACGCCAGTAGTTCCATTCTCTCCCGAAGCAACCACGGTGTAGAGACCGGGCTCAAGATCCATGATAATGGCGGCATCCTCGCTGTTTTCGGTGAGCGGAAAGGCTCCGACAAGCTGGCTCGCATCAGTAATCTCGGATGGATCCCATAGATTTTGCCATCCGTCGTTGGATTCGATGGGCGTTCCGGCAATGTCGTATATGGTGATTTTGGGATTGGCTAGGAATCCGGCAATCCCTTGATTTTCGAGGCTTGGACCGACCGCTCGGATCAAAACTCGACTGGGCAAATCGCCCTGCACTACGAATCCCGGAATGACCACGTCTGCTCCGGTACCGACTAACGCCCGAGACGATAGGTTGATCATGCGAGTAAAGTTTTCTTCGATCTCGAATGCCTCAACCAAGGCGACTCCCGTTGAGTCGTCCTGTCCACGAACGATTGCCGTGTAGAGCCCTTGTTCAAGCTCGACTAGTAGGGCGGTGTCATCGTTATGAAGATCCCGTCCTCCGGCTCCGACGAGTTGGGAAGTGGCGAGGATAGCGTCTGGATCTTCGTTTTCCGCCCATCCCTCATTGGAGTAGATCATTTCACTGGCAGCGTTATAGATCTCGAGCCGCGGTTTCAGTAGCGGATCTTCGATGCCATTGTCCACAAGGCTAGGTCCAATGCCTCTGACAAGTATCTCTTTTGGATCCGGTCCAATGACTACGAAACCGGCAATCAAGACGTTAGCTCCCGTTCCTACACGGGCTCTCGTAGCGATGTTGTAAAGGCGTTTGTCGGTAATGAGGACTTGCGAGTCTTCACTAGCGGTTGATCCCCCTGCGCTCGTGGCTACGACGTGATAGGTCCCTTCGTGTTCGGTATTGGCCGGAGCGATACTCAGGACGGATCCAGTTTCGCCGTCCAGTACTTCTCCGTTGAAATACCATTGATAGTCGATTACGGAATTGGATACGGCTCGGGCATCGAGAGTAGCTATTCCGCCCTTCAAAACGATGTCACCCAGTGGCTGTTCCACGAAAGCGGGGGCCTCTGGCAAGGTCTGTATGGAAAGACTGGCGACGTCGCTCACGGTGGATCCCGTCTGGCTTGTTACAGTGACGGCATAATCACCACCATCACTGGAGGAGGCTGTGGATATTGTCAGTGTATCGCTCGTAGCTCCCTCGATATCCTCTCCGTTTTTCATCCACTGGTAAGCGAAGGGCCCTTGGCCAGAAGCTCCCACGGAAAGAATAACGGTCTCACCGTCAAAAGAAGTTGAGCTTGACGGTTGGGAACTGATTGAAGGGGAAGCCAGAGTTTCGATTCCCACGATCGCAATCGCGTTTGCCCCATTTGTAAAAGCGTAGTTCATGGCGATTTCGCCATTGGAATTGAATCCCCCAATTTCAGCGCCGCTAACCGTAGCAGGGAAACCGGGTTTCACCTCGAATGTGTCTCCTTCCCGAGCGACGAGAACAACGGCCCCATTTACGTCAGTTGCCCAGGCTCCGGTATCCGTGGTATCGCTAATCGAATCTCCAAGGCCCTTTAAGGTAGCTTGGAAGGCGATTTGGCCAGCTCCGTTTATGATAGGAAAGCTGAGCAGGTCGAAGGCGACACCTGTTGCCGTCCCGGGAGCTTGAAGTCCTGTTTGAGCGATAATCGACCACTCGCCTGATGCGGATCTGGCTAGGATGGTGTTGAGGTTGCCATCAGACTCTACAGCATGGACTGTCAAATCCCCATCGTTGCTAACGACCGGATCCATGAAGCTGTTGAAGCTACGATTGATTCCAAAAATATCAACGGATTGCTCCGAGGTAATCAGTAGTTTCAGGATGCCATTGGAATACTGATACAAACCCTCCTCTTCGTTGGCATTTTGCAGACTGCCCCAAAAATAGACATTGCCATCGCCATCAACCGAGGGTTCCCCAAGAGATAGGAAAGGATCGCTGGATCCTGGAGCTGAATCGCCGGATTTGGCAATCAGCGTCGCTCCAAAATTAGCGTCGAGGGCCCATATCCCCTTCTCGTTGTTGAAGTCGTTTTCGTCTGAATCTTCGATGGTGGCTAGCAAGGCTCCATTGAGGGAGGCGTTTTGGGCGAGCGCGATGGGTTTAGCGATCGCCAGTGTGCCGCCATTGAGATTAGAACCTTCGATAGCCGCGAGTTTCACTACGGGTGCTGCTTCACCTTCAGGTGCGGGAAGCTCGGCGACCCAGATGCCATTGTCATCCGGTTCATTAGATAGGCGAAGGCGTGATGAAAAAGAAAACCCGTGGGATGGGAGGCCTTGGGGAGTTCCAAAGTATTGGTGCCTTTTCGATGGAGAAGTCGTCCCATCGTAATCGATGACTGGTCGACCTGATTGTGTGGCGGCAATGATTTTGAAATCCGGGTTTGCTGCTGAGGGTCCTCTCATGCCAGCTGATAAGAGCATTTCCGATGACGAGAAGCTATGGCCGGGAGCGAGTTTCCCCGCCAAGGCAATACTGGGACCGCCAGTAGCAGAAATGGATCGAATGCTCTCAAAGAACCCGCTTTCACCGTTTACGGTCGCGGGCTCGCCTACAGCGGCTATTAATTCAACGTTGTCGTTGCTGTATTGCAGAGCCGCGTCGAGATGGGCTGGGCTCCGATTGGCGATTTCCCTCAATAGCCGCAGTTTTTCGACAACCGTAGCTTGCGTGTTCGGATCGAGGGGAGGTTCGCTGCTTGGGGGCATACTGCCATTCGAAATGCGATTAACCAGAGCCTGCAAGGCGA
>CAZFUD010000041.1:9834-24934 GCA_964521705.1 uncultured Opitutaceae bacterium | reverse complement strand
CGCCCACCACAAGTCCGTCAATGCGTCTCAAGTACTCGGCTTCCCCAACCTTCAGGTCACCATACCTGGCCCTCATTTCCATCGCCAGTTGCTTAATCCGTCCTTCCCGCTCCCCCGGATCCGGGTGGCTTGACTGCCAAGTCGGCAATCGGGAACCTGATTTGCTTGAGATCCGCCCAAGCGAATTGAAAAAGCCCGCCGATTCTCCAACCGCATAACCCGCTTTAGCGGAATACTCCACGCCGTAGAAGTCGGATTCCCTTTCCGCGTCCCGACCATACTTGAGCGTGAGCATTTGAAATACACTACTGCCGAGTCCCAAAAATTGATCCGCGAAATTCTCGTTTCCCGTAATACCTGTTCCGATCACCGCTCCAGCCACGAGTCCAATCTGACCCCACTGCTGCTTGAGCGCCTGCTGGGAAGCATGCCGAGCGGCCACGTGGGTAATCTCGTGGCCCAAAACCACTGCCAATTGAGCCTCATTATTTAGGTGGGCTAGCAACCCTCGCGTGACGTACACATAGCCTCCAGGCAAGGCAAAGGCGTTCACCACGGAGCTATCCATCACTCGAAACTGGAATTGCAGATTTCGATAAATCTCGGGTGTGTCCGCCCGGCGGAGATCACTCTGAGCCAAAACGCGTTCTCCAATTTCCGTGACGTAGGCCGAAAGTTCGTCATCCGGATAAAGACCCATTTCCTGGATCAGTTCGCGATCGCTCTTTCGTCCCAGTTCCAATTCTTGCTGCCATGTATAGCCATAGCTCCGGTTCTCGCCCGTTAGAGCGCTCGGCTCGGTCACGCAGCTGGAAACGATTAACCCAAAGGGTAAAAGGCACAAGCCTATCAATACAATTCGATTGTTCGTCGCCTTCACCGCACTAGAATATCCTGTAACGCTCGGACGATTCCAAGAGCGAAATGTTCCCCTCCGGCTCTAGTTTGATTTAGGCAAAGTCAGCCGAAAGCGCGTTTCTCCGGATTCCGAGCCTATCAGCTCCAATTCCCCACCATGGGCGCGAGCAAACTCTCTAGATAGATTGAGCCCTAAACCAAACCCATCTACACCCCGGTTCCTGGCCGAGTCCACGCGAGCGAAACGCTCGAATATCCTACCTTGGGCCTCCGCGGGAATTCCTTCGCCCCCGTTGGATATTTCCATTGTAATTCTAGAGTCACTTCCTCTTGCCCGAATCCGAACCCAGGGATCCTTATCATCGTTGTACTTGACCGCATTGCTGAGCAAGTTCTGCAAAATCTGGGTAACGAGCGAGCGATCAAGATTGCCTGCCAATCCATCGCCTACATCCAATTCGAATCGCGTGTTCTGGGACTGCATTTCAAAGTCTTCGACCAATTCAGAGATTAGGCCCCCAAAGTCAGATGGCTCGCCCGTAATTTTGATCTGTCCCGCGTCGGCTTTGGCTAACAGCAGCAATCGGCGGGTGATACCCCGGAGGCGCTGAGTTTCCTCCAGGAGCAATCCGAAGCGTCTTTGTTGCTCCGAATCATCGGGAGCTTCCTGCAAAGCGGTTTCTAAATGGCCCTGCAGAATCGTCAGCGGCGTTTTTAGCTCATGGGCCGCATCTGCGCTGAATCGAGTCGCCTGATTGAAGCTCCTCTCCAATCGATCAAGCATATCATTGTATACTCGAATCAGTTCCGAAAACTCCACTCCTTCCTTACCCGCTTGCACACGCTCGTCAAGGCGGCTTATCGATACGGAACTAACGGCCTCCGTCAGCCTTCGCACCGGCCTCATGGCTCGAGAAGCGATCACCCAAGCTCCAGCCGCAATGATTATTAAAGCCAATGGCGCGCTGATGAGAAAGGCATCACGAACATGGGTCATTTCCCGCGCCACCTTGCTCAACTCGACCCCCATAGCTACATTGTACCCGTCAAATTTATACACCCCAAACCGAATTGGCCCTGACGAACTATTGAGGGTCATAACATCGGGTTCCCCAATCGCCATCAAACCCCTCTCTCCCGGACGAGATCCTCGCCTAAACATGCGATTCAGCATGCCATCTCTTCCGGAGACACTGTTAGTACCCGACTCTGATCCGCTCATCTCTCCCCCTACTCTCCGTCGCTGATCCATTCTCCAAAATTGCCGTTGAAGATCCGGTTCAGGATTAGGCGGTGGAGCTAGTTCTCCAGTGGCCAAAGGAAGCCTTTCCCCTAAACGCTCACTCGGCCAAAATTCAGACCGGAAGTACGATTTCCCTTCTACCCCGTAAACGTAAAGATGCACATCCCCGTTGAATACGCGGTTCGCTACTTGATCTGTGAGCTGAGAAAATCGCTCCCAGCCTCTTTGATGTTCTGGATGCGGAAACTCTCTGAACGGAAGCGTGCGCAGATTTTGGTCCACCGTAGAAACCTTAATAGCGTAGAGCGCCCACCGAACCTCTATGCCAAAGGCTAAAAGAACGAATCCTGACACGACAATCGTCATGGCCATGATTCGGAACCTAAACGACTGTCGCCAGCGCATCATTGTTTTTTCATTCGATACCCAACACCCCGAACGGTTTCGATCAGTCGTTCGTCATCCGGTCCATCAACCTTCTTTCGCAATCGCTGTACACAAACGTCAACGATGTTCGTGTTAGGATCGAAATCGTATCCCCAAACATGTTCCAAAATCTGGGTACGCGTGTAGACTCTTCCCGGGGAACGCATCAGATACTCCAGCAAGTTAAACTCTCGGGACGTCAATTCGATCTCCCTATCGCCTCGCGAAACTTCGCGCGTAGCCATATTGAGAACCAAATCGCTCACTTGCTTTACATTCAATTGGCTCCCGGTCGTGCGGCGATGCAAGGCCTGCAAGCGAGCAACCAGCTCGTCCACATAAAAGGGTTTCGTCAGGTAGTCATCCGCTCCGAGATTCAATCCCTCCAGTCTTTCATCCAACTCGCCTCGAGCCGTGGCCGCAATCACTGGCACATTATTCCCCTTGACCCGAAGTCCCTTTAAGATACTGAGCCCATCTCTACCGGGAAGCATGATATCCAATACGATGGCATCATAGCTTTGAGTCGTCGCCAGATAGAATCCATCATCCCCATTTTCCGCTAGATCAACGGTGAACCCATGCTCCTTCAAACCTTTGGTTACAAAGTCGGAGATTCGTTTTTCGTCTTCTACTAGCAGTACTTTCATACGATCAAGATGATGTCCTGATACCACCATTACTACGTCATCGCCTCCGCGAAAGCAAGGAATGCTTCATTACAAATCTGTAATGCAAACGCGGGCCTTTCTGTCACCTGGATGTGGTTATATTTTACGTACACATCGGAAATTCCGGGAGACTAGACCTCCGTTTTACCTGGTATTTCAAAATAGAAGAACATCAACAAAGGAGAAAACTTATGAATGGAAAATTGATTATTACCGGAATCCTAACAGCCACGACATATACCGCATCTGTCCTGGGGAACCCAGAGAACGATCCCAATATCGATCGGCCTAATCCAGAAGAGATCGTCGTCGACATCGTAGCGGAATACGATGCCAATGCCGATAATCTTATTAACGCAGCGGAACTAGCGACCGCGATCGCAGGCATTCACGAGAAACGTAAAGAAAAGATCGAATCGCTTTTTGAAGAACGGCGTGGAGATCGCGAAGGACGAAGATTCGGATACCGGCGCGGAGCTCGTCGTGGACCACCTCCCGCCTCTGAAGTAGCTGCTCGGCTGATCGAAAACCTGGATGCCAATGGTGACGAGCAGTTGGATACAGAGGAAATGCGAGGAGCCGTGAGAGCTCTAAAGCCAAAAGGCCCACGCGGAATGCGAGGCAGAGGCCATCATCGTGGAGATATAGAACGAACGCCTCCATCAAGCGCGGATGTAGAGTAGTATCCTTCACTCGATGATCGCAGGGCTGAGCTCTGCGATCGTTTTCGGTTCAAAGTAGCACAGGCATCCCGCCTGTAATTGCAGAGAGAAAACAGGCTAGATGCCTATTCTACATCTCTTGCACACTCGGTTTGCACCTCCACTTCCCAAAAACCAACCTATTCTTGCATACCCTCCCTTTGTGTTCTTTGCGTTTATTGCGGTTAGAAATGAATGCCATCATCCGCTAACCAAAAATAATTGCGCTTGTCTCCTCCCCTGCAGCGGACATTTTCCCTCCGTTTTAACGCGAAATGTTTCCCCGCTATTGTGAGGCCTGACAAAGAAGAACTGAAGTTCAAGAAGACCCTCTCCTATGCCAACGGGTATCGGGAACTAGGCATGTTTAAAGAGGCCCTTGAGGAAATCGCGACACTATCAGAAAGATTGGCCTCTCGGCTTGAGGCGCTTCAATTGAAGCTAGCCATATTTTTTGACGCCAAGGACTGGGCCGCAGCCGAGTGCGTCGCCAAGGAAGTGACAATCAGAGAACCGGCTGACCCTGGCAATTTGGTTAATCTGGCCTTCGCCGTACGACGATCCCAATCGATAGCCAAAGCCAAAGCGATACTCGCTGACGCAGCCAAACGATTCCCGAATGTAGCTATCATTCATTACAATCTTGCCTGTTATGATTGCCAGGACGGCGAGCTCGAATCCGCGAAAGAGAAACTCGTTCAAGCGATATCGATCGATCCCAAATACTTGGATACGGCTAAATCAGATGAAGACTTAGCCACCTTAGCGGAATGGCTCGACAATCTGGAAATCGCGTGAGCTATTACTAGCGGGCGACTTCCCACAATCGCGAATTGGCCTGAATCTGAGTCGCATTCCACATAGGAGCGGGTTTAAGCGGCGATTTTGATAGCATGTGCCTTAGATTATCGCGGGATAAACCCGCTCCTACAGTCAAGTTACAGTCACTTGATCACATCATGCTCACGCTACGCGTGATCTTGTAGCGCAGCGTATCCTGTTTCTAAATTTTGCTTCAGAGACGCCTCAATTCGGCGGGCGAGCCGACCGCGATCCAGGATGGCGGCAACGAATCCTTTAAATCAAAGAATTTCCTTCGGGTCGATTCGCTTTACGCGCTGAATGCGGGCTCGGAATAACTCGTCCATCAACAGCTTGGTTTTCTCGGAAACGAGAGACTCCGCCTCTTCCAAGCTTGGCAACGGCGATTGATCTCGTTCGCTATCTGGCTCTGAAGAATCTTCCTCCTTTTCCAGACTCGGTTCTTCAACGAATCGCTGCTCGACTTCGGGGCCATCTACAGCACCACCCAATTCACCATCCGCCGACTGTCCCTCCGCGATAGCGATTCCAGCGTCCTCGGCTACCTCCACTGGCGGCTCTGACTCTTCTTCCGGTCCGATCTCCCCTACTGGGGATTGCTCACCGCTAGGTTTGAGGGCTTTTTTTTTTCCGGTAACGAGTTTGCGATACCGGAAAGCTCACGAATCAGCCCATCGATGGCTCTCGCCCGGCACTCCTCAGAAGCTTTGAGCAAAGCCACTTCGAAATTCACCTTTTCGTTCAACCCAAACTTAAGTCCACTTTCGCTCTTGCGAAGGCTGTCCAACAAACGGGTTATGGCCTCTGTTGTCATGGAAGCGCCTAAACTCGCATCTGCCCCCCCTTTTTTTATAGCCGATAATAAGGTTTCTCTAATGCGGGCCTGCAGATCCACGAGAGCCCTGAAGAAGTCCCGACCCGAGGCATCGAAATCATCGACCAACTCCAGGATCTTCGCATAATCACCCAACGCGATGGCTTTCGCCAAGTCGGTAGTCTGCTCAACGCTGACCAGACCATAGACCTGAAGCACATCTTCTTCGGAAATGTTATCGCCGCAAAAGGCGATCATCTGATCTAGGATTGACTGAGAGTCGCGCATTCCCCCATCTGCCATCCGTGCGATTGCCTGCAGCGCATTATCTTCTGCCGCGATCCCTTCTTCTTTGCATATGCGTGCGAGGCGTTTTTGAATCAGCTTTTCCGGGATGGGCTTGAGATCGAATCGCTGGCATCGGGAAACGATCGTTGGAAGAACTTTCTGGGCCTCAGTAGTAGCGAAGATAAATTTAACATGTTCCGGAGGCTCCTCGAGGATCTTCAGCAATGCATTGAAAGCCGCCGTCGAAAGCATATGCACCTCGTCAATGATGTAGATTTTGTAGCGGCCTTGGCTCGGCGAATACTGAGCGTCCTCTCGCAGATCGCGCACTTGTTCTACCCCATTGTTCGACGCCCCATCGATCTCCAACACATCCATGCAGGAGCCGTTCATGATGGCCTGGCAAATCTCTGAATCCTCAGGTGGATCGATTTTCGGACCATCTTCGCAGTTCAAGCATTTGGCAAAAAGCCGCGCGGTAGTCGTTTTTCCAGTACCTCTCGGCCCGACGAATAAGTAGGCGTGAGCAATACGATTTTGGGTGATCGCGTTCTTCAAAGTCCGCACAACGTGATCCTGACCGACCAGATCATCGAACTTCTGGGGTCGCCACTTCCGAGCGATTACTTGATAGCCTGTTGCTGACATTGAAAAGGAAACGGTTTGTTAACCACGAATAACACGAATCGACACGAAAAATTCTTCAGAGTCCAACAGGAAAACGATAAATAATTTCTAAACGTCTTCGCTTTGCCAAATCGCGTACTGGTAAGGCTGGTATTCTGAAAACAATCATTTCCAATCCCATTGCCAATTTCCCTGGCGTGACCTCGCCTGAGGGGGGCGAAGAGTGGCCAGGCGACCTACGGCGCATGCGAAACGCGGCTACCGTTGCTACCTTCCGGTCCTGGCGGGATTCGCCCGTCCAACATCGCATAGGACCTGGCCGACGGGCAACCTGACGCGCTCAGTGCAGGTTTCAATAGAAAACTTTGTTCCGGAGCTATTAGCCTAACACTGCATTCAGGGGACGGGATGCCTTATTGCAGTCTGGTAGGGCTGACTGTACCCAGTCAGCCTAGTGAGACAATCTTGTTGCGTCTGCTTGGGGACAATCCGGGCCTACCGGCGAAAAAACGCTACTCAGCGGACCCCTCTCCTGGCGGCGGCTGCTGATCGAAATAGTAGCGGCGCTGACTCAACTCCACTTGAATCTCCATTGAATCCAAGGTTCCCGGGGGTTTCAAAATGGCCAGCGTTCCGACCTCTGGGTGTGCCCGGAAACCCGTAGAATAGACAATCTTCCAGGCGTCTGCCACTCTTACGGCGAATTCGAAGGGCACTTCTTCAATACTATCGACATCGAAATACTGGTCACCACCAAAGCCGTATCCCAGTGAAACAGTCTCCGAACCTACCCGAGCCAATAACGGCGGACCCGCCAAATTGAGAAGCCGCAAGTGGCCCGCTTCGAATTGACCAGGGCTTTCGTCGGCGACGTAAACGGTGTAGGGCAAGTCTCGCGCCCTATCTCTACGCGACACGAAAACGAGAAAAGCTCGCGAATCCACCCCATCCAAGTCGGCGATAGCCACCGCCTCTTCCTGCTCCTCGCCTCTATCGTCAGCCGTTACTCGAATGAATGTAGCTTCAGACCGATTCGCAGGCAATCGGTAGACCGCAGTCCTGGAATAGGGATCGAATGACACGGTTTTCAGCACATCCTCGGCATCATAAAATTGGATGTTCTCAAAATAGTCATCGCCGAAGGCACGGGCCGTAAACAGAAATGCCTCTCTTTCATCGAACGGACTTTGCCCGAACGCGCTTAAGGACAAACATGAGATTAGGAAAAATCCCGAACGCAGGTCCCGGCCAATTTTGGGTAGCGGGCAATCTGCTAGCGCCTTCACGCTAGACGCTTTATTGGTCCCGCGATTGCGGGAAGGTAGGCCGCTAGCAAATCGAGCAAAAATGCGCGTTTGGAGAAATTCACGCAGGCACACCAACTTTGTGACAATTATCCGGATACGCTTCCTCATATCTCGTCCCCCGTCATCCATCTAAAAGCGATGACTCTAAATTGGCGACCGTATTCGCCTGCATTAGCCCCAGCAATTGTCATAGGATCCGCTGCATCCGGCTCGCTCGGGTGTTTTTGGTGTAGCCGCTGCACGATCGCCTCGCAATATGCCCGAGCCACAACCTCGCTGGCGTCAAAGGGATTGACCGCATCTCCGTAAGCTCGAACCAAATAGGTATCACTCCGAGTCGTCAGATAAGGGGCGATTCCGGTAAGCACATCCTGTTGCGTAAGGAAACTGGAAGAGTACGTGAGGGGGACCGAACTCACGGCAACTGCACTATTAATTGTGGTATTGGCGATCGCCAACTCGATCACGCCTGAATCGACAAAGTCTCGAAGGCTGACAAAAGGGCCAACTCCTCCCCCAAGGCCCGATTGTCTGCGAACACGGATCTGGTTAACGATTTGAACAGCGAGACTTTCTACTTCAGAATCTGACAGCGAACGCAGGCCTTTACGGAAAAATTTCCGAGACCTACTTAGATCGGTTGCAGCGTAACTTCCGAGCCAAGTCTCTTCCGCAGACTGAGAAAACCGAAAAAACTGGTTTTCATCCGTAACATCTACTTCGTCTTGGCCCGCTACAGGAGTCGTACCCAAGGGATCGTCGTAAGCCCAAGTCCCAAGTCTGATACCTTTCAACAGAGCTCCCCAAGCTTCGATCGATGTCGAATTCACGTTGAAGGAAGCATTGAGAAAGAAATGCCCAGCAGAGTCTGGATCCTGCAGGTCAGCTAAACTAGTTCCCGCAAGCGGTTGCATACGACTGTTGGGAAGCGGATTCTCAACTGTCCAAGAGGTCGAACTCGACTGGGGGACAGTTGAAAGGAAGAAACGATCGAAGACTTCGTTAATCGATATCGTGACCGGAACGCTGCTGTTCGATGCGCCGAGATGCCCCCGTTTCCCGGAAGGGAATTCCGCTATCTGCAAAGCGGCTAGAGAGAGGTGCTCCTGTCGAGGGAGTTCGAAAATCGGTATATTATTTTCAATCGAAGCATCGTTATTGTAGCCTAAGAGGTCATTCACTGAACTCTGTATTGATGAATTCATGAAAGCCCAGGAGGATCCAGGAAAACGAAAGTATGGCAGCGACAGCGGAACATAGGGATCGGGCGGGTCTCCTGCTACGAAATTATCCATTATCAGAGTGCTCGTTATCAGTCCCGAGCGCGGGTCGTAACCCGCCCAATTCGTATCCGGATTACGGAGCTCCCACTTGTAAGATAGCTGTCTCTCGAGTGGCGGAAGCACGGGTCTCGGGGTTGTCTTCATTTCATAAAAACTGATTCCGCTCAAAGTTGCCGTTTGCAACAAATCCCCTCCACTCGTGCGCAAACTCAATTCAGGACTCCAAATGGGGCCATCCAAAGCGATCTGATCGAATGTATAGACTTCATCCGAACTCTCGAACGTCGGCAAGGTTCCTACTTCATATTCGTAAGATGAACCGGTTGGTATCGCAGAACCAGGAGACAAAACCAGTCCGACTCCATCCACGTAAGACCCTGAAAACACTCGAATTTCTCCCGGCTCCCACCAGGTACCTGAAGTATCCAAGGAGAATTCCGATACTCCATTCATTATAGCGCCTAGCCCAGCTATCGCGTTACTGGAGTCTAGAACGCCATTGTCATAGTAGTCTACGGACAGTCCTGATGTGTTCGGATTATCGATACGGAGTCTGAGATCCGTGCCATTCAAGCGGCTCGTATAAGGATTCCAAATTTCGACGGCTACCCCAAATTGGGCGAAGATAGGGCTTCCTCTCCTCTGATCTGGGTTGAGTCCTATCCCCAACTCCGGCGCCCCCATTCGGATCTCTAAATGGAATTCCGTGATAACCGGGGCAATTTTCGGAGTAGGTCCGCCTCCGCCAAAGGTAGTATTTTTCGCTGCGATCGGATAGGATCGCGTCAGATCGGTCAAAGGCGTACTGGAACTAACTATGTCCGATACATTCAAATAGGGCATCAAGAAATTGTTCACGAGATCATCGACATTCGCATCACCTGTATCGACCGAATGGATATAGGAAAGGTCTTCTTTCAAGCCACCCCGAATCGGATCGACCAGCAGCCCACGATGCATTCCCGCAAAGTCATGAAAGCGGCTGCGCACGTCATTTTGAGTGAAAGCTCCCGACGCGATCCCCAAGTAGGAATACGTTCCTCCCGTGCCGTCTACCGCGTTGCGCAAGACGAATTCGTTCACTATCGCAGCGATTCGAGCATCCGTGGCATCCATTTCCGCCCCGGCTCTTTCGATCCGGTAACGGTGGGCCAGCATCTGCTCTAGGCGCTCCTTTTCATAGGAGGTGGTAGAACTGTCGTCATAGTCATCATGAAGCGTTTCCAGCAGTCGATTCTCAAGCAGATAGCTAGCTTTCACCCCGTTATCTCCCACCCAGTAGGCATAATGCCCGATCGTCGCTTCTTCCGTGTCTGCGAGTCCAACTATATTGTCGGAAAGGATCGGCTCCTTTGGCACTTCCACCTCATGAAAATCCTGCGTAAAGCCTGGCTCCGGTTCTGCCGATCCGTCCCCGACTAGCTTAACCACTTTCTTTGTCGAACCGAGATCGCTGGCAAAAGGATCCGCATCTTGGGTACCCGTATCCAAAGTGTAGGTCGCATCCAGCGGTCGGGTAACTAGCCATCTTGGATTGTCGGTCGCATTGTTGACATCCCAGACGCCCGTCCAAAAGGGCTGATAGACGCCGCTGGTGGATCCGTCAGCAGCATCGTTAAAATCGTCCGATGTGGGGATCCGGGCTCCATCCGCGGTGGCTGTCGCTCGCTGATCGGGACCAGCCAGCATTTGTAGATCGCCGATGGCCATTTGCAGAGCCAGTCGGGCATTCGCTCGAGCCACGCGAAGACCTTGATCATATTGACTGGAGGCGGTTTCCACTTGGGTCAGCGAAACCAACGAGAGCCCGATAAGCAGAACAAAGCTGGCAAGAGAGAAAACCAGGATCAAGGCGAAGCCCTGACGGTTCTTGAATCGGCTAACGATTCCTATCGAACGCCCCTTTCTCACAAACCACTCCTCCCTCGCACAACAACATAGCGCCGGTAGAGCTTAGAATTCTTAGCGACAATTTCCTCCCATTGAGCATTGTCGCCGCTCTCTTCCATTTCTGAAAGCGCATCTGCTCCATTCTCGTCCAAAACACGCATGAACACTTCCACTACGTCCGGATATCGGTCTGAATAATTCGTGCCTAAAAAGGTAGAACCTCTGTGCGCCCCACTGCCCGGGATCGGGTCCTGCAACCTGCTGGACCCATCAGCGGGGAAGATTAGCCGCAAACCTTCTGGAGCATCCACGTCGCTGGGATCCGAGGTCGGATCCGGCTCGTAAACATAAAGCCGTACTCCAAAATCCACTACGTTTACAGCGAGTATATTGGATCTTGTCGGATTGACCACCCCACCGCTAACATCGTAGAGAGCATTGCTTCCAGTCAGGTCTAGGGCGTCCACAAGCCCGCTCTCTATATTATCGACAACGTCCCGAGTCAGCGTCATGTTTCTATAGAGCATATACCGCGGCGTCCCCACACTATCTCGAATTGTTGTCCGAATGATTTGGTAACCCACTGTCTTTAACGAGGGCGTCGAGGTAAAAAGGCGAACCCAGCAACCGGCCCAGCCGTACTCATGATTGGCAGTATCGTATCCAGAACTCGAAGGTCGTTCCACCGGACCCACTTCCCAATCCGAGCTGGCATTCCCATTGTCCGGCAATACGTCAACCGCCAGCATATGATCGGACCCCTCCTGAAAGTAGGCGGACTCGAAATCCTTAGCAATTAAATCCAAAGCTGCCCGGGCCTCGGTTTCCCGGGAAACCGCGTCGCCAAAATTGTCCCATGCCCTAACGAAGTCGCGTCCGATGGAGATGAAAAAGTAGCCAATGACAGCTGTCACCGCCAAAGCTACCACCATTTCAATAAGAGTAAAGGCTTGGGCAGAACGGAGAATTGAAGATCTCGGAGAATTGTTACCTACAGGCGTCATCTCTATCCAACGATTGAGAGATTCCTGATCACCAGTTACTTGTAGGAGCGGGCTTACCCCGCGATATCGAAGCTGATTCCATTTCTTATCGCGGGATAAACCCGCTCCTAAACTGTATTTTACCTCGAACTGAACCCCGTGCTCATCTGCAGGAGTCCAAACTTGGAAATGTCGAGAATGCCCGCTCGAAGATCGGCCGCTACCTTGATCGATAGTAGACCAAGTTTCATCGCTATAACCCGAATCGGATAAGCCAGAGTAGACCTGAGAAACGCAGCGCTCCGACCTATCAACGGATTTAAAGGATCCGAAATCTTCCCATGGCGTTTTCATTTATTCAATACCACCGGAAGCACGAGCTGTTGCAGAGCTTCAGCATTGTCTTCGTTGTCCAGAAAACCTCCAACCGAGTCGCGCACAAACGCTGGCCAAATTATATTGAACAGAAATAGCCGATAGGGATCGTCGTCATCATAGGTATACGTCGTAGGAGTCGAAACGGTTACTTTATAGTACTTCTCCGAATCGGCCATAGTGGCTCCATCTTGCTCCAATTCCTGTAAGTCTTGACTGGCATAGAAAATTACATCGCCGCTAAGGAAACTGTTGTGGAAGACGTCGTAAACGAGATCCGCGCCGCCCGGGCCAGCGCCTACATCCACGATCGTCGCCCCGCGCAATTCAATCTCTAGAAGGGATCTGATCTCCACCGCATTCGGAGCTTGAGCCTCCGTATCCACGTTTCGATACGAAAGAGCGACTAACCCGATCGCAGGTACAACGATGATCGCGAATACCGCCAAGGAGAGAACGGTTTCCAGTAGTGTGAAACCCTTCCCCATAGCCATCTGACTATTCCATTTCATAGCTCGTTAGAATCGTCTACCGCATAGCTGACGCCGTTGATTCTCAGAAATATCCCGACGGTGCGTTCGCTTCCTTCGAACTGCAAAACACCATCTGGTTGATAATTGGCCAAACCAAGTACAATGTGATTGCCCAAGCTTCCCGTAGCTCCAGAGCAGTCGGAAAAGCCAGCCTTCCTTACACGTCCATCCGGGCCGAATTGAAATCCGATCCAATCCTGTTCATCGCCTGTCGACGCATCCAATACCACTGAATTCACTACCGGATATTCGATCGCTCCGATCGAGCTGCCCGAGCCGCCACCCGTACAAAAATACTCGCTTCGCATATCCGGATCGGCGCCCGCGGATGGCCACAAATCGTCGAATGTGAATCCATCCGTGAGCGAATCAACGGTTTGCGGCACGAAGTAGACGCCTTCCGGCAAATAGATCCCTTGATGAGCCGCCAGCCAGCCTCCCGACTGATACTCCTCTTCGACAATTACACCCGCGTAACGCAGAAATTTAGAACTGTCCGACTTGTCGTAATTGATGATCAACATCGCGTTGCTTCCGCGAACGATCGCCTGTTCGCGAGCGAACCGCAAAAAACCGTGCAGCTCATTGCGGGCTGCGTTCACGGCTCCAGGAGCCCCGGAGGCCTGATAGCCCACTAGCCCCATAGTAGCGAGGATGACGATGATCGATAGAACGATCACTAGCTCGAAAAGCGTGAATCCGCGGCTATTGACCGAGTTTTGCGGTAAGGGCCGGCTCGGTCCTTCAAATTCAATGGGTGGAGGATCGAGCCGATCCTCCCTACCCCAATCCACGCTTTGGCACTCTTGGCACGGCGTATTCCTATACCCGGCAGGACCGAGACAATCGCCTCGAGACTCTCTATTCCGCGTAAATGTTGTCCACATTGTCTGCATGACCCGAGTTAGGCTGTCCTTCTGTCGTCACATCCGCGTACCTCGCATCGGGCCCGGCGGAAAATAGGACGTAGTTGTAGTTTTCCCAACTCGAATCGTCAGGATCATAACGATAGCGGAAGGGATTCCCCCAAGGATCTAGTATCGTATTGTTTATCAGCGATGCCGTACCGCCGACGACAGGGAAGTTGCCATTGGCAAACTCGAGAGCGCTCCGGTCAAGAATCGAGGGGAAATTACCCAACTTTCCATTGGGAGCCAGGGTTCCGTTTAGGGCATTGAAAAGGATTACCTCCATCGAAGGCGAACTCCCCCCAACCATAACCTTTCGCGGGTATTCTCCAAATGAGGACTTGAATGCCTCCAAAGCTTGCTGGATCTGAATAATGTCAGTGTGGGCCTGCTTGCTTTTAGACAGAGGAAGCAATCCGCGGACGCCCATCGCCAGCATCGTCATAATCACAACGATAACAGCGATCGCTCCTAGTATCTCCAATAGGGAGAATCCCCGCTTATGAAAGCCACTGCTAGCGCCAACACGCATCGCCTAAACCTATCACCTATTTCCGCAGGGCGCACCCTTTGATAAGGATGAAGGTGGAAGGAAGAAGGATGAGTGTTGAGGGATGAAGGATGAATAGAAAACCGACTGGCGTTCATCCCTCATAATTCATCCTTCATCCTTACTTTTGGGCCTGGAGTTGCTTCACGACGGAAATGTCCTCCAGGGTCGTCGTGTCTTGATGGATCTCCTTGCCGGCCGCGATATCCTTTAAAAGGCGGCGCATGATCTTGCCACTTCGGGTTTTCGGCAAAGCAGAAGCGAATCGAATCTCGTCGGGCTTGGCGAAGGGTCCGATTTCCGAACCCACATGGGCTCGCAAGGTCACTTTCAATTTATCATCACCCTTGAATCCGTCCTTCAAAGTGACGAAGCAAACAATGGCGCTGCCTTTGATTTCGTGAGGCCGCCCAACCGTTGCTGATTCGGCCACTGCTCTATGGCTCACCAATGCGCTTTCAACTTCCGCAGTTCCCAGTCGGTGTCCGGAGGCATTTAATACATCGTCAATCCGACCGACTATCCAAAAATAGCCATCCTTGTCCTGACGGCAGCCATCTCCACAGAAATATACGCCTTTGTACTCGCTCCAATAAGTTTCTTTGTACCGCTTATTATCTCCGTAAAGCGTGCGCAGCATACTAGGCCAAGGCTGCGTCAGAACCAGCTTTCCGCTTTTGCCTTTACGAACCTCCTTGCCCTCGTCGTTGAAAACCTTCGGAACGACTCCGAAAAACGGAAGGCCCGCAGATCCTGGCTTGGAAACCACAGCTCCAGGCAAAGTGGTTATCATAATTCCACCGGTTTCTGTCTGCCACCAT
>CAZFUD010000041.1:0-9824 GCA_964521705.1 uncultured Opitutaceae bacterium | reverse complement strand
GTATCCACAATAGGACATCGCCCCCCGCCAATCACCTTGTGGTACCATTTCCACGCCTCTGGATTGATAGGTTCTCCGACCGATCCCAGCAAACGCAAGGAGCTCAAATCATGTTTGCGGATATGATCTTCACCCCATTTCATAAAGGCCCGAATGGCTGTTGGGGCGGTGTAGAAGATCGTTACCTTATGGCGATCGACAATCGACCAAAACCGATCAGGTCCGGGCGAATTGGGAGCCCCTTCATAAATGACGTTCGTCCCCCCATTACTCAAGATTCCGTAGACCACATAGCTATGCCCGGTAATCCAGCCAATATCTGCCGTGCACCAATAGGTATCGCTCTCCTTCAGATCGAACACGTATTTCGACGTCATCGTAGTCCCCAAGAGGTATCCACCGCTCGTATGCAATACTCCCTTGGGTTTTCCAGTGCTCCCACTCGTGTAGAGAACGAAAAGCGGTGTTTCGCTATCGAAAGCTTTCGCCTTGTGCGTGTGCGGAGCATCGGCGACAATATCGTGCCACCACAAATCGCGGCCCTTCTTCATGTGAACGCGATTCCCGGCCCGCTTCAAGGTGATCACGTTTTCGACTGATGGACAGCCTCGCAAAGCGGCGTTCACGTTGGATTTCAGATCCAAAATCTTGCCGCGCCGCCAACCTCCGTCAGCTGTAATTACCAGTCTCGCCGAGCAATCGTTCACCCGATCCTTAATCGATTCTGAGCTGAATCCGCCAAATATTACCGTATGGACCGCTCCAATCCGGGCGCAAGATAGCATAGCCACTACGGCTTCGGCTACCATCGGCATATAGATCGCGACGCGATCACCCTTGCGGATGCCGAGCGTTTCCAAAGCGTTGGAAAATTTGCATATTTCTGTATGCAACTGCCTGTAGGTCAATGTCTTCTGATCACCAGGCTCCCCCTCGAATATCAGAGCTGCCTTGTTTTCCCGAGCGGTGCCCAAGTGCCGATCCACACAGTTTTCGCAGACATTGAGCTTGCCTCCAATAAACCATTTCGCTCGCGGCTCTTTCCACTTAAACGTCTGCTTCCAAGGCTTTCGCCATAGGAGCAAATCTTTTGCTTGAGTATTCCAAAACTTTTCTGGATTCTTCACAGACTCCGAGTAAAGCCTCTTGTATTCGGCCAGACTTTGGACGGCAGCCTGTTTCTTGAATTCCGGAGACGGCGGGAATTTTTCGCCATCTTGCGCTACTGAAGTGATGTTGTCTGCCACAACTATTCCTTAATTTCGATAATGCGAGTTGGGGGGTGGAAAATCCGAATACCAGCAAGATCGCTTGGAAGGGTCAAGTCTCGGATCTCAAATGCCATAATCCTATTTCGAATTTCTGAATACGCCTGAATTCGGGCGTTGAAAACGCGGAAAATCCGTATCCGCGAGGAAATACAAACTATCCAAATTTCAACCTGATCTCATCCTATACGCCAAGCCTATGGCCGACGAAAAAGAAAAAAGCGCCGAGGAAACCGTCCAAGTCGAAGGTGTCCTCGAAGTGACAAAAAAGAAAACCGGGCAGCTCCTGGATCTGACGAAAAATGGTCGTCAGCGGCCAACCGATCCTTTCATTCCCAAGGAGCTCATTCGCCGTTTCAAACTAAAAAGCGGCAGCTATATAGTCGCCCAAGCAACAACGGACCCGCGATTCCAGAATCCAAAGGTTAGATACATCGATACCGTTGATGGCTTAACCGTCGACGAGCGACGCAAAAAACTGGAGTTCACCCAGCTGACCACAATCACTCCAGAGGAGCATATCCGCCTGGAAACCGAGCGGAAAAAGATGACCACTCGGGCTATGGACTTGTTCTGCCCCCTTGGCAAGGGAACACGTGGCCTCATCGTCGCCCCGCCACGAACCGGTAAAACCACTTTGCTCACGCACATAGCTCAAGGGATATCGGCCAATGATCCCGAGATAACGCTTCTCATCCTTCTGGTCGACGAACGACCCGAGGAAGTTACCGATTTCAGGAGGAATATCGAAGGCGAAGTTTGGGCTTCATCAAACGACGAGGACCTGCCCAGCCACATTCGTATCGCCGATCTTTGTATAGAAAGAGCCAAACGGCTTGTCGAAACTGGTAAGGACGTGGTTATCTTAATGGACTCGATCACCCGCTTGGCTCGGGCCCACAATTCCTCCAAGAAATCGGGGCGAACCATGTCGGGAGGCCTCGACATCCGGGCCCTCGAAAAGCCTCGACAACTTTTCGCCGCCGCCCGCAATACAGAAGAGGAAGGCAGTCTGACCATTGTCGCCTCAGCCCTGATTGAGACTGGCAGTCGCATGGACGACATGATTTTCCAAGAGTTCAAGGGAACGGGAAACATGGAAATGGTTCTCGACCGAAAGGTAGCCGACATGAGGCTCTATCCAGCCATGAATATCGCATCGTCTGGAACCCGTCGCGAGGAACTGCTCATTCCCGAAGATGTACTGGAAGGCATCCATTTCTTCCGCCGGGCTCTCGTGCAGCAAAAGACGGAAGAAGCGACCGAGACCATGCTTACGCGACTTTCGAAAACCGAGAGCAATCAGGATCTCCTGGATCTGATCAATCGCTGACGAATCTCGATTTCTCCAAAGTCGCTCACCCTTCTTTCCTTGAATATATCCATTTCCGTCCACTTCTCGCTTGAATTAGCAAATACTGCTGCCAGAAAAGACGGTTTCCCTCCTCACCCTCGTGAGGCGATCTCCTTTCGTTAAAGGCGCTTATATATGGAAAGTTTCTCTCAACAGTGTCTCGACATGGCTCGCTCCATGCTCAGCCACAATTTGGACTCCATCAATCAGGATGGTACCATTGCGCCAGTCGAGGGGGAAGCGGCTCGCCTAGACGAACCGGGTCACGCAGCCCTCGCGATCGGGGAGTTCCATCGAGCGACGGGAGAAGCGGAACTGGAAGGCAAGGACCTTGTCGATCTCGCCGCCCGATGCATTACCGCTCAGGTATTCAGGGATCCCCCGCAGGAAAACGGACTCGCCTACGCGGCGCTCGGCCTCTTGTCCTTCGGCCCATCTAAAGAACGTAATCCTGTTTGGGAGCGCCTGGTCGACGAAACGCGAGAACGCTTGGACAAGCTCCTATTGAACCGGAGCGATTACGACAGCCATTGGCAGACCTTCAACATTGCCAAAGCCGTGTGCCGTTTCAGCCTCGGGCTCTCCAAAAAAGACGAAACTGGCCGACTAATAGAGCGATTTCTCTCCCGAATCGATGAATCTAGCTCCAACGGCTACTTTGATGATGTTGGCGAAGGCCTGGGTGGCGACTTTTCGATTTACGGTGTGCTAGCGTTCGTTTTCACGCGACAATCGCTGCAGTTGCATTCGAATCCCGGTCTCCGCGATCGCAAATTGCCCAGCCTGCGAACCTACGCCCAGAAGTACATCAAGCTGCTGCCGGATATGGCTCGAGAGGACGGTTTGGGCTGGGCCTACTCGAAATCGGCCGGCGCCTACGGGCAAATGCACCTGATCAGCCTGCTTCTTCAAGGATTCCGCGATGGCTGGGTTCCCGAGGATCAGCAGCAAAAGTATTTCGACTTACTCAGGCGCCTGTTCTATTTTTTCTATGTAACCTACCTGGATCAGGAACACGGATACCTCGTAGTTCGCGACGCTGAGCGCACGGCTTACTCGAATCACACGACACGCCTCGCCAATTTTGACGGAGCCCGCTACCTTAGCCAATGGGCTCGGCTTTCCAAGGACATCGAGGCGCCAACCGGTGGAGCCGCGGACACATTCAAGTCTGGATGCCGCTTTGTCATATTCGACAAGTCCAATAAGAAAGAGCAAGGGCTGCTCCTCTACCGCGATGTCAATTCGGGACTGCAAATTCAAATGCCCCTAGTCTCCTGCGGCGGCAGCGCCACTGCAGATTGCTTGCCCTTCCCTCATTCCCCTGGCGTATTCGATTGGCCAAACAATACCTACCTCCCAATAATGCTTCCCGAACTCACCTTTAGGGGAGAGAAGTTCATTCCTGCCTTCTACGGAAAGCGCTGCACAACGGGACTGGGATTCAAACGTTCCTTTTACTTCAGATACGAGCAACCAGATCTTATCAACACGGATGAGAAGATGGTCTCCCACATCGGTTCGTGCAAAGTTAGCTGGACCTTCGCCGGCAACAAGATCACCAGCGAGTTTATATACACCGTCAAAAACCAGATCACGCTCGACAGTTTCCGCTATGTTCTGGCCATTGGCTCGCCCCACTCGGAGTACCGCGTCGAATCCAGCCCGATTCTGGGACAAGAGGGTCTGCGCTGCCTAGTGCAAAAAGACGACTTTCAAGGAACGTGGAAAGAGACTGAGATCGTGACCAACGACGAATCGTATCGCACCAATTACGGGAACATTCATTACCTCCAGACTCTCGAGCGCGAACATCCATTGATCATGCGCCCCGGCCAGACTTATCGACTAGCTGTCTCTTTCGAGCCCGATATTGTCGCCGTCGGAGAAACGGAATAGAAAGTGTTCAGGAGTAGGAGCGGGGTTTAACGGCAAACAAACGATGCTCGCGAAACGTATCATCCCTTGCCTCGACGTACACGCTGGTCGCGTCGTTAAAGGCGTTAAATTCAAGGAACTTCGTGACGCAGGGGATCCCGTCGACTGCGCTAAAGCTTACGAAGAGCAAGGGGCCGACGAGTTGGTGTTCCTGGACATCACCGCTTCCAGTGATGAGAGGCAAATCATGCGGCATGTTGTAGAAGCAACAGCATCCGAATGCTTTATGCCGCTAACTGTGGGAGGCGGCTTGCGAAACCTAGAAGACATTCGCAAAATGCTGCACAGCGGAGCGGATAAGGTCAGTCTCAACACCGCGGCGATTAATGACCCCAGCCTTATCCAGCAAGCTGCTAAGAAATTCGGCAATCAGTGCATCGTGCTGGCCATAGACGCCCAGCGTGATGGCGATAGATGGACTGTATTCACCCATGGAGGACGCAATCCTACTCCACTCGATGCTATCGAGTGGGCCAAAAAGGGAGTTTCCTTGGGGGCCGGAGAAATTCTATTAACTAGCATGGATGCCGACGGCACCCTCGCGGGCTATGACTGTGAACTGACCCGACGCATTTCCGAAGCTGTAGAAGTCCCCGTAATCGCCTCGGGCGGGGCAGGAAACTTGGATCATCTAGTGGAGGTCCTAGAGGACGGCAAAGCGGACGCGGTTCTCGCCGCAAGCATTTTTCACTTTGGGACCTATACCATAGAACAAGCCAAACGCCGTCTGGAAGAGTCGAATATACCTGTCAGGTTGTAGGGTCGTGGCTTGGCACGACCGGAGAGTCAACTGCCCCTTTCTCACTAGTCTTCGCGAGCAAAGATCCTAGGGATGCGTGCAGGCTACTCTGGATCAGTCGGCTCGATCCTCTGCAATACAACCTCGCTTAATTCGGTCCGCCCCTCGGCGGTCCCTCACCCCGAGGCCCTCCACCTAGCGGACCTCGGCGACCTCCCGGTCCACGAACTCCACCGGGACCTCCTCGGCCACCACCTCTCCGGCGCAGGAAGGACTCGTCAGGCTTTCCTTTGAACATCCGTGAGATATATGGAAATTCATCCGTTACGCAGTAATGGTAAATCCCATCCGGCTATTCGGGAGTCACCGCGAATCGGCAATTGAATTCGTCTAAATCACCCAAGCCTTCCGCGTATTCCCAATTCTGAGTGAATCGCCCATCGAACTCCCCTCCTGGCCCATCCACTCCTTAGGGACGGGTTCCGCTTTTCAACCTGTAGCTGGACTTCAGCTTCGTTAATTCACTACTAGAATCGCCAGCATTCTTGTATCCAATATTCGAGTATACTGGAAATCCATCCGCCGCATAACCAAGAAGCGTAATCTCATTTTCGTGCCCGTGCTTGTGAATCAAACCGATCGGCAACCCGTGGTAGTGGTAGCTCCCCGAAGGCTGAACATGAGCGTTATTCTCATCGATTCCCAGATTCAGATGACCGGTCAACGCTTCATAATGCCAATTCGACTGAGGGTTGTTCTGATAGCGTTCGGCCGTACCTGGCTCGAAGGGAATTCCGTTAATCGCAAATACCAAAAATACCTCCATGGGCCGGTGTAGGCTCATCCGCAGCGATAGGTTCGTAAAGCACCCGAAGCTTATGCTGCTGAGGGCGAATTGCGTTGGGATTCCCACGCGTGGGAAATTCTCCGTGCTCATGGTCGGGAACGCCATTGCTCTCGATAAAACGGTACTTTCCTTCCATGTAGATTTTGACCTCTGGCTCAGGAAGCTCGATTGCCTCCATCCGTTGAGGTCACATTCCCTGACCGCGAGGAGCCTGTCCTTGATCGCGCCGTTGACGCTCCTGAGCAAAGAGCAATGCAGCGCTGGCAACTCCTAAAAGTACGGCTAGAGCCGCTCTCTTCTTCGAGATGGTTATTCCCAAATCCATATCTAACTAACTATTTGTACACAACTTCAGTTACAATTTGGCTTGGGGAGAAGCGGCTTTGGTCGGATTCGTTGGAGCACGACTAAGCCCCCCGCCACCTAATTTGCCAAAAGACTCTCTCCTCGGTTAGGTTTTGGCCTCAACTTAATAAAATTTTGCAGAAGATGATCCCGCCCGGAGGTCGGGCTCCACCCTTGACTCAAGATGAGGAAGATAGAGCTCGATCGCGCGACTGCGGGAGCGAGCTTAAGTTGACGCCAATGCTCGCCTTTGGGAACAGGTTTCCAGAAATCAATATTCGCTAAGCTGGCGCTTCCGCCCAGCAACGGGTGCAAGCCCCATCTGGAACTAAGGTTAATAATACCGATTTCCGTGATCTGCTCTTGGCATACCGAAAGCCATCCTTTAACTCCGAAGAATGATCAAATTTCTCCATACACGCATTCGCGTTAGCGACTTGGAAAAGTCTATCGATTGGTACTGCAAGAATTGCGGCTTCACGGTCCTCAAGCGGAACGATAAGAGTCCGGCCGGTAATCAGATCGTCCATCTCGAACTGCCAGGCAACGCCCACACACTAGAACTTACCTACTCGCCAAACTACAAAGTAGAATTTCCTGAGGATCTTATGCACACATGCCTCGGAGTGGGTGACATCGTCGAATACTGCCAAATGCTCGAGGACAACGGAGAAGAAGTCTGGCCCGGCGACTGGAAAGAGAAGTTCACATCAGGCGGTTCCAAGATGGCCTTCATCACCGACCCCGACGGCTACGAAGTGGAGATCCTGGAAAATAAAGGCGAGTTCGTCTAAGGCTTACTTCAAAAGAGATCGGCCGCTACCTGAATTGCATAACCTGCCAGACAGGCACCCGCTAAACGGCTAATCCAGCATGCGTATGATTTCGCCCTCCACGAAATCGGCCGCAATGCGTTTGAGCCTTACCTCAGCGCAACGATTGGCCAGGGCTTCTCCATTCATCGCGTCGCGAGGCGCCACAACCCGAATGTAATTGTCTGTGTAAGCAGGCCAGAAATCGGGTTTCGGATTTTCGAACAAGACCCGCTTTATCGTTCCTAAATGGGCTCCGTAGAAATCGTATCTCTTTTTTGAAGACAGCCTCCTCAGAAAGGCGCTTCGGCGCTGACGTTCTTCTACAGGTACTTGATCATCTCGTCTCGCCGCCACCGTTCCTTCTCGCTCTGAAAACGAGAAAACATGGCAAAAATCGAAAGGGTTTTCTATAAATACGCTGCAGGTTTCTTGAAATTCTTCTTCGGTTTCACCCGGAAAACCGACCATAATATCCGTTCCTAGGTAGAGATTATCCACATTTTCATGTGCCAATTGAAGAAACTCCAGGTATTCGCTAATCGCATACCTTCTACGCATTTCTCTGAGCACCTTGTCGCTACCCGCCTGCAAGGGAATATGTAAGAATGGCAACAACGCGTGCTGCGGATCGTTCATCCAGTCGAACAGCTCTGTTGGAATCGTCGTTGGCTCAATGCTGCTAATACGAATGCGATCGATTCCTTTAACGGCATTCAGGCTTTCCAATACACGCAACAAGTCCGCCTCTTCCGTTCGGTAAGTGCCTATATTGACTCCGGTAATGACAAGCTCTCTTACTCCTTGATCCGCCTTCGCGCGGGCTTCTTCCAAGATGTTTTCCAGGTCCCGCGATCGGGAAGCGCCGCGGGCAAAAGGGATTATGCAAAAACTGCAGACGAAACTACAGCCATCCTGAATCTTTAGATTGGCCCGCTGATTGAAAGGGGCATCTCCAAAATAGCTGATGGAAAAATCGTCCTGACTGATCTTTTCCCGGACGATAATCGGCTTCTCGTTCTTCTCCTGCCCGATATAATCGACGACGCTCATTTTTTCCTGATTTCCGATAATCAGGTCAACACCTTCAATGGCAGCGATCTCCTTGGAGCCCATTTGCGAATAGCATCCGATCACTGCCGTGTAAGCATCTGGATTCTGTCGCGTGAACTGACGGATTGATTGCCGACACTTAGAATCGGCCAAATTAGTTACGGTACAGGTATTGATGATTCCCAGATCGGCCGGCTCTCCAAATGGGACGATTTCATAGCCATCGGCCTTGAGACGCTGTTTTATAAGCAAGGTCTCCGATTGGTTCAATCGGCATCCTAAAGTGTGCAACGAAGCTCGTTTTTTTGTTCTGCTAACCATAGCGGAAAGCCGAGAAGCAAAATCCACTTTCCGGATTTGTCATCAAAAAACGGCTTTCGCTCAGAGAATGGGTCACAATTCGCTATTCGACCGGAGTTCGGGTTACACCCTTGAATCAGATGTAATCGAGGCGGAACTCGGACTGGATGCTGCGGGGATTTGGTTCAGTAGCGCGGTGCTTCAGCCGGCTTCAGTTTAAGCTTTCATTCCAAAACGCGGGCTGAAGTACCGCGTTACTCAAGAAAACTCACAACGAAGGCGATTCCCGACGCGTTTTTTCGATTAAAGTCATTCCTGCCAAAACCGGTCCGGTTCCATTTTGAGGTTTTGGACTCGCCCAGCTCTATTCGCCCCCTTTGACTCGCCATCCGCATTATCGATGGAACTGCTAAAAAAGATTCTAAGCGCCAATCGCCTCGCTAAATGGGATATTAAACCTTTCGACGCGTGGCTATTCGTCTGCTTTGTTTTTCTAGGTTCCTTCCTTCTCTCCAGCCTGTTTGTGTCTGCCTACAGTTTTCTCAGTGGCGCCGAACAGGACTTTGAATCCCTTCCCTTCGTCTTGGCATCCGGATTTGGACTACAACTAAGTTCGATTCTAGCCTGGTACTTGTTCAAGCAAGTCGTGGTCTACGATGTCCATGGCTTACCCGTAGATTGGCTAGCGGCGGTGAAAGTGGGAGCGATTGGGTTCGTCTGTGTCTACCTGGCGTTGATGCCAACTATGCTTATTTGGAGGTTATTCTTAGACACGATCGGCATTGAATACGAGTTTCAGCTCCCAGTTCTGCTCGTGCAGAATGGCGGATCGCCTGTCGAAATGGCCTTGATGATCTGCCTAATCGTCATTGTTGCCCCGATTTGCGAAGAACTGGTCTACCGCGGATTCCTCTTTCGCTATCTGAACCACCGCCTTCCAAGAGGGCTCTCGATTCTCGTACCGTCGTTGATATTCGCCCTGATGCACTTCAACTTGTATAGCTTCATGCCACTGCTTGTGTTGAGCATAGCCCTATGCATCGTTTATCGGGCGTCGGGAAATCTTGTATCCAACATCACCGTGCACGCTCTATTCAACCTAGTCAACGTGGTCATGATCTACTTGATCGAACCTATTGAGCTATGAATCCCTTCACTAGCGCGATCG
>CAZFUD010000040.1:0-25302 GCA_964521705.1 uncultured Opitutaceae bacterium | reverse complement strand
CGTGGCAGTCCGCAAACCTATTCGTTGAGGCAAGTGCTTCATGCGCTGGATGAAGCGGCAGACGACATGCGCATTTCAGGGCTCTATCTGAAGGGGTCTTTGCAGCCGCGCAACTACGGATCCGGATTCGCGGCGATCAAGGAAGTGAGGGAGGCCATCGAATCGTTCAAGGAGGTTTCGGGAAAGCCGGTGATAGCCCATCTCGTGTATCCAACCGATAAGGACATATATCTAGCTTCTGCTGCGGATAAGATCATTATGAATCCGGAAGGACTGATATTGAATGCCGGGATGGCGTCTGAACCGATTTTCTTCGCGGGATTTTTCGAGAAATACGGAATCGGTGTGCAAGTGACGAAAGCGGGCGAGTTCAAATCGGCTGCCGAAAGTTTCGTGTTGAAAAGGATGAGCGCCCCCGCTCGCGAACAGACGAAGGCCCTTTTGGAAGACATTTGGGACGAGTATGTGGACGCCTTGTCGAGCAGGGCGGATTTGAGTCCAGCCGAGTTTCAAGTCTTGGTAGATAGCAAAGGTTTGCTAAACGGCCGGGATGCATTGGATGCGGGACTTGTTGATGAATTAGGATTCGCGGATACGGTAATCAGGGCTCTGAAGGATGCGACGGGTGAAGAGTCTGAGAAACTTGAATACAAGTCTACTTCCCTGGCAGACTACATGCGAGCGAAGTCGGAACTGACGAAAGGCGAGCACGTCGCTGTTGTCTATGCGGAGGGCCCGATTGTCGTTGGGGAAGGGGGGCAGGGACAAGTAGGTGGCTCCGGACTGGCTCGCGAGATTCGCTCCTTGCGGGAAAACGAGGATGTTAAGGCCATTGTGTTGCGGGTAAATAGTCCAGGCGGTTCGGCCTTGGCGAGCGAGGTGATACAACATGAGATCAGGTTGGCCAAAGAGAAAATGCCCGTCGTGGTTTCCATGGGGACTGTCGCTGCTTCAGGAGGCTATTGGATCTCTGCATATGCCGATCGGATATTTGCTGAGCCCAACACCATTACAGGTTCTATTGGGGTGATCGGAATGTTCATGAACGTGAAGGAAATCGCCAATCGGCATGGCTTTACGTTCGACGTAGTTAAAACCGGCAAGTTCGCGGATGCTCTCTCAATAGCTCGCCCGAAGACTCCTGAGGAAATGGAGATAGTGCAGCGGGAAGTGGATGATGTGTATGCCGATTTTCTTCGAAAGGTGTCGGAAGGCCGTGAACAGCCGATCGCCAAGATCAAGGGAATCGCCGAGGGCAGGGTCTGGTCGGGAGAGGATGCGCTTGAGATCGGATTGGTCGACGAGATTGGTGGATTGAGAAAGGCGATCGCCTATGCCGCCAAGGAAGCGGACTTGGGAGAAGGAGCGTCCGTTCACGACTATCCAGAGCCTACTGATTTCATACAAGAGCTTATGGAGAATTTGACGACGACCGCTTCTCTTGGGACGGCTAGCGCTCCTCTACGAAAATTCGATGAAGCCGTTGAAGAAATCAAAGGGATTTCCCAATGGAATGACCCCAAGGGAGTGTATACGATACTTCCCTACAGAATTTACGCCGACTAACTTGTTTATTGATCGATGGAAACGAAACTGTTGAGGGACTGCAGCGCGACAATTATCCCCGAGGGAACGGCAATCACTTTGGAGGAAAACACTCCTGTGTTTGTTACGCAGACGCTTGGAGGGAGTGTGACAGTGAGAGTTGGTCAGAAACTCTACCGAATCTCGAATGTAGATAACGATGCTGTCGAAGGCCTTGAATTGGATCAGGTAGCGGTTCCCAGCGATGGTGGCAATGGGGCGGCGTTTTCTGAAGAATCGGTTTGGGATGCTTTGAAACAATGTTTCGATCCGGAAATACCTGTTAATATTGTCGATCTCGGTCTCATTTACGATCTGCGTGTTGATGATCTGGATAACGGGAAAAAGGATGTTTCGATCAAGATGACGCTAACGGCTCAAGGCTGCGGCATGGGTCCGGTGATTGCCCAGGACGCGAAGAGCCGGGTAGAGCAAATTGAGGAAATCGAGAACGCGGACGTAGAGATCGTGTGGGATCCAGTTTGGAATCCGCAGATGATATCCGCAGCGGGCCGACAAGTGCTGGGATTGGAATAGGCGTTGCATAGTCGAATCCCGGCGCTCATTCGCAATTCGGCCTTGCTACGACTCCACTATAAGGTTCATCGGCAAAATAGCCGCTTTCTTGCTCGAGCATAAATCGTCGGCAAATCCTAAAAAGCTCGTCTTCTGATTGAGCCCTTCGCGCATGGTATATAAATTGCCCTTCCGGATCGACGCCTTGGCCGATGAAATTGAGAAACTTCTTCATTTTATTCACCTGCGCCCTTTCTTGTATCCAAGGCTTTTTTAGGTGGTCGAATAAGGCTCTGATGTAGTCATAAACACGATACAGAGGAACGGGTTCGCTAGATCCCTTTGATTCGCATTCTCGAATTTGCTGAAAAATCCATGGGTTCCGAATTGCGTGCCTCCCGATCATCACTCCTGCCGCTCCGGTAAAATCCAGTATTTCGCGGCCCCTTCTAGCGGAGGTCACATCTCCGTTAGCCAGCACGGGGCAGTTTACCGATTCCACAGCGAGCTTAATAGCATCGTAATGTACGGCGCTTCGGTACATCTCCTTGACGGTTCGACCGTGGACACTGAGAAGATCGATTTCCCACTTGTTTATCAGTTGGAGGATCGTCTCGAAGTTTTCCTGATCTTCGAAACCAATGCGCATCTTTACCGAGAAAACTCCGGGAATAATGTTTCTAAGTTCGCCGAGGATGCGGTCGACCTTTTCGGGCTCGCGCAGCAGACCTCCGCCACATCGTTTTTTGTATACGGTGGGAGCGGGGCAGCCCATATTCAGATCGATTCCAGCGATTGGGTGTTCCAGCAGCTCTAGGGTCGTTCGTTTGAGATGATGGATGTCTTCTCCGATCATCTGAGCGAAAACAGGACGACCCGTTTTGTTCTCAGTGATAGATTCGAGGATTGGCTTTTCCAGACGGGACTGAACGTGCACTCGAAAATATTCCGTGAAGAAGTAATCGGGGCTTCCGAACTGGGAAATCACGGACATGAACGGCAGGTTGGTGACGTCCTGCATGGGAGCCAACGCAGTGATCGGCTGATCAATGGCGATGGTTGGAGGTAGGGTCCTTGCCAATTCCGTGTGCATACTGGGCTGCGAGAAAAGCAGGCCTGCGTCCCTGTACAAGCTTTCTTGAGGTCTGGGCGAGAGCTTTAGGCCTCCTTATTTCCCTCGTTTTGCTCCTTCAATACTCGCTCGAGTATTGGGCTCATGTCGTCGACGGAATTGAAAACCTCCTCGGTGGTAAAAATGGGGACTTCGTTTTGAAGCGAGAGGACGATCGAATCGCTGGGCCGGGCATCCAGTTCCAAGATCTTTTTCGCGACCTCATTTTCCATCTCCACGAATATGCGGGCGAAAAACGTGCTTTCCTGCACGTCGTTAATGAGAATCCGGGTGATTTTAGCATCGAGGCCCTTGAGCATGCTGCTCATCAGATCGTGGGTCAGGGGCCGTTCTTTCTTCACGCCGTTCAAGGCCATCGAAATAGCGTTTCCCACGCTGTGGTCTACGTAGATTACGTACGCTTTGTCTTCGTTTCCGAGGAAAACAGCGCACCCATTTACAGTGGGCATGACCCCTTTTACGGAAACTGGGACGACGCGAGAACTCATGGATAATTACTATTCTTGGAATATGGCGGGTGAGATGCCCTTGGGCAAACCAATTGAGGAATCGTCCCCGATTCCGATTACATTAAGGCATTAATCGAAAATACTTTCGCCGGACTCAGAATCCCATCAACTGGATCTTCGAGGCTTCTGCTTCCGCAATGGTTCTCGCTTTCTCGAGTATGATCACACTGTCGGCTTTTAGGAGAGCGGTGGTTATGCCCGCTTCTTTCATGGTTTCCAGGGTGCGAAGACCGAAAACGGGCACATCAAACCGAAAATCCTGCTCGTTCTTCACGGTTTTGACAAATACCAGTTGATCGGTCTTAAACTCGCCCGCTCGCCTGAGCATGGGGTCGGTTCCCTCGAAAGCTTCGACGGCAATTACGGTCCCTTTGCGAACGACCACGCCTTGTCCAATATCCAATCGGGCGATTTCTTGGGCAATGTGGACGCCGTGCTCCTTGTACTTGCTTTCGATTTTCTCGAATTGCCTCGTGATGGGGCCCGTGGTCGCTAGCTCATCGTCGAGAAACGCGCGGGCATCGATCGCTAGTTGACCGTTTTTTGAGAGTTCATCAGCTATGGCTCCGAAAATCGTCCCTGCGTTTTTCCGCTTCAGTTTAACGAGAAGACCGGCTGCCTTAAGATCTGGTTTCAACCCGCGGAATAGTTTGCCCGGCTTTACTTGGCCGGCTGCGATCGTGTAGCGGCAATCGAACTTCCTCAGAGCTCGGAGCCATTTGCCTACCTGTCCTACGTTGATGCGGACGCGCTCGTCTTCTGGGAAAGATTCGTAAAGCTCTTCGGTTGCCTCTTCTTCGAATGCGATCAGTCGTATGCGGATACCTTTCGCTCGGGCTCGGTCTGCTATCAGTTTTGGGTAGATACCCCGTCCGGCGATCAATCCTACTGTCTGAGACTGGTCGAAATCCGGAGGCAGGTAGCGGGATAGGTAATCCATGGTCAGGATACAAAGTCGATTGCGGACGGAGGGGACAGATCCTTGCGAGGCGGAAGCCCTGGTCGATCAGTTAGCGACGAGATTGATGATTTTTCCGGGAACGAAAATCACCTTCCTAATCGTTTTTCCTTCTATTTGGGCCATGACGCGCGGCTCTTCCTTCGCCAGAGCCAGTACTTCCTCTTCGGTGGCGGTTTTAGAGACCGACGCTTGTCCACGGAATTTCCCGTTCACTTGGAACACGATCTTCACGTCCGACCTTTCCAGTTTTGACGCATCCACCTCGGGCCATGGAGCATAGCAAACGGAAGGGGTTTCGCCCAATCGCTCCCAGAGCTCCTCGCAAATGTGCGGCGCCAGGGGAGCCAACAATTTGACGAAGCATTTGGCAGTAGATTGGCTAATCGTTTCGCAGGTCTGCAGATGGTTCACTAGAATCATCAGCTGGGAAATCGCCGTATTGAAGTTGAGCCGGTCTAGATCTTGAGTGACTTTCTGGATAGACTGATTCAGCAGCGAAAGCGTTTCTTCACTCTCATTTGCCTCGTCGCAGATTTTTGGATGCAGATTTCCATCTTTGCCAACAATTTCTCGCCAGACTTTCCCGAGAAAACGGTTGATTCCGCCAATTCCTTTGGAGTTCCAGGGCTTTCGGGCTTCGAGAGGCCCGAGAAACATCAGATGCAAGCGAAGAGTGTCTACGCCGTACTCGTTGACAACCTCTACTGGATCGACCCCATTCCCAGCGCTCTTGGAGATTTTCTTTCCATCTTCCCCGAGGAGCATGCCTTGGTGAAAAAGTTTAGTGAAAGGCTCCTTCGTTGGGACAAGGTCTTCATCATAGAGAACTTTGTGCCAAAATCGCGAATACAACAAATGAAGTACCGCATGCTCCTGTCCGCCAATGTAGAGGTCGGGAGCCTTCCAGTAGGAGAGCGATTCCTGAGAGGCGAACTCCTCAGCATTGTCGGGATCCAGATATCGCAGGTAGTACCAGCAGGAGCCCGCCCACTGTGGCATAGTATTGGTCTCTCTTGTTGCCCATATCCAATTATCCCCGCTCGGCTTTTCGGATGAAGCTGGCACGAACTCGCCGGTTTCGTAATTGTACCAGATCTCTAGCCATTCGGTGACGTTTTTGAGCGGGCTTTCACCCGAGCCTGCCGGTTTGTAGGATTCGACTTCCGGCAATCGCAGGGGAAGCGATGATGGGGGTACGGGCAAAGCGTAGCGCTCTCCGTTCTCATCGGTGTAGCATACGGGCTTATCCGGAATCCATTCTCCCAAAGTTCCACTGTCTACGGCTCGTTGGTAGTCCTCCTGTGTCACCCAGGCGATGGGGAAGGGTTCTCCCCAATACCTCTGTCGCGAAAATAGCCAATCGCGGAGCTTGTATTGAACGCTTTCCTCGCCTAAGTCTGACTCGCCTAGCTTCTGAGTGATACGAGCGATGCCATCTTTCGAAGAAAGACCGTCAAACTCGCCGGAGTTCATTAGTTTGCCATCCCCCGCATAGGGGAGCGATTCCCCTCCGGGCCCTTCGATGACTTGCACGATTGGAAGATCGAACTGTTGAGCGAATTCAAAGTCGCGATCGTCATGGGCAGGGACTGCCATTATAGCTCCGGTCCCGTAACTGATCAGCACGTAGTCAGCGACCCATATGGGAACCCGGTTTCCGGTAAGCGGATGGATAGCGTAGGCGCCTGTAAACACCCCTGTCTTTTCCTTAGCCAAATCGGTTCGCTCGAGATCGCTTTTGGCCGCTGCAGATTCGACGTAGCTAGCGACTTCTTTCTGTTGCCCTTCACTGGTAATCTTTTCCACCAGCGGGTGTTCAGGAGCTACGACCATATAGGTGGCGCCCATGAGGGTGTCTGGGCGCGTGGTGTAGATTTCCAAAGTCTCGTCTATGCCTTCGACCGCGAAACGGGCTGTGGCTCCTTTAGACTTTCCGATCCACTCTTGCTGCATCTTTTTGGTTGATGCTGGCCAATCGACGCCTTCGAGATCATCCAGAAGACGATCTGCGTAGGCGGTTATCTTAAGCACCCATTGGCGTAAGCTGCGTCGCACGACTGGATGGTTGCCCCGTTCTGAGCGCCCATCGATCACTTCCTCGTTGGCGAGAACGGTTGCCAGTTCTTCGCACCACCAAACCGGGCGTTTATCTATGTAGGCCAGACCCCGCTTGAAAAGAAGCAAGAAGATCCATTGCGTCCAGCGGTAGTAGTCGGGATCTGTGGTATCGACTTCCCGATCGTAGTCGAAAGAGAAGCCAAGAGACTTCAATTGATTTCGAAAGTGGTTGATTCTTTCGATGGAAGTCTTGCGTGGATGGGCGCCGGTTTTGATGGCGTACTGCTCAGTCGGCAGTCCGAAGGCGTCCCATCCAATTGGGTGTAGAACGTTTTTCCCTTTGGCCCTCTGGTAGCGGGCAACGATGTCAGACCCCGTGTATCCCAGCGGGTGCCCAATGTGGAGCCCAGTGCCAGAAGGGTAGGGAAACATATCCAGGACGTAGTACTTGTCCTTGGAGCTGTCTTTGAGGGCGGCGAATGTCTTTTCGTCTTCCCAACGCTTTTGCCACGCGGGTTCGATTTCCGAGAAGCGATAATCTGGGCTATTTGAGGCCATTTCTGAAAAAAGGTTGGCACTGTTAGATAAAAAGCAACCCCCGTCAATCACCCAAGAGCTAATGCCGCTCTCCGTAAAGACCCGAGGGCGAGTCTTAAAGCATTTAAGATCGCCCTCTACCAATTCGGCAACAAAGCCATTGATCCCGCTCAGTGCTGGATATCAAAAAATAGACTTAACCCCCACATATCGCGAGATGGGATGCTTTGGCGAACGTTACCATAGCGGCTTGCCGATCAGACGTAGTTGTACTCGAGCTCTTCCTTCGCCATCGAAATTTCGCGTTGAAGATCGTCATAAGCCGTTTGATTTTCCTGCATTCGACGAATGAGCTCATTGTTTTCCCGCTTCAAGTACTCTGGCGAATCCTTGACTTGGGCTCGCTTGTGTGAGCGTTTGGCCGCCGCCTGCAACTTCCACCCAGGGACCAGAGCTAAGGAAAAAATGGAAGCCGCTCCGCTAACGACGAAAGCCAAGGCGCTGATGGGCATCTCAAGCGAGAGCCCAGATGCCGTAGCTCCAATCGCAAGGAACATCAGAAAAGAGATATAGAGGCCGTTTTTTCCTCCTACAAGCTCGGGATCCGGTTCGTTCGGAATGGGAGTGCCGTTCTTTTGAAACCGTTTTATCAATACGGATACCTGCGTATATCTGGCCTGGATAACGTGGAAGCGTTCTTGGACGGCCATAAGAGATTTGCTGAGATCCTGCAGTTTGTCTCGGAGGTAGGTCTCGCGAGTCTCCCAAAATTCCGCTGCCCTTTGATAAATTTCTCTCGCTCCTTGATGATCGATATTCTTCGCAGTGAGGCATAAATCTTGTATGAGAATTCCGGATATGTGTGTAAATCGCTTTCTCGTGGCGAAGTAGCAATCCCTCTCGTTTATCAGATTGGAAATATCCTCGGCCTGTTCCTTGAAAAGCGTTTCGCGCTTGTCGCCATCAATCCATTCGAGCCTCGATAGTTGATAGAGGCGGGCGCGGTCGGCGTGTGAAGGAACATTGCGTACTAGGCGAGCATAGGGAAGCCATCTTTGTTCCGCTTCGCGAAAACGAGGACTTTCCTCAATTGAATTAATGGCTACGAGGCGTACGCTATCGTCTAGCTTAAAACAGTTCACCGTTTGCTCGGGCGCGATAGAGCCGGGAAGACTTGATAGCCATTGCAGGATCTCGTTTGAGCGTCCCCTACCTAGGATGGCATCTATCTCGTCGTTGTAGATCGAATTGGGGAGTGAGCAAATAGCCAGCCTCTCGCGGGCATCTCTGGGAAGAGACTCGATACGTTCTTTCGCGTTGGCGATAGATTGGCGGCTGACAGCATGCTGCGTCAGCTCTTCGGTTGTCCTTACAGTCTCTTCCGGATAACCCAATCCTCTGACGAATACGAATTTGGCTTCTTCTTGAGAGCATCCCTTTCTTCTAGCGAAATCAATCACCGACTCGATTCCTGCCGGCTTAAGTTCGAAGTCGGACACGAGGGTTTCCCATTCTCCCCACTCTTGTTCTGCTGGATGAAGGGAAAAGGTTTCTCGTGTCTCTTCGACAACGACGAGATTTCTGCGGTAGGGCCCCTTGGTCGCTGCCGGTATGAGATAATCGCGAAACCAGTCCCGAACGGGACCGGAAAGCGTTTCTTCGTTTTCCAGATGTAGGAGCACAAGGTCTGCGCCCATGGACTGCAAGGGCAGGGCATCCAAGAAGGCTTCCGCCTGATTGCCGGCTCGATTGTTCCCGAGACCGACCGATACTTCCATGTCTTCGCGAATGAAGTTAGAGCGGCCGACTGATGCGGCTGCTGCGGCATTGACGTAGGGCTTTTTGTTTTCGGCGATCGTTGAGCGAGTTATTAGGAGCGAGTCATCGGAACGTATGGGATCGACTTTGCCCTTTTGGGATTCATCTAGGCGGTCCGAGATAGATTCCTCGATCTCCGGATTCTGGGGAAAACGAACTCCTTGACTGCAAGCGGCAATAAATTCCTGGGGAGTATCGATTGAAGGATCCGCTTTGGGAGTAATCCAAACGATTTTCTTCCTAGCCATGAATTCGGACTCGCGAAGTGAATTAAGAAAAGTCGTTTTACCAACACCGGTGGCTCCCCAAAGTTTGACGACTCTTAAGGAGCTGAGGGTGAATTCCTCAAGCGGTAGCAGGCCGAAAAAAGACCGAAGAGCCTCTCTCCGAGGTATCAGATCTTCGGGTGTATCAATCAGCAGATCCTGAGCGCTATCATTCATTGGCTATAGGTGGCATATACTACGCCACTATGCGAATCGGCTTTATTCTGGGAAGGGTTAAGGCTAGCTAGCTTTATGCGCGATATTTTTACGAGAGGCTAGTCTCGATGCAAATTAAGGAGAATCCGCCCTTGGAGATGGAAAGTCGAAAAACGCTTCTCGATAGCGCATCATTCGCAATCCATCGGTCCAATTTGAAAACGGCTTTAGATCCTTTTCGTCCAGGTACTCTTGGGCAAGCCATTCAATGAAGTGACCGCCGGCTTTGTCGGCTAGAGGGTAGCCGCCGCCGATTCTAGGATTTATTTCAATGACTTCCAGTTTCCCTGTTTCCCGCTGGTAGAAAACCTGAATGTTGATGGGCCCAATTGCGCCCTGAAGCTTTGAGACGATGGAATTGGATAAATCTAGAAGTTCAGGAATCTTAGCGGTCGTCGCTTGGACTGATTCGCCATTTTGAACGGCGATCCTCTTGTGTGGGATCGAGCAAATACAGGTTCCATTCCGCGACAGATAGCAGTTGATCGTATATTCGTCTCCAGCCGCGAGCCTCTGGCCCATATATTCGCCGGAGCTTGCCAGGGCTGGAATTTGATCTAGGCACTCCACGACGTGGATTCCAGAACTGCCTGATCCGCATATAGGTTTGGCAATAAAGGGCAAATTTCCTTCGGAGACTTCTGCAGAATCGGAGTTTAGAGTGAAGGATAATGGAGTGGGAAAATCGTGAATCTTGAGGAAATCGTATGTCTTTGATTTATTGGTACAGGTCGAAATTATTGTTTCTGATGAAATGGCAATGAATATGCTGTTCTCCTCAAACTGGCTACGCGATGAGGCGAGAAGAGCGAGATCGCTGTGTCGAGTGGGTATGATCAGTCCGATCTCATTAGCTAGGCAGTATTCCATTAAGGAGTTCGCCCAGCCGTCTTCTTTCAAAACCTGGAATCGATCAACAACGTGACGGGTTGGGACGTTAGGCTGGGAGTCAACCGCGTGCAGTGTAACTCCCCGTTTTTTGCAGATCGAGCGGCTATTCGGGCTAGAGCTACCTTGCTTCCGGGAGAGTATAAAAGAAGGGGCTGAAGTAGCTAAGGAGCCTAAATTGCTCTATGCTACGCAAGATGTACACAAGGAAAAGTCGCCTATCAGCTTATAAGCAAATGAAGCTTATCGAGCTGTTCGTAGCTGGGTCGACAGCCAGGGCCGCCTCCGAGATCGTAGGCGTGCAGCCCAACACTGGCATTCGTTTCTTCATGGAACTTCGCAAGCTCATTGCCAGCAAGCTTCCCAGCTACGATCTCAGCGGCGAGGTGGAGGCGGACGAGAGCTACTTTGGAGGAGTCCGCAAAGGCAGGAGAGGCAGAGGGGCCGCGGGCAAAGTAGCTGTTTTCGGCCTGCTTAAGAGAGGCGGCAAGGTGTATACGGCCATTATTCCCAACGCGAAAACCGAAACGCTATTGCCTATCATAAAGGAAAGGGTAAAACCTGACAGTATCGTCTATACTGATACATTCAAAGCCTACAACGCCCTCGACGTAAGCGATTTCCATCACAGCCGAATCAACCATTCCGAGCTCTTCGCCGACAGGGGCAACCACATTAACGGCGTTGAGAACTTCTGGAATCAAGCCAAGCGCCATTTGCGCAGATTCAACGGCATCAAATCCGACAACTTTTACTGGTTTCTCAAGGAGTGCGAATGGCGCTTCAACGGAGGCAACCATCATCAGCTGCTTAAACGCTTGAAAATCTGGTACTTAAAAACAAAACACTAACCGTTAGCTACTTCAGCCCTAAAAGAATGTTGGTCATTTTGGGAGGTCGATGAACTAAAGATCTACTCCGGTCCCATGGTTGGGCTCAAAAAAAAAGTGGCTCTCCCAGAGGAGAGCCACTTGAAGAAATCGAATAAATCTCGATTATGACAGCAATTGCAGAGCAATGGCGCTGGAAGCGTTTGCCTGGCCAAGCATTTCGGAGCCAGCCTGAACCAGAATGCTGGCGCGGGCCAACTGAGTCGATTCGGTGGCAACGTCGACATCGATGATGCGGCTGTTTGCAGCTTCGAGGTTTTGCTTGTTAACTGTGAGCATGTCCGATGCGAAAGAAAGCTGGCTCGATTGAGCTCCATTTTCAGCACGGAGAGTAGCCACGTTTTCAATGGCCGTCGTCAACTGAGCCAACGAAACGCCGGCCAGGTCGGTGGCGCTGGTAGCCGCAGTAACGGCGTTGCCCAAAGCAGCCTGATTGATGTCGACAGTGGTTCCTCCATCTTCAGTAGTTCCAACGCTGAGCGTGGTGGCGGAAGCGCCTGAAGTGAAGAGAGAAACTCCGTTGAATGTTTCGCTAGAGATGGCGGTAAGCTGCGCTTTGAGAGCGTCGAATTCCGTATCGTAGTTAGCGATGTCCGTGGAGTTTTTGGTGACATCAGCCGCTAGCGTTTTCAATTCCGACATACGGTCGAGAATCTTTCCAGCAGTTTGGAAACCACCGTCCTGAGTTTGAAGGTAGGACTGCGCATTAGCCAAGTTGGTGCTTACCGCACCAGTACGCTTGATAGCGGCTCCCAGTTTCATGGATACAGCGAGTCCCCCTGCGTCGTCAGCGGGAGAGGTGATCTTCAGACCGCTTGACAAGCGGTTGAGGCTCTTTTGCAGCAGCGCGTTGCTGCTGTTGAGGTTGTTCTTCGCGATCGTAGCCGCGGAGTTAGTGTTTATTGTAACTGACATTTTATATCATCCTTGATTGAAGCTGCGACATCCGTGCCGCGGCGTGTCTGTTTGCTAGCGCCAGACAGCGCTCTCCTTCCAATGGCGGAAGAAATTTTTGCCAGACCGGTCAGTTGTCCCCGGTAGGCGGAAATTTTTATCTTAGAATTTCTCTATCGTTTATGCTTTATTGGGTTAGTTGGCTTGGTTGGTTTCGATACGGTAAAAATTCGGTGCGTAATTGAACTCGAACTACGCTTTAAATTGGTAATGCTTGTATCGCACGGCTAGGTGTTTCATTTAACCATTTGAGTTACATTACTCAGTTGGTGTAAGTAGCTTCCGCATACTTGGGCTATGATGAGCGTTGACGGCTCCTGGTTCAGACGGCTATGCGGTGGGCTTTGCTTGGCGAAAGCCGAGCAGAAGATCGACCGACTGGCAGGAGTCGATCGCTTCGATTGGCCAACGCGGGCAACGAAAGCGCTGATAACTGCAACTTCGGAACTACGAAGCTACTAAAAGGCTTGGCACCCCGCTCGAAAGCGAGGAGCCGATGCCGTAGTAGTAACTAACCCAAAAGTTGGAGGGCGATTTGAGAGTTGGCGTTGGCCTGGCCGAGCATTGACGCGCCGGCTTGAACCAGAATGTTCATGCGAGCCAATTGAGTGGATTCTTCGGCTACATCTACATCGATGATTCGGCTATTCGCCGCTTCGAGATTATCCTTGTTGGTTAGAGCAGATCTGAAGCGAATGACAGTCTATTCGACGGAGCTCCGTTTTCAGCTCGCAAGGTAGCGACTGCTTCAATGCCACCTTTGATATCGGAGATCGCGAGGGTAGCCAAATCTGCAGCACCAGTAATAGATGTTAGATCGTTACTCAAAGAAGCTTGATCAATGTCTACTGACCTACTCCCCATTTTAGTATCGTCAGCAGTGAGAGCTTCCTTGGGTTGGTTTGTGACGTCCGTGTCGCGACGGGCCATTTGAATTCGTGTTAGCCGCACGCACAACTCAATGAGCTACGCCCTTTAGTATCGGTTGCTCAGGAAGAACTTTAGAGGAAATCGACGGGATCCGCACGGAAATTGGCTAGAGACTAGGTTGAATACTCTATGAGCCAGGTAGGATATGAGCTCAGACGACTGGACATATAATTGGTCGTGGCGAAAGTGTTTATGAAGCTTGCGTCTTGCTCCTAGCCTGTAGGATTAGTTCGCGTGAAGCGGAAGATCCTAGGCCTCGTTCTCGCGGGAGGTAAAAGTAAACGCTTTGGTGAAGACAAAGCGTCATACGCTTTCCATGATGGGATTTGCCAATTGGATTACGCGATGCGCTTATTGGATACTTTCTGTGAGAGAACGGTTGTTTCCGTTGGCGAATCGAGAAGCCGTTCTGCCTTGGAGGAATCCAATTACGATTGGATAAGGGACGTACCTGGAATTCAGGGACCGATTGGGGGTGTTATGTCCGGCCTGATAGAGGCTCGGGGGAAGGGCCTGTTGGTTGTCGCCTGTGATATGCCGCTGCTTGAAGCAAGTCTCATTCTTAGACTATTGACCCAGCGTGATGAGGGCCGACGGGCTACCTGTTATTTAGCAACTGATGGAAAGCCTGAACCCCTGTGCACGATATACGAGCCCGGTTGCTTACCTCTTCTCGAAAAAGCCACAGAGGAGGGTCAAATGAGTTTGAGAAGGTTTCTAACTATCGAGAATGTAGCGAGGGTCCCTTGCCGGTCGCCAAAATTGCTGGCTAGCTTAAACACTCAGGAGGACGTGGATCGCTTGCGATCGATCGATTCTTAGGAGAGGCTTTTGGATTCAGCATGCTTAGTGAAAGTCCTAGAATTCTCGAAATTCACGTGTCGCCAGGCCATGATTTTAAGGGTCGGCATGGCAAGAGTAGATTGAGAAACGAAACGAAGAGGCTGGATGAAGTAGAGTGTGTAGCTGGCAAGGGATTGCGGGGTGATCGGTTCTTCGATTACAAATCCGATTTCAAGGGGCAAGTTACCTTTTTCGACCAGGCTGTCGCTGACGATCTGCGAGATAGCCTCGGGTTAGCTTCGCTGGAATTTTCCAAAACCCGACGAAACGTGCTAACTGCTGGAATCGATTTGTACCGATTTATTGGAAAACGGTTTTCCATAAATGGCGTTGCCTTCATGGGCGTCGAGGAGTGCGCTCCTTGCTATTGGATGGACGAAGCATTGGGCCCCGGGGCCGAAGAGATGCTAAAGGGCCGTGGCGGGCTTAGGTGCCGAATCCTGTCTGATGGCATTCTCAAAGTGGGGAAAGTCGATATTATCGAGCGTGAGTGATCTTTGGAAATTGGTAAGGTATATTTAGATACGGAACATATCGATTTCGAGGGAGAACCACCAAAATCCGTCTTAGATTTATGGGCTTTAGTTGAGGTTTTCCTCAGCCAATCGAATCGCGTGATTGACGAGTTCATAATTGATGGCGCGGCTTGGAGTCCAGATTTGGGAGAGCATCCACAATCCTGCAGCGAGATTATGATCGTCTCTGTTTCGGAGGACGAGAAGGCGGTACAACTCGTAGATCAACTGCTTGGCGAAGAGGAAAAGCTGACCGGCTTATGGCGTTCGGGGGCTCAGGAATCACTTCGTGGCCCCGGAAAGACTTCCAGCCTAAGGCGTTTGGCATCTTAAATGAGACTCCAGACCCGAAAAAACTTCTGGAGGACGGAGCTCTCAAATACGAGCTGGCATTATCCAGAGAAGCCATTAGAAAAATTGAAGAAGACGCAGAACATCAATTACTTAGGGAAAAAGAGTACCAAAAGAAGTTCTGGGCAATGGCGGAAGGTTCGTTTTCGTTTCTCAAAGCAATCGAAGCATCGCAAAAGAAGCTTGGGTAGGGTACTTTGCTTATTCACGGTAGAGTGAATCTGATGAAAACTCCGGTTTTGGCTAAAGTTACTCATGTCGTTGCCGAAGCCAATAATGCCGAAGTAGTAGCATATGCAGTTTCAACTAGCAGGGTTAGCGAGTGGATTTGATTGGAGGGTGATGATCGACCAATTGATGGAGATCGAACGCCTTCCTCAAGCGCGCCTGCGTGAAGATCAGTCCGAAAATACGGACAAGAAAGACTCTTTGCAGAGAGTCGACACGAAGCTCCAAGCGCTTAAAGCTTCGGTTTCCGCGTTTAATGATAGCGTCCTCTACAATTCTAAGGGCGTTAATCTGTCCGATGAGACCTTGGGCATAACGGCTTCGGCAGGTACATCCGCCCAGGAAGGCTCCTATAATATAGAAGTCACTCAGCTAGCCGCTTCCTCCAAGCGGGATGGAAACACGGATGTCGGCGGTACGATTGGGTCGGCTGATACCGTTATTTCCAGTTTGAATCTGTCTACGGAGATCACTGAGGGCACGTTCTTCATTAATGGGCAGGAAATCACCATTCAAGAGACCGATACCCTGCAGGATGTCTTCGATGGAATTTCCATAGCTACTAGTGGAGTGGTTTCAGTCTCGTACGACGAAATTGAGGATAAAGTGACGCTCACTAGCTCGTCAGGGGAACTTGAACTTGGAGGATCGAGTGATTCCAGCAATTTTCTGGCTGCTCTTAAATTAGAGCAAGTTGAAGTGGTCAGCGCGGGTGGCGGATCCACGTCCGTAAGCAGTTACAGTACCTTGGGGGTCGTTGATCTCAATAGTTCGATTGCCTCAAGCGGAATCGGGGTAGGAAGTCCGATTACTGGATCTGGAACGATCACGATAAACGGGGTGGCGATTTCGTTCGACGCGGACTTGGAGAGCATGAGCGCCTTGATGACTCGCGTTAATGAATCCGCCGCCAACGTAACGATGTCATACGATTCTGCCGCGGATCAGTTTAGAATCGTCAACAATTCAACGGGCGCCTTGGAAATGCCGGTCATCGATAGCGACAGCGGACTTATGGCTGAGCTCGGTCTCGATGGATCAGCCACTGTGGGGCGGGATTTGCAGTTCTCGATCGATGGGGGAGCTACCTTGTCCAGCCGTTCCAATGTGATCTCCGAGAGTGATCATGGTATCCAAGGGCTAGATATAACAGCATCCGAGATTGGATCTCAAACTATAGGAATCTCTCGAGACCCAGAGGCGCTTAGCGAGCAGATCAATAGCTTCATAGCGGCTTTTAACGATATTCAGGACTACATTCTGGAAGAGACTAAGGTTACGGTCGAAGATGCGGAAGTCACTCGTGGGGCCTTGGCAGGCAATCGGGAAATCTCCCAAATGGATTCCCAGTTGCGATCATTGGCTTTCAGCCAAATACAAGGCTTGGGCGGCGACATATTCCGCCTAGAGCACATAGGCATCGATTTTATAAGTGGAACTTCGAAGCTGGAGATCAAGGATTCGGCCAAACTAGAGTCAGCCTTGGCGGCAAACTTGGACCAGCTCGAGGACCTATTTTCCGGGGATATTGACGGCGATGGCGATACTGACGAGTCGTTCGCTACCCGGATGGATGAGTTTATCGAGAACTTCACCGCGGATGGTGGAATTCTGGATACGCAAATCAATACGCTAACGGAACAAAACAGCGATATTGATGGGCAAATCGAAGAGATGGAGCGACGTCTCGAGTTCACACGACAGGCATTGGAGGCCAGTTTTATTGCCATGGAAGAGGCGCAATTTAATATACAGCAGCAAGCCAACGCGTTAGCAGGCTTGTCGCTGCCGCAGCCGCAGTAATATTGTATCTCTCCCATAGGCATGAATCTCCAGTTTAGTCCCACACGTGGGCTGTCTACAACGGCAGCCCTGTTATCAATCTTTTTTATCACGGGGTGCGCTTCCGTTCACCGGGTCAATTCCGAATACGACATGACCTTTGGGAAGAAGCGGGTGACCACCAATGTCTACCAGACTGCGTCGCTTCCGGGCGATCTTAACCGCGTGGCCTTGCTGCCCTTTTACAAAGGAAACTACGACCATTTGAGTTTTGATGAGCTAGAGGAGAATTTTCGCCTGGAGCTCATCGATAAACGTCTATTCGAGGTTGTTGCTATCGGGCCAGAAACGATGAAGGAAATGTTTCCCGACGCCAGGTACTCATCAGTGGAGTACCTCCCAACTGATTTGCTAACCAAATTGAACGCCCGATATGATATCGATGGATTGATGCTAGTAGATGTAAGCTATTTCAATGCGTACCAGCCGATTGGACTGGGCGTAAGAGCGAAGTTGCTGAATGGGAACACCGGCGAGCTAATCTGGGCTGCGGATGAGGTATTCGACGCTTCCGATCCTAGAGTATCGAATTCCGCTAGAAAATTTTACAAAACCGAATCGATCATTCAGTATCCCTTGCACAATACGCAATCTGTTCTGCACAGTCCGAATCGATTCTCAAAATACGTAGCCCACTCGCTTTTCAGCGCAATTAATTTACAAAAAGATTAAAGTTCATCAGGAGAGAGCCGTTTTTAAACTATATTAACAAAAACAGCCTGAAAAACCTTAATCACACTAACGTAATGAACATTAATAACCACCCACAAGCTAACGACGTTTATACTCGTAACCTGGCTAATCAGACGGAGAAAAAGACTCCTCAGACGCCAATTGAACCCAAAGCTCAGGATACCAAAGGAAGCGTTGAAGACAAAGTCGATTTGGGTAAATTGGATGCTCTGCGAGAGCAGCCGGAGATCCGGCCCGAAGTGGTCGCCAAGGGCAAAGAGCTCCTTGATGATCCTAATTACCCTTCGCAGGAAATCGTCGAATCAATTGCTAAACTGATCGTGCCATTTGACGATGAAGATTAAGTAATGATCCCTAGTTATTAAACGATTTGTATTAGTATAATTACTAACACTTGATGATGAATCAAAACGCCGCTTCTTACAAGAAAGCAGCTATACTGTCTGCGAGCCCGGAGCGACTGATATTGATGCTCTATGATGGAGCGCTCGATGCGATGAATGAAGCGAAGAGGGGTTTTGAGATCGAAGATCTGAAACTGCGAAACGAGGCGATTAGCAATAATCTTATCAAAGCCCAAAACATATTCGGCGAGTTACAACGATCGCTACGTTTGGACAAAGGGGGAGAATTTGCGGATCGTATGTTTGGGCTCTACGGATTCTATTCGATGAAGCTCAACGAGGCCAATTTCAAGAAAGCCGAAGAACCGGTTGATACAGTGATTAGGTTGTTTACTGAGATCCGGGATGCCTGGGAGGAAATGCTAACCAAGCAGAAGGTTAAGGCAGAACCTGCTCCGGCGTTATCTGGAATGGGTGTAGGCGAAGGACTTTCGCTTAAAGCGTAAGCGTTGGTTCAATTCCCGCGGCGCTTCAGCCCGCGCTCTGGAATAGAGGCTCAAAGGGATTCGGACTAAAGCGCAGCGCTACTGAAATCAGCCTTATCGCATTCTAACTTACTCAAAGCTTTGGACAGTGATCCGAAGGCGTTTTACTGAGTTTCAGTCCTCGATAGCGGGCGATCTCCGAGTGCCGATAGCGCTGGTCCTGCAGTAGTCGCTCGGAAATCTACCGCAACCTGATGCGACATACGAAAAAGAATGAGCGAGGGACAGAGCAGTTGAACTTGGGGAATTCCTTCGCTTGCAAATAGCGGGTGGTCTTTCATGTTCTGTAGAAAATCCCATTGTCGGGGCGACGGATTCAAAAAATGAAACGGCGATTTATCCTACTAGACGCTTACGAACGGTTCACTGAAAAGGAGACGTTGTGTTTGAGGGAATCGAATTTCGATGAAGCGGTTAGAGTTCAGGGGAAGAAATCGAAGTTGATTCGCGAGTTAGCGAATCTCGATGAAAGGGATAAATTGAGTGAGAAAGAAGTTCAGGAATTTAATCGGCGCCTTGCGAATCTTGAGCGAACCGAATCGGAAAATGCTCAGCTTTTGGACCAAATGCAGGGAGAGAACCGAATTAAAGTGCGATCCTTGTCGAAGCAAGTATCGGCCGTCACCGGTATTCAAAAGGCGTATGGCAAATCGGGTGGCAAGCCGATGACTGAAAGCGGTCTCGAAGGGAAAGCCTAGTTGCCTAGTCCACGAAACTGAATGGCTATGCATTCTCGCTCCGGAAAAGTACGAATTCCTTATGCGAAGCAATGTATTGGTGATTCGGATATACGAGCGGTTGTAGATACGCTTAAATCAGATTTTATCCCGCAGGGTCCGAATATCGAGAGTTTTGAAAGAGCCCTGGCCGAGAGGACTGGGGCTCGGCACGCAGTTGTTGTGGTCTAGGAAAAAGCGAAACTTGCCTGAGGCGAAAGTGAGGTCGGCGGCCATTTCAGACTGCTTGAGTTCGTCTCGAGAGAAAATGATAACCTTTTCTGGATCGAATTGTTGCAGAATTTTCCGGCAGCAGTGCTTTCCGAAAGATCCGATTCCTCCGGTGATCCATATGGTTTTGCCGTTTAGCATATAGATGAGGAGAGCTGAATTTGTGGAAACGGGAGGATTTGTAAATCAGGTTCAACCAGTGCGTTAAGAGAATGTCAAAACAAGTGAAACGCCGGTTAAGCGATCGGGGTTTAATATTCGCTACCAACATTCGAGAGAGCTTAGGACGCTCTCAATTGTCGAGATTGAGTCGATTTTTACAAAAACCTGTTCCCTCGGGGTTTCATTATTTCTCGAATCAACTACGTTACTGAAATCGAGCCTCGTCTGATGATGGGGCCGTTTTTTTCGACCAGAATCTGGAAATCGTAACCCATCTAAAGCAATAGCAACTCGTTTATGACAGTGGAACGCATACTCATCCTCGACGATGAGCTAATAATCCGGAAAGCCCTTGAGGAGCAGCTGCGGCGCAAACGTTTGTCGGTCTGTAGCGTTGCGACGCTCAAAGAAGCGCAAGACCACTTGGGAAAAGACGAATTCGATTTGCTTTTCGTCGATGTCAATTTGCCTGATGGCGATGGAACAGAGCTCTTGGATCGAATAGCGGAGATGCAAGATCCCCCACTGGTTGTCATTATCACTGGAAATGGGACGGTAGAATCAGCAGTGGAGTGCATGCGGTCGGGCGCTTTCGACTACATTATAAAACCGTTTTCTTCGTCACAGATCGACGTGTTGATGAAGAAGGCTAAAGACTATCGCCAATTGGTGAAAGTGAATCAGTTCTTCGCCCAAGAAAGCGCTGTGGGAGAGGAGCTAATTGGTAAGAGCGTCCCGATTCAGCAACTGAGATCGATGGTGAACAAGGTGGCCCCGACCGAAGCAACGGTTTTGATAAACGGGGAAAATGGAACGGGTAAAGAGCTGGTGGCTAGCGAGCTATACCGGTTAAGCGTCCGCAAAAATGCCCCCTTTATCAAAGTCAATTGCGCGGCGATTTCCGAAACGCTGATTGAAAGCGAATTTTTCGGCCATGAAAAAGGAGCATTTACAGGAGCCATGCAGCGTCGGGAAGGTCGATTTGAGCTAGCCGATGGGGGAACGATATTGCTGGACGAAATCAGCGAGATTTCTCCCAAGGTTCAGGCAAAGTTACTGCGTGTGCTGCAAGAGAGGGAGTTCGAGCGAGTGGGTGGAAACAAGACGATTAAGGTAGATGTGCGGGTGATCGCCACGACGAACCGGAACTTGATGCAGTCCGTGGATAAAGGCGAGTTTAGAGAGGATCTATATTATCGGCTCAATGTGTTTCCCCTATCTGTTCCAGCTCTGAGAGAGCGGGACAAAGACGTTCTTTTGCTGGCTAAGAGCTTTGCCCAGCGATTTAGCCGGAAACATGGAATCAAGCTGGGCGGATTCGACGACAAAGCCACGCAAGCGCTTGTTTCGCACGATTGGCCCGGCAATGTTCGCGAGCTGCAAAACACCATTGAGCGCGCGGTGATATTGACTGAACCGGGATCCAAGATCTCATTGATGTCTCTTGGATTGATGTCAAGAGCCGTGCAAGCCCAGGCCGCTGTGGCATCGGTGGGATCCGCCAATCGAGAGATGGTCGTAGCTGGATCATCTTCTGGTGGATTCAATGGCAGCGAATTTCCAAGTTTCAGCGATTCAGATGGCGAAGAGGCCTATAGCGGTGAAACTGTGGGCGAGCAGACATCGTTCGGAGAGGAAGAGCCCCTTCCTTTAGAGCAAATTGAACGTCAGCATATTCTCAGAACGCTAGAGTCTACGAATGGAAATCGGACGCAGGCTTCCAAAATACTAGGTATCAGTATTAGAACGCTCAGGAACAAGTTGTCCATTTACCGAAGCGACGGCGAATTTATTCCCGGCGAAGAGTCCTAGTTGGAACGACTCATCGAGGGGCGGGCCGGTTTTAACGGGATACAAAAGGGATCGGGTTCAGTAGCGCCGCGCACTACTTACCAGAGCTTCGAATGGACCATTTAGGAATGAAGAGGCTGGCCCTTTTCCTATTGGGTGGGCTCTGAACTCTGGGCTCGCTCCGAGAGTCTCACATAGTTCTGGCCCGGAATTTCCCAAATATTTGACATGATTATCACATGAGTTCCTTCGCGGGGGCCCTTCGGCATTATTTATTAGGTTTTTGACCGGTTGAGGAGGGAGTTCGATCTAAACCTTTTAGGTTAAAGAACGATATTTATTTTGACCGACGTCATATGGTCCCGTGGAGCGGCCCGCGATACGATTTAGCATATACAATGAGCATCAAAATTCTAACGGTAGACGATTCGAATACAGTTCGAATAATCGTCAGGAAAGCTTTCAAGTCATTCGCCTGTGAAATACTGGAGGCCCAAAATGGAGTAGAAGGATTGGCAATGGCTGCCAAGACGACTCCGGACATCATTCTTCTGGATATAACTATGCCCGTCATGGGTGGCGTGGAAATGCTCACAAAGCTGAAATCGGACAGCCAGTTGAAGTCGATCCCGGTGATCATGCTAACCGCTGAGGCCGGTCGAGAAAACGTAATGAAGATCGCCAAAATGGGCGTTCGCGACTACATCGTTAAGCCATTCAAAGACGAGCTACTCGTAGACAAAGTGGCTCGAATTGTGGAACTGCGTCCGGCTAACAGTGACGACTCGTCACAGAAAAAGATCGATGACCCGATCGACATATTGGTGGTGGACGACAAGCCAGCAATTATCGACCAGATCACTAATGGATTGGAGCACACGGGTTGGACAGTGACTGGCGTTGCCTCAACGGGGGAAGCGATAGATTTTTGCCAACAAAAGATACCGGATTGCGTTATTATAAGCTTATCCTTGACGAACGAAGCGGCTATACAGCTTTTCCGTATTGCTAGATCCAATGCCAAGACGAAATACCTGCCGATTTTCGGGCTCTCGGTAAGAACGGAAATCGATGAGCAGCACAAAGCCCAGAACGCTGGTTTCGCTACAATCGTCACCAAACCAATCGATTTCGCCGAGCTGGAAGGGAAAATAGCGAAGGCGATTAATTTGGATGCCTCTGGCAAGTATTTCGAAATGGACGACCGCTTTCTGACGGTGATGCTACCAGCCAATTGCGAGCCTTCTTCGGTGAACGAATTGACGACCTACTTTAAGTCCAAAACTTCTGAAGCCGTGGACTTCGGCGTTTCCAATGTGGTTTTCGATGCCCATAGTGTCCAGGAATTGGATATGGATGTTGTCAAACTGTTGTTGCAATCGATGAGCATCTGCAAAGAGCTTAGCTTGAAGTACGCGATTTCGGGCAGCCCCAAAGTAATCGAAGAAAGCAAGAAATTCGAGGAATCGCAGGGCTGGACCTTCTACGAGTCCATCGAAGAGGCGAAAGAAGCGATTTAGAAACGCGGAAGGCCGTGTTGCCTTCTCATTGTTTCTGTTTTTTGGCCCAAGAGTCTCGTAGCGTTACGGTTTGGTTGAATACAGGAGCTTCGGGTGTCGAATCCGGGTCTACTGTGTAGTAGCCCTTTCTCTCGAACTGGAAGCGCTCTCCGCTCTCCGCATTTGCCAGTTCGAGCTCGCCATAGGCTCGAAGCGTCTTCTCGGAATTCGGATTTAGATTATCTAGGAAGGTTTGGCCATCCTCCACATCGTCAGGATCGGGCTTGAGAAATAGCTGCTCGTAAGCTCGGACCTCGAGGGGCGTATTTCGGTTTACCGATACCCAGTGGATAGTTCCTTTGACTTTGCGTCCATCGGGGGTGGAGCCGCCTCGCGACTCAGGGTCGAAAGTGGGCTGGATTTCCATGACTTCTCCAGCTTCGTTCTTAGTGAATCCGGTGCAAGTGATATAGCAGGCGTAGCGAAGCCTAACCTCTCTGCCCGGGCCCAATCGGAAGAACTTTTTAGGAGGGTCCTCCATAAAGTCGTCTCGTTCGATAAAAATCTCTTTTGTTAATGGAACTTGGCGGCTACCCATATCCGGATTTGCCGGGTGGTTGGGCCCATCGTAGAATTCCGCCTCTTGCTCGGGGAAGTTCTCGATGACGACCTTCACCGGATCAAGAACGGCCATGCGCCGAACGGCCTTTTCTTCTAGATCTTTGCGAATGCAGTATTCGAGAAGGGCATATTCATTGACGCGTTCCCGTTTGGCTACGCCTGCCCGATAACAAAACTCATTGAGAGCTTCAGGAGTGTATCCGCGTCTCCTAAACCCGGACACGGTTGGCATTCTTGGGTCATCCCATCCGTGAACGTGCCCCTCTGAAACAAGCTGAAGCAGCTTGCGTTTGCTAGTGAGGATGTATTCAACATTTAGCCGGGCAAATTCTATCTGTCGTGGTCTACTGGGTACGGGAAGATTATCGATAAACCAATCGTAAAGGGGACGATGGGACTCAAATTCCAGGGAGCAAAGGCTGTGCGTGATACCCTCTATCGCATCGCTTTGCCCGTGAGCAAAATCGTAGGAAGGGTAGATTTTCCATTGATCTCCCGTACGATGATGCTCGGCGTGGATGATTCGGTAGAGGACGGGATCCCGCATGTTGATATTCGGGTGAGACATATCTATTTTCGCTCTAAGAACTCGTTCGCCGTCCTTAAAGGCTCCTTTCTTCATTTGCTCCAAAAGAGTCAGACTCTCCTCCGTTGGACGATCGCGAAAGGGGGACTTCTTTCCTGGCTCGGTCAGAGTGCCTCGGTATTCTCTTATTTCTTCCGGTGATAGATCGTCAACGTAGGCGAGCTCGCTCTTCACCAAATGAATGGCCCAATCGTATAGCTGCCCGAAGTAATCTGAGGTAAAGTAAAGGCGGTCTTCAAAATTGGCCCCTAACCAACGGACATCCTCCTTGATCGCTTCAACGTACTCCGTCTCCTCCTTGGTCGGGTTCGTGTCGTCGAACCGAAGATTGAATACGCCGTCGTAGTCCCGGGCGATAGTGTAGGAGACCTGTATCGCAAACGCATGGCCGATGTGTAGGTAGCCATTGGGCTCGGGAGGGAATCGCGTTACGACTTTCTGCTCGGATCCGGTGGATCGGGATTCGTCGATAATGTCGCGAATAAAATTGGAAGGGGTTTCGTCGGTAGTCATGAAGAGGGATGCTTTTCCAGGCTGCCTTAATTAATTGAGGCTAGTCGATCGTTGATTCTGCTAATGACAAGGTCCTTGCCCATAAGTTCGAGCATAGGAAGGAAATCGGGACCAGAATTAGTGCCGCTGACAGCGAATCTGACTACTGGATACCAGGCAAATGGCTTCTCGCCGGTTTCATTTGCAAGTTGCTGGAAAGCCTGCTCGATTGCTGATTCGGTCCATTCATCTAGGTCGCTCAACCGAGGGGCGATTTCCGAAAGTCGCTCTCTCGCTCCTTCTCGGCTCCAGACTTTCTTAAAGGCTTTCTCATTTATCGTGTAATCTTCGGAGAAGAAGTAGGCGGAAAACCCGGGCAGGTTTTCGAAACTGTCGATTTTCTCTCGGCACAATTCAAGAACTCCTCGCAGGTACTCGCCATCGACGTTCTCGTCGATCAGATTCGATGATATCAAAGCTTGTCGGGCGGACTTTTCGTATTCTTCGATAGGCAGAACCTTCATGTATTCGAAATTCAGATGCGACATTTTCTTCTCGTCGAATCGAGCGCCGGCTTTCAGGAT
>CAZFUD010000039.1:0-25551 GCA_964521705.1 uncultured Opitutaceae bacterium | reverse complement strand
GATCGGTTTGAATATCCGGCCGGTAGAGAGATTTGTAGGGTTCTCCAACCCAGCGTCGGACCAGCGAGTTAAAGGATTTCCAATAGTCGAAATACCCAGGGTTTCCGATTCCCAGATGCCACTTGCCAATATGGCCGGTCGCGTAACCGGAGATATCGAGAAAAAACGGAAACCCATACCACAATTTGAAACGGGTATCGCGAAATGGATCGGGAATGGGTTCCTGATAGATCGTCGGCAATCCGCCGGGCATTGTTGGATACACGTTTTTCATGAGCCCATGGCCATGCGGGTAGGCTCCTGTGATGATTGACGCTCTCGCAGGTCCGCACAGGGACTGTGGCGTATAGCAGTTGTTGAACAGCAGGCCGGAATCGGCGAGGGAATCAATGTTGGGAGTATGAACCTTCTTTTCTCCGTAGGCGCCAATAGCATCGGTACCCAATTTGCAGCAGAGAATAAAAAGTACATTCGGCGGTTTCCCCTCGCTAGTTTGTTGGCCCCGGGCTATTTCGAAGGGCGTATGCGATGCGAGGAGAATAATGACACTTAGTAAACGCTTCATTAGGCAGGGGGGATTTTCATATCGCTTATCACCTTTCCGGCTCGAACACAGTGTACGGGCTGGACATCGCGTTCGCCCGTCTCAGATATGCCGCGGCTATCGGTCAACGTCGTAACTTGGTCTACTATTTGGAAAAGGGTTAGATCGGCGACCGTGCCCGGGGAGAGCGAGCCCAATTCTCTTCCTTCGTCGATTAGCTCCGCTGGACCTATCGTAGTCATTTGGACAAGCTCATCAACTGTGTATCCAAGGTGCAGGTACTTGGCCATATTTCGACCATAGGACCAAACCGGACCTTTGTAGCTGCCCGAATGTATATCTGTGGAAAGCGAGTGTATGGGAAAGTTGTGCTTCTGGGCGTTTCTCGCGGCTTCCCAGGCGAAGCTGGCAGCGCCGTGCCCGAGATCGAATCGAACGCCGCGTTCCAGCGATTGCCACGCCTCGGCGACGGGCCGACCGTTGGAATGAAAGATGCCTCCGGGAAAGCCGCGCATGCTATGCGTCACGATATCGCCTCGGTCGAGTAGGTTGAGGGTGTCCTGGACCACCGGTGGCGCTTTGCCAATGTGGGCCATGACCCGTGTCCCTGATTCGCGGGCGGCCTGCACGGCGAGTTTGGTTGGCGTCGTCCCGAGATTGCCGGCGTGGATGATCGACGCTAGTACTTTGACCCCCTTCAGAATATCCCGATTGTCTTCAATGGCCTTGATAGTGATCTCCTGATCAAAGAGTTTCCAGCTGCCTTGCATGGGAATCTCCGGTTCGTTGCGGTGAGCAGAGACATTCACAAAGCCGATCACTCGTGTGATGGATTTATCGATGATGTTGCGACGAAAGGCATCGACTTCGGTGCCTCGAAATCCGCCCGGATCAGCAATGGTGGTCACGCCAGTGTAGACTCCCGCGTCCTTGTCTGGATGGATGGCATTGGAGCTCATGCCCATGAAAATATGGACGTGCAGATCGATCCACCCCGGGGTTACGAAAAGGCCTTTGGCATCGAGTACGCGTTTCCCGCGGCCACGGGGCAAATAGTCAGCGACCTCAACGATTCTTCCCTCTCTGATGCCGATGTCAGCAATCTGATTCATCCCATTGTAGAGATCGATGACCCTGCCATCGGCGATGATCAAATCATAGGAGTCATTCCTGTTCTGTCCCACTAGCGGCGTGGTGGCGAGGATTGCCGTTCCGGCCGCGCCTTTAAGGAAATCGCGACGGTTTTGACTAGGGATCGAATGCGGGTTTAACATGGTTGATGTAGGGGTAGGTTGGCGACAAAGTATACCCTTATTTGCACACTCGAAGTCAAACTTTAGTCGTGTTGCCTAAATCGCGATCGACTTAAACGAAAACTAAAGTCAGAATTAGCTCATGGTATTGAAGAAAATTGCCTCTATAATCTTCCTGCTTCTGCTTCCCCTTCTAGCGGCCTCTGAAAAGCCTCATGTTGTTATCTTCTTAGCGGACGATCTTGGATGGAAGGACGTTGGGTTTCATGGCAGCGAGATCGAGACCCCTAATCTGGATAGCTTAGCTCGAGAGGGATTGGAGCTGGATCGATTTTATGTTCAAGCCATTTGCTCGCCGACCCGCGGAGCGTTAATGAGTGGAAAGTATCCCTTCAACCTCGGCTTACAGGTCGATGTCATTCGTCCCTGGGATGTTTATGGACTGAACCTGGATGAGAAAACGCTGCCTCAGTATTTCAAGGAAGCTGGCTACGCTACAGCCATCGTGGGCAAGTGGCACTTGGGTTTGAGCAAACAAGCCTTCCTGCCACAGAACCGGGGCTTTGACCACCAGTATGGTCATTACCTGGGAATGATCGATTATTTCACCCACGATCGATTGGGCGGCATCGATTGGCACCGCAATGGCAATGTGCTCAGAGAGGAAGGCTACACGACAGATTTGATGGGCGACGAAGCCGTTCGATTGATCGAGCGACATGATCCTAATCAGCCTCTGTTTTTATACGTGCCTTTTAACGCGCCCCACACGCCACTTCAGGCGCCCGAAAAATACGTGAAGAAGTATTCTCACATCGACGACGAGAATCGAAGGGTTTTTGCAGCTATGGTCGATTCGATGGATGTCGCGATTGGGCAGGTAATCGAAGCACTGGAAGCAAAGGGAATGCGGAACAACACCCTGGCGATGTTCACGTCTGACAACGGAGGACGCATCCGGTTCGGCGCTCGCAATGGAGAACTGCGCGGCGGTAAAAAAACCCTCTTCGAGGGAGGCATTCGCGTGCCCACCGTGATCCATTGGCCCGGCCAGCTTGAAGGGGGCAAGAAAATCGATGAGGTCATCCATATTGTGGATATACTCCCCACGTTGGTTGGCATTTTAGGAGAGAACGTTTCAGGAATCGACGGGATGGATGTCCTTCCCGTTCTCAAAGGAGCCGAACAACCGCGCAAGGAGGTTCCTCTTCATATTGCCCCGACGCGAGCCGCGTTGCTAGACGGCAAATGGAAATTGGTCATTAGCGCTGAAGAACCGGTAGAGGGCGTATCATCTATGCTGGTACACCTATTTGATGTTGAGAGAGATCCCTATGAAAAATTAGACCTCAAGAGTCGTTACCCTGAGGTGCTGAAGAGAATGATGGCTAAAATCGAAGCCTACCGGGCGGCCTCCTACCCACCTCACGGCTTTGCCGGTAATTCGGAAACTTCCGTGCCCGAGGAATTTACCATGCCCAAGATTTGGCGACCCTGGCTAGATTGAAGTAAAGATTGTGTATGGTTTTCGGCTCTTGTTTATTGAACCCCCGAAAAATGCTCTTTCCTTCCTTTTTTATACGCGGTCCTCGAAGATCCTTTCTGTTAGCGACTGCGTTGTTGGCCCTTAGCGCAATTCCCGCCGCGTTTTCCGATAATGCTCCTCCGCCAGGATTCCGTAGCCTTTTCGATGGCAAGACCTTGGAAGGGTGGAAGATGATGCCACGGTTGCCGGTTCCTAGATACCCGGGGGCTCCGTTCAATGTAGATCCCAATAGCGATCGGATGAAAAACGCCCGGAAAAACGTTGGCAAGTGGACTGTGGTGGATGGATCCATTGTTGGAGAGCAAGATCCGCCCGCCAGTGGAGTAGGAGCTTACCTGGTTTCAGAGGAAACCTTCGGCGACTTCGAACTGATGGTCGATATGAAACCGGATTGGAGGACAGATACCGGGTTCCTGATTCGAACATTGCCAGGGGGGAGTCCGGGATTGCAGGTCTTGTGCGACTTTCGCCCCCAAGGCGGGATCGGTGGATTCTACGGAAACGGTTTCGCGGGCATCCATGGCATGTCCTTTGCCATCGATGCAGTGGTGGATGAGAACAGTGTTCCGATAAGGGTCCGATCTTAGATCCGAAGAAGCTCGAGTCAGAAACCGGTCGAGATGAGCTCCGAGCCCTGGCGAAGCAGTACTGCAAAACCACTCACGATGCCATCCGGCGGCACGACAAACATCACTTGATTCTTGGCGACCGCTATGAGGCCAATGCCCATATCGCCATGCCACTGATTGAAGAGGCAATGCCTTACATCGATGTGCTTTCGTTCCAGGACTTTCGGGATCCGTTAGAGCACTTGGACTATTGGTTCAAAGAAACAGGGATTCCCGTGCTGTTGGCAGACGCAGCTGGCATCCAGAGAGCCGAAAACAATTTTACCCGCAACGATGGGGAATGGTACACGACGGTTATGGATGGGTTGATGGAGAATCCGGGTTGTATCGGCTTCCACTTGTGTGGAGCCTACCAGCGCAACAAAGCCAGACGGCGTGGCCTGCTCGACGAATTCGAAAAACCCGATGAGGAAAATGTGAGGCTTATTCAGGCAGCGAACGAAAAAGCCACCCGTTGGATGAATAGTCTACCCTCACAAGCCTAGAAGAATTATCGCTCATGTTTATGAAACTTCGTTCATCTCTTCTGTTACTAGCGATTCTTCTCAGTAACTCCCTAACGGCTGAAGAAAGAACGCCATCGAATATTTCCCTCACTAAAATAGATGGACGTCATTGGTTGTTGGATGCAAACGGGAACCCTTTCTTCGCTCACGGCATCACACACATCAACACTCAGAGAGCGAATTTCGACTACGCTGAAATATCGAAGGCCTGCAAGGAACTAGGTTTCAACGCCTACGGCTACGGATGTCCCCCTGAGCTCCGCTCCGACATGCCCTACGTCGAGGGCTGGAACCACCTCGTTCCCATTTCTACTTATCGAGGAAAAGGAGGCGTTAAGTTTGTGGATGTGTTTGATCCCAAGGAACAGGCCCGGCTGGAAGCAGGGGTGAAAGCCATTTGCGAAAGGAATCGAAATAATAACAACCTTATTGGCTACTGCTGGACGGATCTCGGTGCCTGGCCGTTGGATAACTCTACCAGCAAGAACTGGGTCGATTTCGTTCGCTCGCTGTCTGATGCCGCGCCTGGGAAGAAAGCTTGGCAAGAATTCCTCGGTTCTTGGCATGGCGATGATCCCAAGGAGCGCGACCAGGAGTTCCTGAAGCTGATTGCTCGCGAGTACTTTCGGGTTATAGGCGAGGCTAATCGTAAATACGATCCCGATCACCTCATCTTCGGTGACCGCTTTGCCTTCAATACCTATGATCCTGACGTAGTGAAAGAGATGCTCCCCTACGTTGATGCCATTGCCATTCAGCCACCCTTTCAGAGTGCGTACCCAGGAGATAGATACGATGAGATCTATAAGCTTGCCGGCAAGCCTATCATACTGTGCGATTTCGCCATTCGTTTCAAAGATGGCGACAAGGACATACGAAATTGGAAGCCCGCTGAGAATTCGGTAGCTGCCGGCGAAGCTTACACCGAATATGTTAGAGCTGCCCTCGATACCAACTACATTTTAGGTATGTTCTGGTGCAATCCGGTCGATACGCCTCGCGACTTCAATAATCCCGGCGTCAAGCAAGGCTTCTTTGGCGATGGTCTGACCGAGCGTCCCGGTTTGCACAAGGCTGTTAAAGAGCTGAATATATTTCGTGAGGCGATGACTCCTAGGAGATGACCGTGAATCGAGAAGCGAACGCTACCGTGTCCCCACTTTTGGGGATCGATCGACAAAGCGTTCCGCGGGCGCCTAAGCAATGATGTCGTGGGCGACGTGGCCGTAGACGTCAGTGAGACGGAAGTCGCGCCCTGCGTAACGGTGGGTGAGCTTTTCGTGGTCGATACCTAACAGGTGCAAAATGGTCGCGTGCAGGTCGTGCATGTGGACCTTGTCTTTGATGGCATAATAGCCGAACTCGTCGGTTTCGCCGTAGGCGTAGCCGCCTTTCACTCCGCCGCCGGCAAGCCACATCGTAAATCCCTGCGGGTTGTGGTCGCGACCATTGGCGCCTTCGACAATGGGGGTGCGGCCGAACTCGCCTCCCCAAAAAACGAGGGTGTCATCAAGCATTCCTCGCTGTTTCAGATCTGTGAGTAGACCGGCAATGGGGCGATCCACAGCGAGCGAATTTTTTTCGTGGCCCTCGAGGAGGTCTTCGTGCTGATCCCAGATATTGGGCGTAGAAACCTGGATGTAACGCACGCCCGCTTCAGCAAAGCGGCGGGCAAGTAGGCACTCGCGGCCATAATTGTCGGTAGCTTCTTCGCCGATACCGTAGAGCTTCTTGATGTACTCCGGTTCGTCGTCGATATCGATCACAGGCGGGGCTGAGCTCTGCATACGGAAAGCCATTTCCATGGACTCGATCATGCCTTCGACTGGCGCATGGCGAGTGCGCTCGAGATGTTCGCGGTTAATTTGCTGAAGAAAGTCGAGCTTGCGGGATTGGAGATCGGCGTCGGCGCTTGGCTCGAGGAATTCGAAACCGACATTGGGATCGAGCTTACCGTCGCGCCCGATGGTGGTTGCCTGGTGGGCAACGGGAAGAAATGCGGGACCATAGTTGCGAGGGCCGCCGTGGCTCGAAGCAGGACCGATGCTTATGAAGCCGGGAAGGTTGTCGTTCTCGGAGCCGAGCCCGTAGCTTACCCAAGCGCCCACCGAGGGACGAACGAAGTTGTCGGTGCCGGTATGAAGCATGCAGACCGCCTGGCCATGCGACTGGCCTTTGCTCTGCACGGAGCGGACGACGCAGATGTTGTCGAGTTGTTTGGAGATCTCTGGGAAAAGTTCGCTGCACCAGAGACCGGACTCGCCGTGCTGCTTGAATTTCCAGGGCGAGCCAAGTAGTATCGCCTGGCGGGTAGCGCTGGCATCGAGATTCTTTGCGGGCGCGAAAGGCAGGCGTTCACCGTCGCGGCGCTGGAGTTCGGGTTTGTAATCGAAGGTGTCGACGCTGGACGGTCCGCCGTGCATAAAGAGGAAGATGACCCGTTTAGCGCGGGCCCGGTGGTGGACTCCCGGTACGGGATTCTGGATGCCGGAGGTCGCGGAGGCCAGTCCTTGAAAAGCCAGCGAACCGAAGCCGCAGGCAGCCGTTTTCAGCAGGTCGCGGCGGGAGAGGGCGAAATGGAATTTGTTGCAGGAGGACATTGGTCAGGGAGATTAAGGGAATTGCTAGAATTGATGAAACCTAGTCGAGATACAGAAATTCGGTGGAGGCCATAAGGACATGGGCGACGTGTGCGAGGGCTTCGTCCTTGTCGACGCTGCTTTCGGCGCCTGTTGCCAGCGCGGCGACGAAATCAAGAGATTGGTCAATCTCGGCCTGGCTGGGACGACGGGCGAGGAGCGTTTGATAGAGCCAGGTGACGGCGGCTTCGACGGACCCGGCTCGCTCGGGATGAGCGAAGGCTTTTTTGGCGAGCGATGCGGCGTCCGTTTTCATGGACTCGCTATTGAGAAGATAAAGCGCCTGGGTGGGCACGGTTGTTTCCGGACGGGCGCCAGTCACAAGATCGGGATTGGCGGTGTCGAAAACCTCGAGCTCGGCCACTCGATTATTGCGGGCGACCGGAAGATAAACGGTGCGAAAGTTCTCTTTCTCGAACGTCATGGGTTCGTCCAGATCTTCACCGAAAACCGTGGCGGTTGGGCCTGGCGGCTCGTTGTCGAGCCGGCCCGAGACAAGGAGGTAGCTGTCGCGTATCTCTTCGGCAGTTAGGCGGCGGCGGTTCTGGCGGCCAAATAGATAGTTTGCGGGATCGGCAACTTCGAGTTCCGGGACGGTTGTAGAGCTGAGCTGGTAGGCTCGGCTGAGGACCATCTCACGGATGAGTTTCTTCATCGATCCGCCGCTTTCACGAAATGATGCGGCGAGGTAATCGAGCAGTTCTGGATGCGTTGGCATGGCTCCAAGGCGGCCGAAATTGTCGACCGAAGCGACGATGCCCCGACCGAAAAGATGATGCCACGCCCGATTGACGATCACGCGATCAAGGAGGGCGTTATTGTCTTGGACTATCCAGTCCGCGAGTTGCAGACGACCGCTGGTACCCGGGGCGATTCTGGGAGCGGGCCCGTCGTCGAGCGCTAGCGGGAACCGACGCGGGATGCGATCGCCCAGCTGGTCGATCTCGCCGCGAAAGTGAAGATGGGAATCATCCGTTTCGCGGGCATCACACGGAGCCATAGCCAGTTCAGCGTATTTGAGATCGTCGAGGATACTGTCGAGCTCCTTCCCAAGCTCCTCCTCGCTCATCTTGAAAGCGGGATCAAGGCTGCCCTTCTCCGCCGCGGCGAGGGACTCGGCTTCCCGCGGGATGTCATCGACATGGATGAATTGCACGGCATCGACAATAACGAAGCCCGAGCCCGTTCCGCCGGTCTGGATAGTGACGTTGCAATGACCGCCTTTCTCGACTGGGAAACGTCCGATTGGCTGGAAAAGACCGGCAATTGCAGGTGTCTTGGTCTGGTCGAGCTCAAGCTTGGTTTCGCCGTTGCGGACCTCTACGGTGATGGGAACGTTCTTGGCGCGATTCGGTCCGGGGTTGTAGGCGATACGGATTTCGTAAACGCCGCTTTCAGGGACGCCGCCTCGGAAAACGGCACGGTTCATTCCTTTACCCTTCTGATCGTCATGGACGTATTGGTCGCCGAATCGATTGGCTGAATATGTGGACTCCTTCCAAACGCCAATCAGCTCGGCATCGCTTTCATCATAGATTGCTCCCGCTAACGGTAGCTTGCTACTGGCCACTTTGCCGCCAGCCAAATTCATGAAAACCTTCTCGAGGGCGAGTCGCTGTATGAGTTCGAGGCGGGCGACTTTTTCTTTTAGTTCGTCGCCTTCGGGGCCGGCCACGGGAAGCGGCTGTTCGAGCCAGCTATAGACGTTAACATTAGTGGTACGTACGCCGCTGAGGACTTGTGTGGAACGGAAGAAACCAGCCAAGGCATAATAATCCTCCTGGGAGACAGGATCGAACTTGTGATCGTGGCAGCGGGCGCAGCCGAAGGTTAAGCCGAGGAAAGCTCGGCCCATGGTGTCGATCTGCTCATCGACGATATCCATGTAGAGTTTCTCTTTGTTGCGCTCCGTTAGCATCTTGGGCCCAAGCGTGAGGAAAGTGGAACCGATGAGCTGGGCACGGCGCTGCTCAGGAGATTTGGCGGGAAGGAGATCGCCGGCTAGCTGTTCGCGAACGAAATCGTAGTAGGACTTATCCTCGTTGAAAGCGTCGATGACATAGTCGCGATACCGCCATGCCTGGTAGAACGTGAAGTTGCGGTCACCGCCGTTGGAATCGGCGTATCGGGCCACGTCGAGCCAGTGGCGGCCCCATTTTTCGCCGAAGGCAGGATTGGCGAGAAGGCGATCGACGCGATATTCGATGCTAGATGCCGGATCTCTACGGTAGTCGCGGAGGAATTCGTTCAGCTCCGTGCGGGTCGGGGGAAGGCCGGTAAGGTCGTAGTGCAGGCGACGGAGCAGGGCTTCAGGAGACGCGTCCTCGGAGGGGTGGAGTTCTTTTTTCTCGAGGGCGGCGAGAATGAAGCGGTCGATGTCGTTCTTTGCCCACGCGGTATGTTCGATCTCGGGCGGCGGCATCTTACCGGCGGGACGGAAGGCCCAATTGCGCCGGGCCTGGTCGTAATCGATTTCCTTGCCGCGCACGGCGCCAGCCATGGCCTCATCGCGGGGATCGGGCGCGCCCATCCTCACCCATTTTTCAAGAGCATCGCGTTCGCGGTCGCTGAGCTTGGTCTTGGGCGGCATCTGGAAATTGGGATCTGTGTAACGGATAGCGTGCACCAATGGGCTTTCTTCAGGCCGCCACGGTACGACAGCGGAACCCGTGTCTCCGCCTGTCTGCCAGCCAGCTCGGCGATCGAGCCAGAGTCCGCCTTTGCGCTTTCCTGCCTCCTCGGAATGACACTCGTAACAGCGCTCGACGAGGATGGGACGGATCTCTGCCTCAAAAAAGGCACGGTCCTCCGCTGAATCGGCTGCGCGTGCGGACGAAGGATGGCATAGCATGTTTAGGCAAGCGACGCTACCGGCTGCTAGACAGGAGAGTCGCCGGCGCCAGGATAGATTGAGCCGGTGGATTGTCACATTTAGAACAAGGCAGTCCGCCGCCAGCCCAGAAAAGAGCCTATCAGGCTGTGAATTGAAGGGGTAGATTTGGAATTCATTTCGCTTTCGTTTTTATCCGAATTTCCAGGAGAATTCAACCACTTAAGATATATTCAAAACGTGGTTTTAAATTACACTGCGTGGGACAGATAGTAAAGCGGAGATATAGTCGACAGTTGACCTCTTTAGAGACGGTCGATGGCAAAAGGATGTGCAGATAGCAATTTATGAGCGGTGGTCTTTGCCGTCTTGCCAAGGAAAAAAACGCGTCAGTGGACATCGAAAATCAATGTCCCACCAACGAAATGAAATCACTGATACAATCCGATTTGACAGCGTTTCCCATAGCAGAATCAAAACTAGATCCAGGTGACAACGACCTGCTCATTTTAGCATTGTGTTCGAAGGCTTGTTTTTCAGAGACGATTTCCAAAAGCTGCGATGAGAGAATCCGAGCATACAAGTTTGGTGGCCTGCAGAATTTCGTGAATTAGAGTATTTTTTCACTATAGGATTTCGTACGGATTGATTGGTTTGTTTTTGGTTCAATTATATCCTATGGACTCAGACTTGAATTCACAAGTGTATCAATGGGCGGCCCGTCAGCTCGCTGATTACGATCAGCGCCAGCCTGGAACTGTGTTCAGCGAGGGAGTTTCTCTAAGCTTGGAAGACGCTGACCTGTTGCAGACAGCGGTGGCGGATTTACGCGCTAAGAGGGGAGAGCGGATTATCGGTTATAAGGTTGGGTGTACCTCACCGACAATTCGGTCGCAGTTGGGGATCGATCATAGTGTCACAGGACGATTATTCGAATCGGAATCCCATGTCTCTGGAGCGCGCTTATCTCGATCAGACTTTGCCAACCTTGCTATCGAAGGCGAATTGGCGGTGGAGTTGAGGCACGAACCCAGTGAGTGGGACTTTTCTGGAAACGGAATTCCTTCCTGCGTCGCCCGAGTTTTCCCTGTTATCGAACTCCATCATCATGTTATTCGGGGGGAGCGCCTAACTGCTGAAGAGCTGATCGCCAACAACGCCTTCCAGGCGGGCTTCGTTGCGGGAGAGGGAGTGGCAAGAGAGGATCTGGATGGAGATCCTTCCTTGGCTATCTATGCGAATGATCGGCTTTTGGATAGTTGTGAGGGATCGGCGCTTGTGGAGACCATTTCCTCGTCGCTTAAATGGCTGATGGCCACCATGCGAAATCGGGGCGATCGTTTGGGAGCGGGGCAAGTCATTTTGACGGGATCGGTCCCCGGTCTTCACGCTGTAAACGAAGCCTGTAGGCTTCGCGTTGAGGCGCCCCCGTTTGGCAGTGTTGAAGCAACCGTTACGGATTAGAAATAGCAGCGCTGGCTGCAACTAAACAAGCTTGGCATTAAGGGGCGCAGTCGCTACTTTGCCTATAAGTCCAGATAGCCGTATTTTTGAAAGGCCGCCCCATGGAAAAATTACCCCAAAGTGATTATCTCAAACCCGTTGCTGGCAACGGTCTTCTGCATCGTCGGTTATTTTTAACCAACACGACCGCGCTCCTTGGCGCTGCGGGGATTAAGCTCATGGTATCGAGTCAAGCGAGCGCCGCTCCGCCGGATGTTCCGAAGTGGATGACGGTTCCCGGCGCCGGGATGAGTAGCTATGGCGCCAGGTCGAAGCATGAAGATCACGTACAGAGAAAAGTAGGCTCAGTCCCAGGTACAATTGGAACCGGGGCGTCTCGAAGTCCTCTCGAACATCTGGAAGGCATTATCACTCCCAATGCTTTGCACTTCGAGCGGCATCATCATGGTGTTCCCGATATCGATCCGAACGAGCATCGGCTAATGATCCACGGTTTGGTGGAGCGACCCTTGATCTTCGATCTGGAATCGTTGTCGAGGTATCCGCTTGTATCCAATATTAGGTTTGTCGAGTGCTCTGGAAACAGCGGGGCCAACAATGCAGCTAGGCCCCCGCAATTGACGGCGGGCGGCATTCATGGCCTCGTTTCCTGTAGCGATTGGACGGGTGTGCCACTCAATGTTCTTCTCGACGAAGCGGGTATTCAGCCGGAGGGAAAATGGATCATCGCGGAAGGCGCCGATGCGGCCGCAATGAGTCGCAGTATACCTATGGACAAGGCTTTGGACGACGCGATCATCGCCCTGTATCAAAACGGCGAGCGTTTGCGTCCGAGTAATGGCTATCCGATGCGTTTGTTGTTGCCGGGCTGGGAAGGCAACACCTGCGTCAAATGGCTGCACCGCCTCCAGGTGGCTTCAATGCCCGCCATGAGCAAAGATGAAACATCGAAGTATTCGGACCTCGGAAAAGATGGGAAGGCAAGCCTGTTCACATTCCCGATGGGCGTTAAGTCCGTTATCACTGCCCCATCAGGCCAGTCTACCATGCAAGGGCCTGGCTTGTATCAGATATCTGGACTCGCTTGGTCGGGCGCGGGAAAGATTCGCCGAGTCGAAGTCTCGGCCGACGGTGGCAAGAGTTGGGCGGAAGCGGCCCTTTCCGACCCCGTGTTACCCAAAGCGCTTACCCGTTTTCGAATGCCGTGGAAATGGGACGGAGGTCCAGCGATACTGCAAAGCCGAGCCATCGATGAATCGGGGGTCGTGCAGCCGACGCGCGACGCGTTGATGGGCGAGCGCGGTCGCAACTATCGCTATCATTATCACGCTATTCAAAGTTGGCAGGTGAATACGAGTGGGGAGGTGGCTAATGTTTACGCGTAGTCTTGTGTTCGCTCTGGGCCTTATTCTGCTCGGCTCAAGCGCTTCAATCGTTTGTTTCGCTCAGGAAGGTCCAGGTCTAGGGGTAGAGGCAACTCAAGAACAGGTGGCGGCGTGGTCGTTGACGATTTTGCCCGATGGAACAGGTTTGCCTCAGGGATCCGGTACGGCAGAGTTGGGCGCTAAGATCTACGCGGAAAAATGTGTCGCCTGTCATGGTAAAACGGGGACGGAGGGCCCTAACGATAAGCTGGTGGGCGGTCATGGCACAATTAGCGGAGATAGGCCAGTGAGAACCGTGGGTAGCTATTGGCCGTATGCGACCACTGTATTTGACTACATCCGCCGGGCGATGCCCCTGATGCAACCTCAGTCGCTAAGCAATGATGAAACTTATGCGTTGACCGCGCATTTGTTGGAGTTGAACGGAATTATCGACTCTAGCGAAGTCATGGATGCTCAAACCTTGCCCAAGGTGAAAATGCCTAACGTGGACAATTTTGTTTGGGCCTATCAAGATGATGGGGAATAGACGAATGGATAAATAAAGGCTGGATTGGCTGGTGAGTTCAAGCGGGCTCAGCGTTCAAGGTTTTACAGCCCCTCAAATTCCCGGAACCAATTGAATTTTTTGTTTGTCACTCCGTAGCGACCATTATGGTTTTCACTTGGGAGCAATCCTATCGAGAAATCCAAATTGAAAAACGAAAAAGAACCTATCCCCGAAGAAGACGCTACCCCCAAAAATGCGGAGCGTCGCGAGTTTATGATTAAGGCGGGCTCGGTCTGCCTTGGCGGCGCGGTAGCGATTCCACCCATTGCAGCCGGTATAGCCGTTTTGATGGATCCGCTTAGGCGCAAGCAGGGGGATGCTGATTTTACGCGGGTTACTTTGCTTGATGCCCTGCCCGAGAATGGTACGCCGAAGAAGTTTACTATCTACGCTGATAAGCAGGATGCTTGGAATAAGTTTCCCAACACTGCGATCGGCGCGATTTATCTATGCCGAAAGAGCGATGGGAAAATCGACGCCTTCAATGTGGTCTGTCCTCACCTCGGCTGCGCTGTCGTATTCCGTGAAAGCGAACGTGATTATTACTGTCCTTGCCATAACAGCGCCTTTGATCTGGAGACGGGGACACAGGCGCCAGACAGTCCTAGCGCCCGAGGGCTCGACTCGCTCGAAGTGAGAGTGGAAAATGAGGGAGAGGTTTGGGTGAAATTTCAGAATTTTCAGCCGGGCATCGCTGATAAAAAGGCCATTGTATGAAGGCGTTACTTGGGTGGCTTGATCAGCGCACTGGTTACAAGAAGATTGTTAACGAAATTCTTTTCGAGAACATTCCCGGCGGTCCTCGATGGCGCTACATTTGGGGCAGCGCTCTTACGTTTTGCATATTCGTGCAGTTCGCCACCGGCATTATGCTCTGGATGGCATACAGCCCGAGTTCTCAAACGGCCTGGGAGAGTGTCTATTTCATCCAAGAAGAGATGAATGCTGGATGGCTCCTGAGAGGTATACATCATTACGCGGCCCAATTAATGACGGTTCTCCTAATCCTGCACTTGATGCAGGTCGTCATAGATAAGGCGTACACGGCTCCGCGGGAAGTGAATTACTGGTTCGGGCTAGGGTTACTGTTTCTGGTGATGGCTCTTTCGCTTACAGGGTATCTCTTGCCTTGGGACCAGAAAGGGTATTGGGCGACCAAAGTAGCCACGAACATGGTGGCGATCACGCCTGTCATTGGAGAATCCTTGCAGAAAATCGTGATTGGCGGGGCGGATTATGGCCATCATACCTTGACGCGATTCTTCGCGTTGCATGCGGGTGTCCTTCCAGGGCTCCTAATCCTACTGATAGTAGTCCACATATATTTGTTCAGACGCCACGGTATCAAGGCGAAGAAACCTTTTCGGAGAGCCGACACGCCATTCTGGCCGGAGCAGGTCTTCCGGGATCTCGTAGCCGCACTCGCGGTTATGGCTGCTATTCTAGGCCTTGTATTGTGGTTTGATGGGGCACATTTGAGCGCGCCAGCAGATCCAGCGGAACGATATCCGGCCCGTCCGGACTGGTATTTCATGTTCATGTTCCAGTTCCTCAAGTACTTCAAGGGTGAGGGTGTTCTTTGGGGTGGTATCTACATTCCCGCGTTCATTGTGGGGCTGCTTTTCCTGATGCCTTTTATCGGTCGCTGGAAACAGGGTCACCGATTCAATCTCATATTCCTCTACACCCTGTTGGGCGGATTTGTCTACTTGACGTACATAGCTTACGCCAAGGACGCGAAGGATGAAGAGTTTCAATTTGCCCAGGAGCAGGCACGCAAAGACGCCGAGCGCATTCGAGTACTGGCAAAGGCTCCGGCCGGTATTCCTCAGGGTGGTGCCACCTCCCTACTTCGTGGCGATCCTTACACACAGGGCCCCAAGATTTTCGCGGACAAGTGTGCGAGCTGCCACGCTTACGGAGGAATGGATGGCTTGGGACGCGAATTAAAAGAGCCGCCATCAGCGCCTGATTTAAAGGGAGTCGGCAGTAGGGAGTGGCTTGCTGGTTTTGTAGATCCGGACCAGATTGCCACAGCCAAGTACTTTGGGGGTACTCACTTCGTTGATCGAGACGGTGGGAATCAGAGCCGGATGGTGGAGTATGTAATGGGACTGCGCGACCTATCCCCGACGGGCCAGGAGGAACTTGCCAAAGTGGTCGCTGCGGTATCGGCCCAGGCGGAACTGAAAAGCCAGAAGGATTTGGACGAGGCGGATTCCGATTTGATCCAGGAAGGATCTGACCTTTTTTGGGATGGGCTCACCGGAGTGGACGAAGCCTGTATCGACTGTCACGGGTGGGATGGAGAAGAGAGCTCCGAGAGAAGAACACCCGATCTGACCGGGTGGATGTCCCGCGAATACATGATCGAATTCATTAAGAATCCGGAGCACCCGCGGTTCTATGGCAGTGGTAACGATCGGATGCCGGCTTACGGTGAAGAAGGGACCCTAACAGAGCAGCAGATTGGTCTCGTCGTGGACTGGCTGCGCGGCGAGTGGTACGAGCCGGTCGAAGAGCAGATGCCCTAGTTTTTGAATACTTTGCAGGCACGACCAACGAAGGGCCAGTGTGAGCATCTAGACTATTGGAAGGTAGGAAGGATCGGCTCGATCCTCAGTGATAAAATGTACCACGGGCATCCAGCCTATGTCTTGAACAGGCAGGATGCCTGTGCTACTCTTCGCGATTCCGATTCAAAGTTTAGAGCTCTCGGATACGGACTTTTCTAACCCAGAACTCCTGGCCGTGATCTTGGATGGCTATCCAGCCCTTTTTGGCGAGCGGCTTATCCGCAGGGCGGGCCTTCTCTAGATTGACCTGCTGAACGGTCTGATCATTGAGTTTCACTACGAGCCGGGAACCCTTCAGGCGAACGATCATCTCGTTCCACTCTCCAGCCGGTTTGACTGCATTCACTTTCGGTCCTGAAGTTTTAATGACGCCCCCAACGTCGTGAGGGCCTAGTTCCTCTTTCCCGAAGTCATCTTTCAATTGGATTTCGAATCCGTGCAGAGTGGCGTCCGACTGGTCGGAAATGCGAAAGTAGAATCCCGAATTTCCGCCTTCTCCCAATTTGAAGTCAAAGCGGCAGACAAAATCTTGATACTGTTCCGGAAACCAAAGGTAGGCATCGTAACGCTTCCAGCCCGTTTCTCCCTCGCGAGGCTTAAGGTGGAGAACGTCCTTTCCTTCCTCCATCCAATTCCCCTTGGTATCAAAATCGGAGAGCTTATAGAGCTTTGTAAGCGGGTTCGGGTTTTCGGATGCTTTCGATTCTTCTGCTGAGCAGAGGGCTAGAGGCAGTGCCAGAATAACAAAGAGGGCCGGTAGTAAAGGCTTCATGGTAGATTAGAATCGTGATTGGACTGGAATTGTCACGATGAAAGCCTATCTGAGTGGCACATAGTGGTCTTAGGTAGACTCGGATTCCTTGACACGCTGACAGATAATGCCGCCTTCCATGCCGTTTTCTTGTGGGCAAGCTGGAGAAGTCTCCTTACTTTTTCTGTAATGGTTTCGATAGTGTCCTCTGCTTCTAAACAGGTTCTCCTCCATATGGCTCTTTGGGTCACTTTAGCAATTGCGAGCCGGGCACAAGAGGTACCGCAGTTCGGCGCCAATACGGATTCTGAACCAATTCGGAATAAGCCTAATTTCCTCGTTATTGCTATCGATGACTTGAACGATTACGTGGGTTGTTTGGATGGCCATCCCAATGCGTCGACTCCCAATCTAGATCGACTGGCGAATATGGGGGTTCTGTTTACCAACGCCCATTGTGTTTCGCCGGTTTGCAATTCTTCCAGAACCGCGATCTGGACCGGTTTGAGGCCGACCACAACTGGCATCCATTCAAACCCTGTTGGCTGGTTTCGGGAAAAGCCGGAATTAGAAGATATCGTGACACTGTCGCAAGCTATGCTAACGAGTGGGTATTCAAGCTACGGTTACGGGAAGATGTATCACCAAGTTAGAAGCTCGAGCAACGAGTGGTTGCGATCCAACGCCTACTATTACGGGCCCTTGCAAGATCCCAAGGTGAACTACAATGCGGGCTGGATCTTAACTGATTGGGGGGTGCCTCCCATCGAAGATGCGGCCAGCCATGACGCTGAAATCGCTCAACGAACAATTGATACCTTGATGGATGAGCATGATCGCCCCGTATTTGTCGGTTGCGGTTTTTACCGCCCGCATACCCCCATGTATGCCACGCAGGAATGGTTCGATAGGCATCCCTTGAATGAGATCCAACTCCCGAACGGCGCCGTCGAAAACGACACAGAGGATCTCGTCTATTTCGGAAAACGCGAACGGCGTCCCCAGGATGTGGAGGCTCCGGGACTTTGGAAACATGACTGGGTTGAGGCTAACGGAAAGTGGAAGGAGATTATTCAGGCCTACTTGGCCAGCACTTCGGCAATGGACTACGAATTTGGGCGAGTGCTGGACGCTCTGCAAGAAAGCGCCTTGGCCGACAATACCTACATCATTTGCTTTTCGGATCATGGCTACCACCTGGGCGAGAAACGCCACTGGGGGAAAGCGACGCTCTGGGAATTGGCCACGCGCGTGCCCTTTATCATTGCCGGCCCGGGCATTCCATCGGGCGTCATCTGCGACAAGCCTGTCGAACTTCTCAGCATCTACCCGACGGTCATGGACTACGCGGGCTTAACGCCGCCTCACGAACTGGAAGGCCGCTCGCTTCGGCCATTGCTGGAGGATGTCAGGGCCGATTGGGACTATCCCGCTTGGACTACATTCGTCGATCACCATGCCCTAAAAACGGAACGTTGGCGGTATATTCGCTATGCGTCGGGCGAGGAAGAACTGTACGAAACGAAAGCCGATCCCTACGAGCTCACAAATCTGGCGCCCGAAGCTACCGACGCTCCGCAGATAGCTGAGGCCTTAAGAACACTTCGGAGGCAACTGGATGCTTTGCTAGAACATTGATGCTGGATTCTAGGTTCTTGGTCCTCGATGTCTGATGTTGGATTGTAGAGCCCAGAAACTAACGACTAGCCACCAGCATCCAGAATCTAGCATCCCTGGTAAAGAGGGTTGATTGAGCGAAGTTGTTATTGAACGATGCCGGCTTAGCGCTTAGTTTTCGCTTCAGTAGTAGATCCCGCTAACCCCCAAGCTCATGAATCGTCGATCCTTTCTAAGAACCAGCGCCGTTGCAGGAGCGGCCACTATCGCAGCGCCCAATATCGTGCGTGGCCATAATTTGAATTCGCGGATGAACATCGCCATGATCGGTCTGGGCAATCGCGGACAGCGAAACACCGGCTATTTTGCTGCGGAGAATATCGTCGCCCTCTGTGAAGTCGATCAGTTGAAGCTCAATCTAGTTTCTAAGTTTCAACCCAAGGCTAGACGGGAAGCCGACTTCCGGAAATTGTTTGATCACGAGAGGGAGTTCGACGCGGTTGTGATATCCACTCCCGAGCACAGCCACGCCTTCGCTACGTTGCCGGCACTCCAATTGGGAAAACATGTTTATTGCGAGAAGCCGCTCACCTACAATATCGAAGAAGCCCGGGTTATCCGCATGGCCGCTCGTAATGCTAATGTGGTTACACAGATGGGGACGCAGAACCACGCCAACGACAACTATCGGCGTGTGGTCGAGCTGATTCAATCCGGAGCCATTGGCAAAGTGCGTGAAGCCCACGTTTGGAATTCCCGGGCCTGGGGCTGGCATGCTAGCGAGCAGGCGGCTCGCGATGCCAATGATCGCTACATCGTTATCGATACACCAAAGGAAACACAGCCCATTCCAAAAAGTCTGGACTGGGATCTCTGGGTGAGCCCTGCTCCAGAAACGCCCTTTCATCATCACTATTTCGAAGGTCCTCTTTGGTATCGCTGGTGGAATTTTGGCAACGGTACCATGTCGGATTTGGGAAGCCACTGGATCGACCTTCCGTTTTGGGCCCTGAAGCTTGATGCCCCATTGACCGTCGAAGCCAAGGGACCGAAACCGCATCCCGCCATGGCTCCGGCGTCTATGCAGGCAACTTATGAATACGGAGCGAGAGGCGATTTGCCTCCCGTGAAACTGACTTGGTACCAAGGTTTGGATAAGCCGAAAATCTGGAACGAGCAGGGGATTCCCCAATGGGCTAGCGGCCATCTGTTTGTGGGCGATAAGGGTATGCTGCTTTCGGATTACAAGAAGCTCGTTCTGCTCCCCGAAGATAAGTTCGAAGGCTTCAGAGGACCGGATCCCTTCATTCCCCGCTCTCCTAATGGCCATCATCAGGATTGGGTCGACGCTTGTAAAGGAGGCGCTCCGACCATGTGCGATTTCGAGTATTCAGGATTGCTTACGGAAGCCAATCACCTGGGCAATGTGGCCTATCGGGCAGGTAAGAAAATCCATTGGGACACCAAAGAGATGCGCGTGACCAATTCTCGCAAAGCCGAACAGTATGTGAAGCGGGAGTACCGGAAGGGCTGGAGGCTTAGTTAACTAGTTTCGATTATCGGATACTAGAGGCTCGGCGTTGGAAGCCTGGGGGCTAGCGACAAGTATCGAGTGACCAGGATCTAGCTTTGCTGGGCGATAGAGTAGATCTCGCTGGAGCAGCTCTTTAAAACCTTTTCGAGTGCTGGGTATGGATTTCCCCAGCCATCTAGTAAACCTGAGTGCTGGCGATCCGATTTGCGGGGAACGAGTTGCGAGGCATCGATCAATCCGCAATAATGCCAGCCTACGAAATCGGGACGGGCGAAAGCTGAACGGAAAAATTCCTCCGTCCACTCCGCTCGCATTTTTAGGTTGTCGGCGACCGGGCCGTAGGGCCTTGGCATCGTGTCCGTGGTCATCGTGAAGGCTGCATCTCCATTGATAAAGGGTTTGTCGACTTGGGCTGACCAACGATCGAGTCCAGGCTTCTGAACCTCGTAGCGGGCATACATCTGATACATGATGATCTCGGTGTACTTGCTGGTGATCGGTAGAACCGTATCTAGCGAATCTGTATTGGCGTGTAGTTTATCCCCGACAAACATATGATTCGGGTCGTAGCGGCGGATCGCGTTGCGGGTCGTTTCATAGTATTTGTCCACGACACGCTGGAGGAATATTACGTTATCTCGGGACTCGTTGGCGTTGGACAACTGAGTGTTTGGACGCCAATTTTCAGTGGAAGCTAGGTTGTCGAATGACTTGAATTTCGTATCGTAAGTTGTATTGAAATCTCTGATGCGACCGCGATAAATGTCTTTCATCGTCTCGACATAAACCCGCTTTCCGGGCGCTTCGCTTCCTAAATTTCGGAGCCGTCGTGGCCAGCCAATGCGCGAGGGGCGACGCGCTCCCCCGATGGTGTCGGTTCGCTCCCTTAGGTCTTCTTCGGTAAATAATGGGCAATCATTCATTGAGTAGCCCAGTAAAAAGGGATCGTCCTTTAGCGGCTCGGCAATCTCTCTAGCTAATCGATCGCAATGACGCTCAAAATCGGATGAAAACACATCGATAAAATTGCTGTCGGGAATTTCGGTTCGCCAGTGGGGAATATTAACAAAGTGAATAGGCTGCATGTAGGCCATTTCCGGATATGGAGTATTCACGATATGAAGGGCGTTGTGCACGCCGACCGTGTTGAAACCCAACTGCTCACGGACGCCCAAGAACCAATTCCTAAGCGCCTTGTTGAACTCGGGGCCGTTTAGATTCTCAATGCCCAGTTTCTTTTGCCAGGCTTCACGATTGTAGTCCTGTTTCCACAGATCTGGGTAAAGATGGTTGATGCCCCAGCTAAGGAACGCGTTACCTTCGGGAGTAACGATCCACCAACGCTTGTCCTTTTCTACGCGGAAAAAGCCCGTCGCCTCGAACTTCTTGCCGAGCCAGCCTCCGTATCGGTCGAATTTTGTAGAGTGGTGGGTGCCATAGAGCGAAGAGGCACCAAGCATGCTTGACCCGAGGGCGCTTGCTGATGCGAGTCGGATAAAATCGCGTCGTTGCATAGGGAGTAATGGGGGAGGAGTGGTAGAAAATATCGAATCTACTAGCTAGCGGATTGCAACGAATTACATTTTAAGATCCTGTATGCAGCATGATAAGATTCTTGGTCCCTATATTCTCTGCTTTAGCGATGGCCGTTTCCGCTTTGGCGTCCGCTCCTCCAAAGGTCGTCTTCTTGACAGGCGACGAGGAATATCGATCGGAAGAGTCGATGCCTATGCTGGCCAAAATTCTGCGTCGCGATTTTGGCTTTCATGTGTCGGTCGGATTTTCTTTGGACGAAGATGGGGTGATCGATCCCAATGCTGCAACCTCACTGACAAAGACCGAAGAATTGGCGGATGCCGACTTGATGGTGCTGTTTTTGCGTTTCCGCCGTCCGGACAAAGCCTCGTTCCAGCGCATTCTCGACTATCTCGAATCGGGGAAACCGGTGGTCGCCTTTCGAACGTCGACCCATGCATTCCGGTTTACTCAGGAGTCCCCTCACGCGGGATGGGGCTATCAGGACGACCCCACCTTCATCCACAGCTTTGCTGGCGGCGAATTGACGCGGGAACTTCTAGGACAGAAGTGGATCACGCACCACGGCCACTTTTCTGACGGGCATAAAACCCTGACAAGCGTGACGCTTGATTCGGCTGCCAAGGGCCATCCAATTCTTAGGGGTATGGAAACGTTTGAAGCGTATTCATGGCTCTATCACGTGGAAGGCGGGGGCGATACGGTTGCGGGGGACCCGCAATTTTTGCTCAACGGAAAGTCGCTACAGTCGAACAAGGAAGAGCGGGGTCAGCTCAATCGGTATCCAATTTCCAATCCTGTTGCCTGGACGAAAACGCATAGCCATGGCTTCAATCATGCTCGGGTTTTCATGACGACGCTGGGGCATCCCTATGACTTCAAAGTATCCATGATGCGCCGCTTCGCCATTCAAGGCATTCTTTGGGCTCTTACACGCGAAGATCTAATTCCGGCTAGTGGTGTGAAGACGGAAACTGCCGGAGATTACGCGCCGAATAATTCTGGCTTTGGAGATAAATACAAAAACGGTCTCAAACCAGAGGACCTGCTTAAATAGCGATCGAATCTTTCGAACGTAAACTAATTTAGAATACAATGAAAACCTCTATTCGTTTAGCTGCCTGTGCAGCGGTACTTCTGTTTTCTCTAACCGGCATGGCCCAACAAATTGAGCCAAATCAAGGTGAGAGCGTGGTTATCGTCGGAACAGGAATGGCCTCTCGGATGACCAAGTTCGGCCATTTTGAAACTGAAATTTATCTGAGTTTTCCGAGCAAGGATCTCCAGATCCGCAATATGGCCGATGAAGGAAATACGCCGGGCTTCCGACCTCATCCTGGTCGGAATTATGAGTATCACTTCGCGTTTGCGGGCGCGAAGGAGCTGGTCAAAGAGGATTTTCGGATCGACACAAAGAGCGAGGGTCATTTCGAGGCGCCCGACCAATGGCTGACCCGCTTGCGGGCGGATACGATTATAGCGTTCTTCGGCTACAATTCTTCTTTCGATGGCGAGGACGGGCTAGAGCGTTATAAGAAAGAGTTTGAAGGGTTTGTGAAGCATACCCTTACCCAACGTTACAACGGATACGGACCACCTAAGCTAGTGGTGGTTTCGCCAACCGCTTTCGAGGAGAAGCCACGCGATTTCGACGGTCCGGACGGCGAATCAATCAATCGGAATCTAGAACTTTATTCCAATGCTATGGCTGAGATCGCATCTAATCGTGGCGTACTCTTTGTTGATGCTTTCAATGCCTCCAAGCAGTGGTATAACGGAAGCGACGTTTTGACCAACGATGGCGTCTTGCTCAATGATGCAGGGTACCGGAAACTGGCTCGGTTTCTGTCTGAATCGATCTTCGGAAGTCGATCGATACGGGAAGGGATTCGCGATACGGTTAATGAGGCAGTCAATGAGAAGAACTGGGCATGGCTTAATAACTTCAAGATACCCAATGGGGTTCATGTTTATGGCCAGCGTTACGCTCCTTTCGGCCCACAGAATTATCCAGACGAACTGAGGAAGACCGAGGAAATGACGGACGTTCGCGAGCGAGCTATTTGGGCCGCTTTGAATGGCCAGCCTTTCGATATCGAGGCGGAAGACGCCAAAACGTATCCGTTGCCGGGGGTGCCGACTAACTACACGGTAAGCGCTAAAAACGGGACCATCGATTACCTGCCTGGAGGCGAGTCAGAATCGAAAATTGAAACTGCGGAAGGCTACCGGATGGAGTTGTTCGCCTCTGAAAAAGAGTTTCCCGAGTTAGCCAACCCCAGCCAGATTGCCTTCGACAATAAAGGCCGACTCTGGGTTGCGACGATGCCCAGCTATCCGCACTACCAAATCGGAGATCCCAAGCCCGCGGACAAGTTGTTGATTTTCGAGGATGCGGATGGTGATGGCAAAGCTGATAGTCTACGCGTTTTCGCCGACGACTTGCACATCCCCATCGGGTTTGAAATTGCTTCGGAAGGGGTTTACGTTTCTCAAAGCGATAGCCTGGTATTACTAAAGGACATCGACGGGGATGATAAGTATGACGAAAAAGAATACATTGTAAGTGGATTCGACGATCACGATACGCATCATGCGATTAGCGCTTTTTGCGTGGATCCTTCGGGAGCTATCATCATGGGGGAGGGCTACTTTCTTCATAGCAATATCGAGACGATTTACGGTCCGGAGCGCGGTTCTTGGGGAGGCTATTTCAGTTACGACCCAAGCCGCCGGAAGCTAACCCGCATCGCTCAGCTAAATATGCCTAATCCATGGGGGGTTGCCTTCGACGATTATGGACAAGGCTTTTTCCTCCACACCTCTAATCCGACTGTCAGCTGGCTGACGCCAGCATCGGTAAAGCCAATTTACGGATACAACATGCTGGCGCCCCAGATTCTGACCGACAATTTCGTGCGCCCGACATCCGGCTTGGAGATCGTATCCAGCTCCCACTTTCCTGAGGACGTTCAAGGTGACTTGCTTTTCAACAATACTATTGGCTTTCTTGGAGCTAAACAGCATCAGCTGGTGGAGGAGGGATCGGGTTTCACTGCCAAATGGCGTCAGGACCTGTTTTCTTCTGACGACTTGAATTTTCGGCCCGTCGATTTGGAATTCGCCCCGGATGGATCGCTTTACGTAGCCGATTGGCACAACGCTTTGATCGGCCACATGCAGCATAATGCCCGAGATCCGTTGCGCGATCACGTTCATGGGAGAATCTACCGGGTCACCTATCCATCTCGACCATTGATGAAGCCGGCAAAAGTTCATGGAGCGTCGATTCCCGAGCTGCTGGAAACATTGAAACATCCCCAGTTGCGTACGCGTTACCGCGTTCGCCGCGAGTTGCGTGGCCGGGAGTCGGTAGCGGTTTTGCCTGCGCTGAAATCCTGGGCGGCCAAGCAGAACGACGAGCGTCTAAAGCTGGAAGCTCTTTGGGTTGGCTGGGGGCACAACGCTGTAGATTTGGAATTGCTGAAAGAGCTATTCGCCTCTGAGGATCACCGCATTCGCAGCGCGGCTGTATCCGTAGCCCGATACAATATCGATCAGCTTCCTGCCGCAATTGAACTCGTAGAGTCTGCTGCCCAGGATCCTCATGGCCGCGTCCGATTAGAGGCTCTCGTCGCTGCCTCGTGGCTGCCAACGGAAATCGGCTTGCCGATAGTTGAGAAAGTCAACGAGCAGGGACTCGACAGCGACGTTGCTCGCTACAGCTACGAGTACGCTCAGGCGGGGCTTACCGGTCGGCCTGTACACCCAAGCGCCACCGATAAAAACTATCGGGCCCCGGGAGAGGGGTACGAAGACGAGTTTCTCAAGTTGGGACTGGAAGTCTATTCTCGGGAGGGCTTTTGTGGCACCTGTCACCAGCCCGACGGTATGGGCCTGCCCAAAGCGGGGTTCCCGCCCTTGGCAAAAACCCGCTGGGTGGAAGGCGACATGGATACGCTTATAAAGATCACGCTCAAAGGGCTGGTTGGGCCTATAGAAGTTAACGGCAGAAACTATCCCGGACAAGTTCCCATGATTGGATTCGAAAGCCTGGCCAGCGATCAGGAGCTAGCGGCCGTTTTGACCTACATACGGTCTTCATTCGGTAACGACGCTAGTCCGGTGAGCGCAGCCGACATCAAAACCGTACGAGAAAAATACTTGGATGTGAACGGGCCTCTGGATGCG